>JAPKCH010000041.1 GCA_026421185.1 Dehalococcoidia bacterium | reverse complement strand
TCGGTCACTCTCACTCCCAAAACGTCTGATATTCCCTTGAGAGTGGCAAAACTTACATTTTGCTTGCCATTTTCAACAGCACTTATGTAACTTCGGTCAAGGCCAGCTCCAGTTGCTAATTCTTGCTGACTTAGGCCTCGATCTTTCCTCAGGGATTGGATCGTAGTTCCCATATCGCTAAGCATGACTTCGAGTGACATTGTGGAATCGTTAAGGTTGAATTTATTCTGACTCCATTCCACAGCAGAGACTACATCTCCACTGTAAAAATCTGCGTCAGACAAAGAAACTGCTGCATCCGAAGTACCCGCGGCGGCTCCACCTACAACGACAACGAGATTCTCGTCGACTGCTTTTAGAGCTTTTACAGTCGAAGTAGCGTTGGGTAGATATTCCTCGATCATTACAGATAGACCGACAAGATCTGGCTTTTCTTGTACCACCAGGTCAACAATCGAACTAACTGGCGAGTCAGCGCCCAAGAAATCCACATCCCATCCCTTGAACCTGAGAAGATCGGCGAACGCCAGTCCACCTATCAAATGGTTGTCACCTTGCACCGAAGTGACTATCGCTCGCCGGCCGACGCGCCTAGTAGGTGTATATGCATCCTGAACTCTGGATAAGAGCCGTAAAGCAATATGTGTAGCACGGTGCTCAGTGGCGATAGACAAATTGCCGCTATGCCATCGAGCTCCAATTTCAGCCATGCAGTGTCCTATTGCATCAACGTAAACAAATGCCGGTTCCCACCTCTGCGAGACGAAATCTTCTACCACTCGAGCTGCTGCTACTTGATCTCCAGAGATCAAAGCATCAAGTAATTCTTGACGCTTCTTAGTTATTTCATTTTTTCTTGGTTTTACTGAATAGTTCTGACTCATATCCACATTGTTTCACAATTGACGACTTTACACCACACATTTTCTAGCATAGTATATATCCAACATAATTATATTTATGAAGCTTTTATACATACATGCAGACAGTTAGAACCAGACATCGATCTGTGAACCTAACGGAGAAGAAAATGGTTACACAAACAAAAACATCAACTCTCCCCTTGGAACCTACGACTAAGCCAAGTGTGGAAACAGCCGTAAGGTCCATTTTGACAGCTGTTGGAGAAGAAACGGATCGAGATGGTTTAATCGATACTCCGAGAAGAGTCGCTCGTATGTATGAGGAGCTTCTCTCCGGATATAACACCGATCCGATTACGTTACTAAACAATGCTCTGTTCGACGCAGAATACGATGAAATGGTTGTGGTTAGGGGCATCGAATTCCATAGCCTATGCGAGCACCATATGCTCCCATTCACAGGAGAAGCAAGTGTTGGCTATTTGCCAGGTGCTAAGATTGTCGGCCTCTCGAAAATCCCGAGAATTGTAGACATGTTTGCCAGACGACTTCAGGTTCAAGAGCGATTGACAAAACAAATCGCCGAAACGATAAACACGCTGGTTCAACCTCGAGGGGTTGCGGTGGTTGTCAATGGATCACACATGTGCTCGGTGATGCGTGGGGTAAAGAAACAGAACTCTGAAATGGTCACAAGTTCAATGCTTGGTGAGTTCAAAATCAACAGTTCCACGCGTAATGAGTTTCTATCTCACATCCGGCAATAGAGCTCTGAGGAAAACGGATTGGAAATTGCTTTCAACGGTTCTGACGGGGCTCAGCGTGAACCCTTAGATTAGTGATTAACTTGCCGTGTTTTACTTATAGGTATGTCAAGACCGGGTTCTGATGTATCCATTATTAATGGTGGCTGTGAGGCTCATGTACTCTAACCTCCAGCATGTAACAACAGGAAATTCAAGGTAACTAACCTCCTATGGTTAATACACAAGCTATAGCTGTACGCACCGCGAATAGGCTGCGTATCTTCAATGCCTTTGCAGGTCTTGTCCATTTTATTCAGGCCATCGCTGTACTATCGCTGACCAACGATTTCTCAATACCTGTAACGGCCTTCTTCCTTACTGGGCGTCCGGGAACCGATCCGCAGGTCATCACTGCGCTTTTCGATTTCCGTATCGGATGGGGTGTTGGCGCATTCCTACTTATGTCTGCAACTGCCCACCTCATACTCATCCTGCCAGGCGTGTTCCAGTGGTATATCGGACAACTCAAGACGAGGCGCAATTATGCTAGATGGATAGAGTATTCATTTAGCTCATCTCTGATGATAGTGATAATCGGGATGCTACCGGGAATCACAGACATATCAGCGATGATCGCCTTATTCGGTGTTAATGCCTCGATGATCTTGTTCGGACTGTTAATGGAGAAATATGAACAGCCCGGCAGCCCATCTTGGACCGCCTTCTGGTTTGGAACGCTTTCGGGATTAGTGCCATGGATCGCTATTGCCTTCTACCTGTGGGCTCCCAGTAGTACCGCTGAGGCACCCGTATTCGTTTACGTCATCTTCTTTTCGCTTTTCATTTTCTTCAACAGTTTTGCTCTGAATATGGTGTTCCAGTACCGACAGACATGGCGTTGGCGCAATTATCTGTTCGGAGAATACACGTATATATTCCTTAGTCTTACCGCCAAGTCATTGCTGGCATGGCAGGTATTTGCAGGCACGCTTGCAGGTGGCTAAATCGCTAAAACCTCCAACGTACCTAAAGCAGCTGTTAGAGCAATGGAGGTGAGTTCGGATGGATATGTCAGAACTCAGCGCACAAGCTCAATTTCTTACGAAATTTTGACGTCAGTATAGGCGATTTCGTTCTAGGCACATTAGTTTTCGATGTCATTTATACGTCCAAAAATAGGGTCAAGCGCTGAGTTCTCACAGATCCGGGTAGGGAGGTATATCGGCGGTCTACCCCCTCCCTCAATCACACCCGTTTAGAGATAAGACTCCAATTTGCCAGCGTCCTTGTTGCACTTCTCTTTCTGTACAGCTTCCCCTAGTAGCGCCGGCCGTTCAGCAAGACACCAACTGGAGAGCGACGAACTAAAAATTGATATGTCACCAAAGCGAACGCTAAAGTGGTGAAAATCGCAAGGATGAATTTGATTTCATTAGGGATCCCAATAGAGAACATCCCGAAGGTGGCAAGGCTGACTACGGGTAGGTGGATTATGTATACCCAGTAGGAAGAGTCGGCTAACCAACGCCATCGATTACTTTGACCGCCAAGATGATTCTCTGCGAGACCGATAAATCCGAAGCTGAATGCAAGAGCGCAGAACGCGATTAGACTGATGTAAAGCATCCCCAGACCATCATCCTGTCCACCTGATTGGTAGATATCCATTACTTGCGGAGCAACCCACAAGTAATAGATAAAACCTGACATACCCAAGCAGAGATAGATTGCCCAGAACCGCTTGAAAGTCATGAGCAAGGCTGGTCGTTGAAATAGCCCATAGCCAAACGAAAAATAAATAAATCCTGCCAGTGGGTTTTCGTCCAATCCAGCATCACTTGGAATGAGCAGAACTACAAGAATGATGAACAACAGGACCGGTGCCGGAAAGTAGATGACCCGAAGGCCTGTGTCTACAGATTTCTGCCAAATATTGCGAATTATATCGATTTTCACAACGATCGAAATAACCTGTTGAATCAGTTTCCATATCGCCATAAATATCACAAATATTAAAAGATGAAAGAGAAACCAAAGATGCCATGGATTCAAGTAACCCTCTGGACCAATGTCTTCACCTGTGAAGGTTCCATTGAATCCATAGATCCATATGTACGGCATGCTGAGTGCAATCAATGGAAGGAACACAAACAGCGGTAATCCAACTCTCCTAAGTCTCTGTCGCCAAAATGCTCGCCATGAGTGTTTATCGACAACTAAGGCTGCAAAAAAGCCTGCGAGAATAAAAAATAAGGGCATACGCCAAAGGTGTATGAACTCAAATATCCCCCAAATGACATTGGAGTTACCCTTGTCAGATGGCCAGATTCCCGATGTGTCGAAGTACGGCAATGCAGCATGAAGCACAATTCCTAACACCATCGCAATTGCCCGGAGTGCGTCCAATCCGTGGTATCGGACTGAAATATTGGCTGTCGACTGATCTATCAATAATATCTTCTCGTAATTCGTGAATTTCGTATTAGTAATTCGAGCAACCAATTTAATTCGTGCGGTTACAACAAACAATAGAGAAGTCCCCGCATTTCTGCGGGGGCTTCTGTACTTCAATTACTATTGATACTTCTGAGCCTCAGTTTATTAATCAGTGTCAGTTCGGGACTGACACTGAGACTTACGGACACTCAACTAGAAAGGACTGTACATATGACTTCAGTCGATAGGTATTGCGCCTCCTGTACGGAGTCGATGATCGTATCTGCGGAATTTTGTCCGCATTGTGGTGTCAGTCAGATACCAGTCCCAGCCAATATGGGTCCGGTCAAAGCGTATACAAGTTTTCTGAAGAACTACTTTAATTTTTCAGGAAGAGCCTCTCGTTCAGAATACTGGTGGGTCGTTCCAATCAATATCCTGCTTGGGTTCATTCCGTATGTGAGTCTACTTCTTCTTATTGGCGGGGTCGCGTTGTCTGTCCGGAGGCTGCATGACACAGGTAAATCAGGATGGCTCATCTTCCTAGCAGTTATACCTGTGGTCGGTTGGATAATCTTGGTCTGGTGGTACTTACAGAAAGGTGATGAACTTTCAAACAACTGGGGAGAGTCTCCAACAGTTTCAACCGAGAAAAATATCCCTTCGCCCTAAATATATTTTGGCAACAAGGAGCGGGCCATTAACTCAGCGCCCTGACACCAACATCTCTCTGTTGTAGAGGGAGGTACATCGGCGACCGACTGTCACACCCGGATTAGCTTCCACGCCGAAACAAGTTAGATTCAACAACTAAATCCTTGGTCGAAACATTCCTGCAATAATCAGAGCGTCCGGTGAAGTAACTATGCTGCAACCAGCCTCAGTCTTTGGGCAGATCGTTGATCAGAGTTTCACATGAGGACAACTCTAGCTCGCACATCATTACGACGTTTCCCACCACAGCGTAGGCACCGTAGCCAGTCTGGGCGTATTGACACCCGTGGCATGTATGACTTGGGTCTTGGTCTACGGACTCCTGCGCCAGGGGCACTCCATGTGCCAAAGCAGATTCGTGCGATTCGTAAAATCTTATCTCGATATCTTTCTGGTTAAAAAATCCATACCAAATCTCAGTTGATTCTGGAACTGTTGCAGTGTCGTACTCTTTAGATTTTTTCCAACCTGCTGCGATAAATGAGTCGGTGGTGAATGTTTGGTCTACGTGGAATATTGACGGTGATGTGGACGCATCGACTGCGTCTTCGACCGAGATGCCCGCACTCTCTATATCCGTATCCGTGCAAGCAGATGCAACCGCTATTATCATCAGCGAAACAAGTGTTAATAAATGCAGTTTTGACATGCCACCACTCTAACACCCAAACTCACTGCTACTCGTAATCAGCATCTAGCCAATAACGCTATTACGCGTCCAAACCTAAAGCAAATCCACAATCAAAACGCCGACAAACACAAACATCAGCGTAGCCATAACACCGTCGATCTTCCTGGCATTCGACCGCAACTTCTCCGAGCGATTTCCAGAAGTCAGGAACGTCGCAACACTTATATACCAAGTGCCGTCGATAACCAACCCGATCGCCGCTATCCCAAGCAACTCCGGCACCCTCATATCAGAGTCGATAAACGGAGCATATATGGCCAACATCCACGCCAGTATCTTGGGATTCAAAATCGCAACAAGAGCGCCTTCAACCAAGCCCGACCGATCGCTGCTGCTAACGTTACTCGCCGAATGCGAATTCTGTTGACTCCCAGAGATCGCACTCTTGGCATAGACGTATCCGAGATAAATCAACAGAACTATCCCGAGCCCGCGAAGAATCTGAATAGCAGTGTCGCTCGCTGCAATGGCGGCGGCGAATCCAAGTGCAGCCAAGAACGCATACACACCGAATCCTAGACCATGCCCTAACCCCGTCAACACACCATGCCTACGACCACCGTGAGCACTGTTGCGGAGCACAATCGCCAGCGAAGGACCAGGACTAATCGCGCCCAACAAGAATATGACGACTAGCGGAAGCAGCAGCTCAATCGTCATACTTTATTACTCGCATCGAATCACTATCCCTTTAAATTCAGCCACAGCAAACACTGCTTCAGCTTTGACGTAATGGTGCGCCGTATCGAACGTGTTTCCGTTTTGCTCGGCGTAGGTGTCGCACAGAGTCCATGCGTGGTCTATCTCCTGCACACCAAGCGTTCCTATACCGATTTTCGAAACCGGATATTTTATGTCGGCGACTCGCTCGTATCTCATTTTGACTCCGTAGTCGACATGTTGAGATACCCTGCTATTCCTGGAATCCCAAAAAATACTCTCCGATTTTTGGATTATCCAGCATCTCTTTAGCATCGCCAGTGTGAACGATCTTCCCCGATACGAATATGTAGCCACGATCTGATCGAGCCAGCGACAATCGAGCGTTCTGCTCGACCAGCAAAATCGAAATCCCATCATCCCTCAATGATTCGATACCGCTGATGATTTGCTGCTGGAATATTGGCGAGAGAGCTGCGGTGGGCTCATCAAGCAACAAAAAAGTAGGATCCGAAATCAACGCTCTCGAAATTGCCAACATCTGCCGCTCTCCACCCGAAAGCGAAGCAGCTAGATCATTCTTCCGTTGCGAAATCCCCGGGAACATATCGAAAGCTCGGTCAATTCGAGAATTCAGAACATTAGTGGGAAGCTTTATGCCCCCCATCTGTAAATTCTCATAAACCGATAAAGACGGGAAAACGTTGTCTACCTGCGGAACGTAAGAAATCCCACGTTCAACTAATCGATCAGTCCGCCACCCTGAAACTTCTTCGCCAGCGTGAAATACCGACCCACCGTAGTGAGTAGCAAGACCAAACAACACCTTCAGAAACGTTGATTTACCACAGCCATTCGGGCCAATGATCGTCACAAACTCGGCCTCGTTAACATGCAAATCTACACCGTACAGAATCTGCACAGTGCCATAACCACCCTCAAGACCCACGACGTCAAGAATTCTCGTCACGATGCGCCTGATCCCGCCGCTTGCGAAGTCGAGTCGTTTCCGAGATAAGCCTCAATAACTTCCTTGTTACTTCGAACTTCATCTGGAGTGCCCTGCATCAAAACCTTCCCAGAATCCATAACAATAATTCGATCCACACCGCTCCTCAAAATAAAATCCATGTTGTGCTCGATAACCAACATCGAAACGCCTTGATCACGTACAAGACTTCGCAAATTTTCAAAAATCTTCTCCGCTAAAGGCCCAGCAACACCCGCCACCGGTTCATCTAACATCAAAAACCGTGGCGAACTCATCAATGCACGTCCAATGTCGACCAACTTGCTCTGTCCACCCGAAAGTTCACTCGCAAAATTATGCGCAACCCTCTCGATCTCAAGCATTTCCAAAAGCTGGTAACCAAGATCTACTCGCTGTGATTCAGCTTTTCGTGATCCAGGTCTAAACAACGACAAAAACATATTTGGAGCGAATTGGTGACGAGGTGGAACAAGTAAATTCTCAATCACCGTCATATCTCGCCACAATCGCGTGTGCTGAAATGTTCGAGTAAGACCAAAACTCTGAATCTGGTCTGGTCGCTTGCCAGTCGCATCGCGCCCCATCACCTCAACAGTCCCGCCACTCGACTCCAACAAACCCGAAATACAGTTAAACGTGGTCGATTTTCCGCACCCGTTCGGACCAATCAGGCCAACAAACTCTCCAGCATTCACGTTGAATGAAACATCATCGACGGCCCGAAGACCACCGAAGTCTTTAGTCAATCGGTCTACTTTAAGTACTGATTGCATCATGGCTGCTCCGTCCTGGTTTTATCAACACCTCCATCAACAGATTCGCCTATAGGTTCAGAATACCCACTCAGTACCCTAGGCGGTCTTTTTGGTCTACCAGGGACTGCAGGTATCAATCCCTTAGACGAAAGCATCAGCGCACCAACAATAACCAGTCCGATCAGCGAGACCTTTAAGTACGTCAGTTCAAGCTGGACTTCACCATTCGGGAATGCCTCTTCAACCGAAAGTGGCGACCAGAAAATGCCACCAAAATCATTAATCACCCACTCGAACACAGTATCTAACTTCTGCACAAATCCATTGAATGCCAGATCAGCCCCACCCCTTGCTACGACCATAACGTTGAACACAAATTCAACTAGTACAACTAGGAACGCACCAATCACCATTCCACGATTATTACCAGAACCACCCACTATGAACGCTGCCCACACAAGAAATGTTGAACGAACGGGGTTGATAAAATCGGGGAAAATACTCGTGTTCAACCACGCCCATAAGGCTCCGGCCAACGCAGCCACCACGGCACCCAGAGCTAAGCTCAAAGCCTTGTGACTGAGAATGTTGTGGCCGTGATGGTGACTAACTTCCTCATCACTCCGGATTGATCGAAGAATTCGTCCCCATGGTGACGCAAACATCGTGTCTAGAACCCGCCATACGATTACCAGTGCAACAAGACTCAGCACCGCTAGGAACACCACATATGGTGCACCTCCATCGATACCAAGCCAACTGCCAACGTTGTTCGCCGGTCCCGCATCCCACCAATCTTCCAACGGGCGTTTATATCTGGAAATACCAATAGCCGAAGTCTTAGTCCCAGCCCTCAACATTGGTTCAGCTTGGAGTGCAATTCGTAACATCTCTCCGAGAGAAATCGTCACGATCGCGAAATAATCCACTCGTAACTTACTTGTTGGGAACGCTAGCAACCATCCAATCGCTCCTGCCAAAGTCACACCCAAAACCGTAGCGGTCCATGGCGACCAGCCGTATCCGTTCGTCTCCACAGGCGCAGCAAGCAACCCAACGGAAATAGCACCAATACCCACAAAGAAAATAACACCAAAGTTAGTCATACCGGTCATGCCCGTGTGGAGGTTTAGCGAGAACGCCATCAATCCGAAAATACCAACCAAGCTTGCGATTCGAGCAACCTGCAACGTCTTTGTCAGAGAGCTAACACTCGGCAACAACCAAACAAGAATTAGAAGTAGTCCGAGAAGAACTACGAACGTTATCCATGAACCACGGTTCGTCTCCCGATCAGCAAACACGAGGCGTTTTCGAGCACTCCAAATTTGATGCACCTGTCTTGATCCACTGAACAGCGGTTTCAAGTAATCAGCAATCCGATGTCTGGTAAACCCAATCAATCCCGAAAGCAAAGAGAACAAAGTGAACAAATACCCAAACCCTGTTCCGACAACTGAAGTCACCCGTTCAGCGACGCCAGAAATAACACTTGTCACTGATCCAATTGCCGACTCGATTGTTCGCCAGCCCTCATAGACCGACCCTGAACGTGGTTCAATTACAGTCTGAGATCGTTGTCTTCGAGTCCGATCTAAACTCCATTGATGCATAGCGAAGCCAATACCTTTTGGCGTTAGCAACAACACTCCAATTAAGAAAATAAACGGCATAACCTCTGCAAAACCGGAAGCCGTCGGACGATCCAGAGCATTTCCTGCTCCAATTAATAAAGGATCAGAAACTGCACGCACAAATCCCACGAATATCGCGCCAATCAACAAACCCGGCAGCGATCCGATCGTCCCCAACACAATCACGGCAAACGCCGGCAGCAGCAAAGAAATACCAAGCTCGGGATTTATTGGCAGTATGGCTGCCAGCATCGCACCACCAAGACCAGATATTCCAGCCGACAAAAAAGCGCTAGTGCCGTAAACCCGTTCCACGTTTATTCCACTTGAAGCAGAAAGGTCAGGATTATCAGCAACTGCTCTCATCTGCCGACCATATCGAGTCTTGTGCAACAAAAACATTATCAACAGCACAGCGCCGAAAATTCCAACAACCAAAGCCGATTTTGTATACGTGAATCCGTAAGGATTTACGTTCTCAGCTAAATTGAGAAGCCCCGTTTCAGCACGATCACCTAGATTAAGTTGGATACGCTCTGTTGGGACTTGGAATCTGGACTCAGTCACTTTCCAGTCACGATCAGGAATAAATCTAAAAGTCCGTGCTGAAAATCGCATGTACAGCAGCGCGCGTATCACCATCGCCACACCCAGCGAAGCAATCATCATCACTTGAAACGACGCCGCCTTGCGTCGCAAATGCTTGTATACAACCCGGTCGGTAAACAGGCCAAATAACCCTGTTATTAAAAAAGCCGCCATCGCAGCTGAAAGGTACAAACTCCAGTTCAAAACACCATCTTTTGGAGCATCAGAACCAGAGAAGAATCGGTCCGACCACATCAAGGTCAAAGCCACGTAGGCACCGACGAGAACCATCTCAGCCTGTGCGAAATTTCCGAAACGCTGAATCTTGTAAGTCAGCGTCAAACCAATAGCAACAGTCAGATACGCTGCAGACCAATAGAGCCCACTCAATCCGATCGAAGCAAGATTGAAGTTGACCTTTGCTGATCGACCAAGCCCTGAAAGCGCAACTTCCAGAATCACAAAGCCAAGAATAGCGACTATCACAGGTGCGACAATTGTTGACGCAGTTTTCCATCGCTCTGGAACAGCGTTTAGCCCAGTGTGAATCAAAATCAAACCACCGGAAAGCATTTCTGCTCCCAACAGCATCCATTTTAAGTCACCCGTACTGAAACCAATCAGAGTGACTACACTCGTACCGGTGCTCATCCCGAGAACAGCATCAAGCAGTAGAACAGCACTAAGAAGTAACCGTCGCTGCCAGGAAGCAATACGTCCCCAAGCAAGTCGCAATTCACTCAAACGAACGTCTTCCGATCTAATCGATCAAACAGGCGAAATAATTCTCGAAACCGGATCATACAACATGGCCTGCGGATGAGTTTTCCCAAACCGCAGGCCACATCAAAGTCAAAGCTTATCCTCTAAGGATTACTTATTAGCCAAACCGCTGTCCGCTGTCCAAATCACTGGGCAATCAAAGTCTGCAGTTCCACCTGAAATGGCAAAGTCACAAACTTCGTAACCTGTGCCCAAAACGTCACCATTCGAATCGAAGGTGTGGTTGCCGCTCGCACCATCGTAGCTAGAACCAACACCTGCAATAGCAGCTGCCAGATCGCCACCAGCAGCAATAGCCGCAGCAGCTATGTTCACAGCATCGAAAGTCTCGTGAGTGTAGATGCCTTCAGTGTCACCACCGGCAGCAGCATAAGCAGTCTCGAAGTTAGCCTTTGCACCAGAAGCATCACCGGATCGTGATCGAGTTGCAATCAACCCATGCAAGGCAGAAACGTCGGTAAACGAATTCTGGAAATTCGAGTCAGCAAGACCATCAGCACCGAACAACGCACCGGCGAAGCCCTGAGCCTGTAGCTCTTCCATAATCGCAGCACCATCGGTGGCGTACGACATCAGAACTACAGAGTCACAACCACCGTCAACAACTGCCTGAGCAAGTGAAGCGGCATCGTAAGAACCTTCGGATGGATCATAACCAACCTGTGAACAAATACCCAGGCCAGTGTTAGATGCAAAGTTGTCAGCTAATCCTGCACCGTAGTCGTTCGTCATGTAGATGATTGCAGGTGAGCTTGAGCCAGCCTGTGCAACAACCTCCGTCAATGCAACAGCCTGCTGAGCATCGCTCGGAACAACTCGGAACAGATTGCCATCATCATCTGCATCAGTGACTGCAGGCGATGTGCTCGCGTACGAGATCATCGGAACTCCAGCAGGAGCAGCAACTGCAACAGCGCCGAGAGTAGCACCCGAACATGCAGCACCAACGATCACTGAAACACCAGCGTCGACTAGCGACTGAGCTGCTGTAGCAGCTTGGGTGCCATCACAAGCTGAATCGGCAACAATCAACTCGTAGGCGTACACGCTCTGGCTTGCGTTGAGATTATCAATAGCGACTACTGCCGCGTCTTCAAACCCGGCCGAGTAAACAGCTAGTGGACCAGTCTGC
This sequence comes from Dehalococcoidia bacterium, assembly GCA_026421185.1. Taxonomy (GTDB): domain Bacteria; phylum Chloroflexota; class Dehalococcoidia; order Lucifugimonadales; family Lucifugimonadaceae; genus Lucifugimonas. Next base: position 3,974 of record JAPKCH010000041.1, on the reverse strand, counting down.
GGGCTAAGTAAACCAATCTTCGCAGCCTTAGCAGGAGCCGGACCAACGTCTGGCGCTGTGCCAGCGAGTCCACTATCGGCAGTCCAAATCTGTGGACAGTCGAAGTCAGACGAACCGTCAGAAACAGCGAATGCACAAACTTCGTAACCTGTGCCCAAAACGTCACCATTCGAATCGAAGGTGTGTTTGCCGCTCGCACCATCGTAGCTAGAACCAACACCTGCAATAGCAGCTGCCAGATCGCCACCAGCAGCAATAGCCGCAGCAGCTATGTTCACAGCATCGAAAGTCTCGTGAGTGTAGATGCCTTCAGTGTCACCACCGGCAGCAGCATAAGCAGTCTCGAAGTTAGCCTTTGCACCAGAAGCATCACCGGATCGTGATCGAGTTGCAATCAACCCATGCAAGGCAGAAACGTCGGTAAACGAATTCTGGAAATTCGAGTCAGCAAGACCATCAGCACCGAACAACGCACCGGCGAAGCCCTGAGCCTGTAGCTCTTCCATAATCGCAGCACCATCGGTGGCGTACGACATCAGAACTACAGAGTCACAACCACCGTCAACAACTGCCTGAGCAAGTGAAGCGGCATCGTAAGAACCTTCGGATGGATCATAACCAACCTGTGAACAAATACCCAGGCCAGTGTTAGATGCAAAGTTGTCAGCTAATCCTGCACCGTAGTCGTTCGTCATGTAGATGATTGCAGGTGAGCTTGAGCCAGCCTGTGCAACAACCTCCGTCAATGCAACAGCCTGCTGAGCATCGCTCGGAACAACTCGGAACAGATTGCCATCATCATCTGCATCAGTGACTGCAGGCGATGTGCTCGCGTACGAGATCATCGGAACTCCAGCAGGAGCAGCAACTGCAACAGCGCCGAGAGTAGCACCCGAACATGCAGCACCAACGATCACTGAAACACCAGCGTCGACTAGCGACTGAGCTGCTGTAGCAGCTTGGGTGCCATCACAAGCTGAATCGGCAACAATCAACTCGTAGGCGTACACGCTCTGGCTTGCGTTTAGGTCAGTAATTGCGAGTGATGCCGCATCTTCGAATCCAGCTGAGTAAACAGCCAGTGGACCAGTCTGCGGAGAAAGCAAACCGATCTTTACCACTTCTGCTTCATTGTCATCGTCGCTCGTGTCGGCCGCAGGCTGCTGAGTTGCAGTCGGCACCGATGTTGGAGCTGTCTGCTCGTCGGCAGAAGAATCATCTTCACTGCTACAAGCAGCGATCAGTGCAAGCGCCAATATTGCAATTAGCAACAGTGGCAATACTTTTGTAAGTTTCATGCTCGTTATCCATCCCTTAAAAATATAATCAAATAAGAATCAGGAATCGGAGGGATGAACTGGACAGATGTATGTCTAAAATGACAGCCACTTACCTTTGCTATCAACCACCCGCACCCGTGAACTTTAGAGAGTTTAGTTCATTCAGACAAAAAAGCAAAGTTTCGACTGGGGATCTATTAGTGAGGAACTAATCGCAACAAGGTTATACAAACCGTCTACTTGTCTTCGGCTGGAGCACTGAGATCAGACAGAATTGACTGGAAACCTCCGAGAGCACCTTTGGGCTAATACTGAAGCTGCTTATCAACAATGTTGATCATTGGCTGAGCCGACAAGTATCGTCGAAGATTCTCAGCGAAAATGTCCACTGTCCTCTTATCAAGCAGTTCTTGCTCAGAATTACCGGCGATGTGAGGCGTGATGATCACGTTTGGCAAATCCCATAATTCGTTGTCAGCTGGGAGTGGCTCAACAATCGTAGTGTCGAGTCCTGCGCCTGCAATGCCTCCGGATTTCAGAGCTGCAATCAAGGCATTATGTTCGACAAGTCGACCACGTGAGGTAACCACGATTCGAGCGGTTGGCTTCATTAGAGCAAGCTCAGCTTCACCAATCATATTTTCATTACGAGCCGTGTAGGGAGCCGTCACGACAACATAGTCAGATTGCTGAAGCAGATCGTTTAACTTGGTAAGTCCCCAAACGTCCTCAACGATCGGATCGCCGTCGACAGGCTGCTCATCAACAGCAATGATGTTCATACCTAGAGCTTTTGCCCGCCAACCTATTTCACGACCTGATTTTCCAAGTCCGACGATTCCACACGTTTTGTTGCCAAGATATTCGACAACTTCGAGTGCGCCATCTTGATCCCATCGATGAGCTAATCTATCAGCCCAGAACTTAGGCAGCTGCCGTGCGAGAGCAAGCATCAGCGCCACACCGTGCTCACCGATCATCGGGGCACCTGCACCACGTGTATTCGTGACTTCAACTTCGGTGTCGACAATGTTAGGCACAGCGTTAAAGAGCCCTTCCATGCCTGCATCGAGCGTTTGTATCCATTTGAGTTGGGTTGCTGCTTTAAATTGCTCGGCAGTGAGGTAGCCGAAGACCGCATCTGCAGTGCCTATTTCTGTGAGAATATCTTCGTTTGTGTAAGCCTCGACCAACTCAATGTCGGGATGTTCGTCACGAATGTCGGGGTAGTAAGGTGCGCCGAAATCAGCGAGTAAAAGTGCTTTCATTTGAATTATTCGTTCGGGTTAAAGTGATTTAAGTACGTTGATTGCAGTTTTGACGAGAGCCTCACCGGCTTCTGGCGCATAGGGGCTTGTCGTCGTTCCGTAGTAACGTCGGTACTTTTTCATATCGACAATTTCATCTACAGGAATGTCTTTAATTTCTTCATGAGGCTGACGAGACGAGATGTAACCGATGTAATCGTCGCAGTAGCTTGCTACCCATGGACGATTCGTTGGAAAAGCATTTTTGATTTCAGTGCCGAGCTCGTTGAAAAGTTCACCAGCATGCGCCGAAATCAATGTGTCGCCAATCCGAAATCCGCGAACAACAAGATTGACTGAGGGAAGAGTCTGATTTATTGCCAATCCAACTTCATTGTTCCCCCAGCCGTATAGCTCGGGGTGTCGTTCTGCAGTGTTCGCTGTTGTAGTCCCTGGAAGCCAGGTTTCACCTGTGTAAGTTCCGAGTTCTGCTCTTAGTTTTTCACGATTTTGAATCGCTTCTGAAACTGGCCAGTTCACCTGGTGACGGGGCAATGTGGCTGATGTAGCTACTACTCCCAATCTTACATTTTCGCCGACTGTAATGCCGCTGATAAGTTTCAGCACTGCTTCGCCCAAAGATCTGCCTAAAAGGGCAGTGTCTTCGTGAGAGTGAAGATGCTCGGATGCATTGTTACCGAACCACCAGTCAAATGGATGAATGTCGCCGGCTGCACCCTGCAAATAGATTGCAACAGAACCGGGAATTCGATTCTCGATTTCTGCCGACATTTCGCCAGCAAAGTCGCCTGACCACTCTAAGTACTGACCACCATCGGCAGTACCGTGACAAGCGAAGTTGATCACCTGTGCGATCGGATGGCCTTCATCGTCATCGATACGCATCACACCTAATTCTGTGTCAACCGGTTTTTCAGGGTACTGTCGATTAACTGTCCAATTATCGAAAGAACCGAGTGCCGTACCGACCTTGACTGGAATGGCTTGATTAGCCGCATTGAACACACAACCTGCGACTTGATCAGCAAGCCACGTCGTCCAAGTCATCCACTCTCGAGGTAGTGAAACGAACGTATCTGGTGAAGTGTGGTTATGAGTAAAGTTCAAAAGAACATTATCGATGGGAATTCCCGCGACCTGAAATATTCGAGCTTTGATCGCTTGAACCGTTTCATTCGTCAAACCCGCGATTTCCAGTGAAACTATTGCTAGTGAAATTCCATCGCGTCCAAAGACCACTGCTCGTGCGTGAATGTCACGGTGAATGCCCTTGGCAACACCTTGACGAAGCCCCCAGTTACCCATCGGGTAGCCGAGTGGCGGAGTAATTACCGACTTTGCCGCGCCGCTGTGTGTGCGAACGGATGTCGAATCATTGCCTTTTGCCACTTGAGCTTATTCCCAGTTCTTGTAAGTGCCGGGACTC
>JAPKCH010000040.1 GCA_026421185.1 Dehalococcoidia bacterium | reverse complement strand
CACTTCGCTCAACCATCAAGTCGATCAGTTCGTTTGTGTCCAGTGCGAGAGACTGTTCGATAAATTGAGAGATAAGATCGCCAAACGCTGTGACCGATTTCAGAGCACGTGTCGCTAGTTCAGCATAGTAAGCGGGCGGGTCTTCATCGCCGAGTTGAATTCGTGTGATATCCAGAATTACATCGAGTGCGGGTACGTTGTTGGCTACCGCTACTCGTCTTAATTCAGCGACAGTACGGGCCGATAGACCACGTGCAGGGACGTTGATTATTCGTTCTAAAGCGGCATCATCTGCGGGGTTTGATACGACTCGCAAGAACGCCAAAATATCTTTGACTTCTTTTCGATCGTAGAACTTCACTCCACCTACTAATCGATACGGAATTCCTTGTTGATTACACGCAACTTCAAAGGCACGTGACTGTGCGTTCACGCGGTACATAACCGCAATTTCGTTGTGACCGATTCCGTCTTTGTTCTTTAGTTCGTTAGCCGCCTCAAGAACTAGCCTTGCTTCCTCTTCTTCGTTATATGCCTCAGCGACTATTATGCGAGTTCCACGGCTGTTTTCGGTCCAGAGAGTTTTCTCCATCCGACCGTCGTTGTTACCGATCACAGCATCAGCTGCTTCGAGAATAATCTGGGTCGACCTGTAGCTCTGATCCAGCGTTACGATCTTGGTGTTTTTGAATGTACTTTGGAAATCCGTTAGATTCGTGGGATCGGCATGACGCCATGAGTAGATCGACTGATCGGGATCACCAACGACACAGATGTTCCGACTCTTCATTGCGAGCAATCTGGCGACTTGGAATTGCAGCGCGTTAGTGTCCTGAAACTCATCGACAAGTAGGTGCTCAAATCTGCTTTGATATTTCTCGAGCATCTCAGGATGACCTTCGAGAAGCTGGTAGGTTTTCAGCAGCAGATCGTCGAAGTCGACGGCGTTGGCACGCTGTAGTGCGCCTTCGTAAGCTTCGTACACTCGCGCGGCTACTTCGTCGCGGTAAGTCTCGGTACGACGTGAGAGTTGCGCCGGGCTTCGCATGTTGTTTTTAGCGTCAGAAATGACGCTGAGAAGTGAACGCGGTGGAAACTGCTTCGGGTCGATATCGAAATCGTCGAGTACACGTCTTGATACACGAGCTTGATCGTCGGCGTCGTAGATAGTGAACTCTGGTTTGAGACCAACAAGTTCACCATCGGAACGGAGCACTCTTGAACAAAATCCGTGGAACGTTCTAACTTGAAGTTCGTTGGAACCTACGCCAACAAGTCGTTCACACCTCTCGCGCAGTTCACGAGCAGCTTTGTTCGTAAATGTAACTGCGAGAATTTTCCAGGCAGGAATGTTTTTTTCGCCGACAAGATAGGCGACGCGGTGCGCCATAACTCGGGTTTTTCCCGAGCCGGGACCAGCGACGATGAGTAGAGGACCATCGGTGTGCGTAACAGCTTCACGCTGTCGATCGGATAGTCCAGTAAGTAAGTTTTCTGTAGACGAAATCGAAGGCATGAAGCAATGGTAGCGTCAGCCCGGCGAAATCTTCTGTCCATTGACACGAATTTTAGCTTTTCATGCGAAATATTAATGGTTTCTACAGCTAACAGGAAATAGCTGGATTGGGAGATTTAAGCGACAAATCTCCAGTTACATCCAATGTCATGTCGCTAACGCGCCAAAAGTACGTCACTAGGTTGTACTAGGCGTGAACTTTCGCTGATCTTGCGTCTAGGTATTCGGCTTTTAATTCTTCATCTTGATACACAGTCCGGCAGGACGATTCCTGATCGTTAAGATTTTTCAACCCGTGAGGTAATTAGTTCTCGAACTGTGTACTCAGCAAATAATTGTTGGATGAGTCGACCGGTTCCATGGATCTCGTGTCACTTCCAAAGTTACATCATCGACTCGCCAGTAATACCGAACAAGTTTGTAAAAAGCATCGACTCGCCACGAGCCTCTATCCAAATATTCCACGTTGAATTCTGTGCCTTCAAACTTGCTCCAGCAGTTAACTTCGATCGTCATATCTTCGTAATCAGATACGTTGTTGGCCTTCAAGTAATCCTGCACTGGTTTGAGTATTTCCGACTCGACTCGTGTTGCCTGGATAACTGCGAGTTCTCTGTCCTTATCAAACAATACGAATGAAGTCAGGACAAATATGCTGCTGAATAAAACCGCCAAGTAGAAACTTGTCTTGGCAATGAATATTTTGCCAAATCGTTGTTGTTTTGAACCACGTCTTGGCGCAAATGTATCAAGAAGGCTCAAATTACTCTCACACTATCTGGAGATAATGAAATGTTGATTCCCGACCTACTTGGTCAGACGAATGCGTCTAACTTACGGATTAACTATGCATAAGTTTGAACGAAACTCAATGGAGTAATTCAGCTATTTCTAGCGTGTCGCAGGCTGCGCCAGTTGGTCTTCTAAAGCAGAAACATCAACGTGTTCAGAAACGAGATTAACCATTCGGGCCAACTTGTCAGGGTGGTCGAAACTGACATTCGGCTGGAGACCTTCAAGCTGTTCAGCTACGTCGTGAGTGTTCCCTGGAACAACTACGATTGGAATACTGCGCTGAGCCGCTTCGTACATTACGTACTCGACAGGTCGTACGCCCTTAGTTAGCACGAGTGCGCGGGTCGTATCGGTTTGGATTGCTGCGAGTTGAACATCGGGACGATCACCACGAACGATGACTCCGGTGTTGTTTCGGCTGGCAAAATAGAACGGCCCCCAGTCGAGCACAAGACCACCTATTAGGAAATTGTCGAGTAGCTGATCGGACTCGTCTTTACCGGTCAAGAACTGCCCACCTAAGAATTCGGCGACCTGACCCAATTTAGGAGCCAGCATTCGACGATCGTCAGGAATAGCGCCAAGCAACTTGGTGCCTGCCGCTTCTATTTCGGCAGTGATTTTGCCAGCGACTTCTTCGGTTCGGTACTTTGGCAAACCGTTGATTACCACGCCGGCAAGACGTGATCCGTATTCCTTAGCAATCGAAGCGACGTTCTCGCCGTAGCGCACAATCAAAAGCACTAAACCATCGGTAGCATTTGCGAGTTCGATATTTGCGGCGGTATTTGATGAGCCCTCAACTATCGCTATCTTGCCTGCACCGGCTGAATTTGAAATATTCGACGCAATGTCGGAGATAGCTCCACTTAGCGCAGGGCTACCGGGCAACAGGCTGGCAAACACCGCAGCATCTACGTCATTGGAAGATTGAGCTCCTGAAACTTTACCGATAGCGACCGGCGAGTCTTCAGTTCCGAGCCGTAATGCCAATGCGGCAGCAACAGCGGTTTTTCCAGAACGATCCGAGATTGAAGCGATGATGAGAGTCGCCATTAATATCCTCTAAGAGCAGAACAAATGAGAATAGTTTGCTATGAGACTACAACAAAGATCTATCTGTTCAATGAACACAAGTGAGATGTTTACAAAAAATTATATCAGCGAGCATCGCTAACGCTTAGATATTAAGGGCAAACAAGCTGAGGATTCACTCGAACTGTCTCAGGCTCGTCCGATGTTCTATTGCCTCAGTATGAGACAGTGAGTACGATTGACTCCCGTGCCATATGCCGAGGTAGCTCAGTTGGTAGAGCAATGGATTGAAAATCCATGTGTCGGCGGTTCGAGTCCGCCCCTCGGCACCATTTTATTAAGTACGACTTGGGTGTTTCTTTGAGTACCCATTTGGTTGAAGTGGTTACTGTTGTCACCATTAGTGGTTACAAGTGACCAATATTTCTCTTCTACCTCTTACCTTTCCTTTCCTTCACATTAAGAGCAGGGAGTCATTTACCCCAAGCCCTTCATGGGTGTCACGATTGGGGCGAAACCGATGAGTCTCGCGCCTAGCGCCCTTGGAACTCTGGTTTTCGTTTCTCCATAAATGCTCGGCGACCTTCCTTGTAGTCTTCGCTCTTGAAGCAGGCTGCGACCATCTCAGATACTCGATCTAGGTCGCGGTCGTCTGGATTTTTCGTGCCTTCGTCAATCGCGGCTTTGGCCGCTTTTACGGTCATAGGTGCGTTGTCAGCGATGGTTTTGGCTAAAGTCGAAACAGTGGCTTCTAGTTCTGAAACCGGCACAACCCTGTTCACAAGTCCCATAGTTTCGGCGTTCGATGCGTTGAAACGTCCGCCTGTAAAGAAAATTTCCTTGGCGAACGAGGGACCAACGATATTCATCAGTTCCTTGATTCCGCCATATCCGTATCCAAGTCCCAACTTAGCGGCTGGAACTCCAAACTGCCCGTCGTCAGCTGTTATTCGTAGATCAGCCGATAGCGCTATTGCCATTCCGCCACCGATGCAGAAGCCACGAATCATTGCGATTAGTGGAATTTCAAGCGACTGAAGAGCAGCGTGACACCCGCCTGTTGAGTTCTCGTAAGCCTCGATTTGTTCAGGCGTATTTCGTACTTCCTCGAACTCCGAAATATCGGCTCCCGATACGAATGCCTTGTCGCCCGCGCCTTTTAGAACTACGACTCGAACATCACCAGTTGAAATGAAATCTTCGATGATTTCCGGAACCGCTTCCCACATCGCCAACGACACAGCGTTACGTTTTTTTGGTTGGTTGAAAGTGATCCACCCGACACCGTCTTCGACGTGTGCCAGCATCTTTTCCGTCCGCAGCTGAAGCTGCCTCATATTTTTATTCCTTAATAATTGATCCGTAGGTGGAGCGTTGGTCGAAATTAGTTAGGCGGCCAACACGAGAAACTAAACAACACCGTTTTCATGGAAGCTTACGATAGTCGAATCGTCGTAACCAAGATCCATCAAAACAGAATCCGTATGTTCGCCTTGCTCAGGTGTTGCGGTACGCACGGCCGATGGTGTTCGACTCATCTTGATCGCTTGGTTTACGACACCGAACTTACCTAGACGTGGATGATCCACTTCCACGGCCATATTCAGATGTTGAACTTGTGGATCAGCGAAAACCTGATCCATTGCATTGATCGGCCCAGCTGGGCAACCTACACCGTTCAACAGTTCAATCCAGTGTTCGCTGGTGTTTGTCTTGGTGACTTCAGAGATAACGGCGTTCATATGAGCGCGGTTTTCAGATCGTGCTGACGAAGTTGAAAATAGCTCATCGCTGTCCCATTCGGGATGCCCCAGCGCATTACAGCATCGTTCGAACATTACACTGCCAGCGACTGCAATATTGATGTGACCATCAGCCGTCGTGAATACACCTGTTGGAATATTCGTCGGGTGATCATTGCCAGCCTGTCCCGGCACCTCGCCCTCTTTAAGAAAACGCGCCGCTTGGAAGTCGAGCATCTGCACCATTGCTTCAAGCAATGACGTTCGCACCCACTGTCCTTTTCCCGACACTTCACGTTCGAGCAGGGCTAGCATCGTTCCTTGCGCCGCAAACATTCCTGCACACAGATCGGCGACCGGGATACCAACTCGCATTGGGCCTTCGCCGGGGGCGCCAGTGATCGACATTAGCCCGCCCATTCCTTGAGCTATCTGATCGAATCCTGCACGATTGCCATAGGGTCCATCCTGACCAAATCCGGAAATGCTAACCAAGATGATTCGTTCATTTATTTTCGAAAGAGTCTCGTAATCGGCACCGAGTCGGTTTTTCACATCGGGTCGGTAGTTTTCAACAACAACGTCGGCGCGCTCGACTAGCTTGTGAAAAATCTCTCGGCCTTCTTCAGCTTTGAGGTTCAACGTTAGAGATCGCTTGTTGCGATGAAGATTCTGGAAATCGGAGTTATCACGATCGCCGCCAAGACCTTCTTTGCCATCGGGAGGAACTTCGATTTTGATTACATCTGCACCCCAATCAGCAAGTTGACGTACGCATGTAGGCCCGGCTCGAACGCGGGTGAGGTCGAGCACTTTGAATCGCGATAAGGGCATGTCAGGTGGCAACATTCGATATCTCCCGAGTAGGTTAGATAAAAGAACAGTCGATCGCCGCAAATCGTACTACTTTTCTAGCGAGTAAATACGCGAAACAGCAGTTTTTAGGAGATCAAAATATTCCATCATCGATCCGTCTTGATGAAAAGTGTCGAACCGCACGATTGTGGTAAGTTCATTTTCTAGAGTAGTATCCCCCAAAAATGTTCACGCACTCGCGAGTCTTCACAAGGGTCTTCCAGGTCAGTACCTGAACGGGACTCCTACTTGAAACGAGATAACCAAAACAATGTCTGACATTCCAAATTTCGACATGAAACCCGTTCACGTGCCAGACGATGTACTTGAAGGACTCAAGACACTTCCTACCGCTACGGTTTACAGCGCCGTCAAATACTTCGGGTCGTCGCTATGTGTTTGCGAGGGTCTGCAGAACTTCACGAAAGGCAAGAAGATGGCATCACGCGCCAAGACTCTTCGATTTCTGCCGAACAGGGCAGATCTACTGGCTGAAATACCCAAAGGCGAACAATCGCCTGAGTACGCTGCGATGGGCAAGTGTGGTCCAGGTGACGTCTTGGTTGCCGATATCGCTGGAGACGTAAAAACAGTTGTCGCTGGAGACGTGAAGCTTCTCCAACTAAAGATGAACAATGCAGATGGCGTAGTGATCGATGGAGCCATTCGAGATCTTGATGTTCTTCGTGATGAAGATTACGACCTGACTGTATACGCCACTGCGCGGAGTCTTCATGGTGGCCCAACAGCGGCACCTGCTGAAGAAGATATTCAGATAAACGTCGGTGGAGCACTTGTGCGACCGGGCGATGTGATGGTTGGCGATGATGACGGTGTGATTGTCGTTCCATCGTGGATGGCGGCAGCAGTTGTTGAACACGCCACCGAGCACGAAGAAGTTGAGAACTACATCAAGACCAAAATCGAAGCCGAAGGCGTTGCGCCCGGCAAGTACTACCCACCGAAGCCAGAGTCCTTCGAAGAATGGCGTCGGGTGAAGAAAGAGCGAGGACTCTAGTTCCTTATGACTACATCATTCACTATCGGCGATTACGAGATAACTGCGGTATTAGATGGACCATCCACAGCACGTGATCCCGGCACGATCTTCACGGAAGTTCCTGATGAAGCATGGAATCCTTATCGTTCGTTTGCGCTAAATTCGGACGGCAAGTGGCAGCCAGATTGGCGGAGTCACCTAATCCGATCTACTAGCGGAGAACGTCCGACTATTCTTGTCGATACCGGTATGGGGGATGTTGTTCATGAACACACGGGCGAACGAGGCAAGTTGCTCGATAATCTGGCGGCTCTCGGAGTGCAACCGGAAGATATCGACATCGTAGTCACAACTCATTGTCACGGTGATCACATTGGTTGGAACGTTGCTTACGATGGTGACATGCCATCGCTGACATTCCCGAACGCCACTCACTGGATTGCCTCCCGTGATTGGGAGCACTACTCGAAGTCTGAGAACGATAATCCTGCCTTCGATAAGTCAGTGAAACCACTCGAATCTTTGGGTGCATTAAAGCTGATTGACGGAATCGAACAGCTTGCTCCCGGAATCTCAACATTGCCAACCAATGGTCATACTCCTGGCCACCAATGCATACTCGTTGAATCTGGCGGCCAGACAGCAGTGATCACAGGCGATCTGTTCCACAGTGTTGCGCAGGTCACCGAGCAGAGCTGGTGTCCGACTTTCGACTGGAATACAGCGATGTCGACGCAGTCTCGCAAAAGTTTGCTCATGCTGGCTTCAACGCAAGAATGGATTGTATTTACAGGTCATCTTGCGACCGGTTCAAGTATCGGAAAAGTCGTTTCTGAAGACGGCAAGTCAGTTTGGAAAGCGCTATAGATTCGTGTCTGTACAAGCATTGAGATAGGCGGGATTTTGATCCCAGATGGACACACGTTGCGGGTCGGGCGAGCTATCATCGCCCGATCATGACCACATCGGCAATCGACCCCATCAAGTTGGAGGTAATCCGCAATGCACTTACGCAGGCAGCGGAGGAGATGGCGATTGCACTTCGTCGTTCGGCGTACTCGACCAACGTGAAGACTCGTCAGGATTTTTCCTGTGCGTTTTTCGATAAGTATCTTCGGTCGGTAGCACAGGCGTTTACTCAGCCAGTTCATCTCGGCTCTTTTGTGCGCCACGTGCCAGTAGCCGTAAAACGGTATGGACCTGAGAATCTTGGTCCCGGCGACATGATTTTATCGAACGATCCGTACGGCGGCGGAGTTCATCTAAACGATATTTCACTTATTGCCCCTGTCTTCTATCAAGATCAGTTAGTCGGCTATACAGCGTGCCTTGCGCATCACGTCGATGTAGGTGGCGGTGCGCCAGCTTCAGTTGGAGCTTTCAGAGAAGTGTTCCAAGAAGGCATCATTATTCCGCCGATTAAGTTCGTTGTGAACGGCGAGCTGGATGACGATCTGTTCCGGCTCGTTTTATCTCAAATACGCTCGAAGCGCGAAACAGCGGGCGACTTCCGAGCTCAGATAGCGTCGAACCGAACAGGTGCAATTCGTATCAGTGAAATCATCGATAAGTACGGAATTGAAGAGTTCGATCAGTACATCGACGAAATTATCGAATACACCGATCGCCGAACCCGAGCCGAAGTAGCGAAGTTGCCAAAGGGTGTGTTTAAAGCTGAAGGATTCGTCGATAACGATGGCTTCACGGACGATGTTGTGAAACTCGTCGTGAAAGTTACGATCGACGATGACGGGGTCAGATTCGATACCGCGGGTTCAGATCCACAACGACGTGCTCCGGTGAACTCAACGTTTGCTCAAACATTCTCGGCATGCGCCTACGCGCTACGGGCGCTCATGGATCGTGACCTTCCGGTAAACGATGGCTTCTACCGATATGTTCATGTCGACGCACCAAAAGGAACTGTCACGAACTGCGTTCATCCAGCACCTGTTGTTGGCGGTTGGGAGACTCACGTCCGCCTGAACGATCTCATCTTTGAGGCGCTCGCCCCCGCCCTACCCGACGCCGTTTGTGCAGGCACGAAATCGATGCAGTGTCACTCAGGATTTGGTGGTGAAAATCACGAGACCGGTGAGTATTACTGCTTCCTCGAAACGATTGCCGGTGGTTATGGTGCGAGATCTACTTCTGATGGACCTGATGCTGTTCAGTCACACGGGCAAAATACCGAAAATGCCCCAGTGGAAGAGACTGAATCCAACTATCCCGTTCGTATCACTCGATACGAACTAGTTACCGATTCAGAGGGTCCCGGTGAATTTAGGGGAGGGCTCGGATTACGTCGGGATTATATGTTCCCTGATGAGGCAACATTCACAATTCTTGCCGACCGTGACAAGTTCGGACCTCGTGGGCTGTTCGGTGGTGAACACGGCGGTAAATCGGTCTACGCTCTCATCAAGGATGGCAACGAAGAACATCTTTCGTCTAAGACCACTGTTCAGCTTCAACCGGGCGATGTAATCAGCTATCGGACCTCTGGTGGAGGCGGTTATGGCGAACCGTTCAAACGAGATCCAAAGGCCATTCTTGATGATGTTCTACAGGGCAAAATTTCCGTAGATCGTGCCCGCGACCGCTATGGCGTCGATATCGATATTTCAAAACAGCAAGTGAATGAACAAACAACAAAGGAATTGCGTAATGGTAAGCAACGTTGAGACGGGTGATATACAGCGAATCGACCCGATTCAATTTGAAGTCGTTCGTTCAGCACTGACGCAGGTTGCCGAAGAAATGGCTGCCGCTTTAAGGCGATCTGCCTATTCGACGAACGTGAAAACTCGGCAAGATTTCTCTTGTGCGTTTTTCGATCGTGATTGCCGTCCGATTTCGCAGGCATTCACACAACCGGTTCATCTTGGCTCGTTCGTAGAGCTCATCCCCACTTCGGTCGCGACATACGGAGCTGAGAAGCTTGAGCCCGGCGACATGCTGGTGGTGAACAATCCCTTTGGGGGCGGGTCACACCTCAATGACGTGACGGTATTTGGTCCGGTTCATCACAATGGTGAACTTGTCGGATATGTGGCGTCGCTCGCACATCACGTAGACGTGGGTGGTGGTGCACCAGCATCTATTGGTCCTTTTCAGGAAATATTCCAAGAAGGCATCATCATTCCTCCTGTGAAGCTCGTGAAGCGTGGCGAAATAAACGAGGATGTGTTCAAACTTATTCTTTCGCAAATACGATCCAAACGAGTAACCACTGGGGATTTTCGGGCTCAAGTAGCTGCAAACACTGTTGGTGCACGTCGACTTGTTGATCTTGTCGAAAAGTACGGTGTTAAGGATTTTGATCACTACGTAGCTGCGGTTGTAGACTACACAGATCGCCGCACTCGGTCCGAAATCGCCAACATACCCGATGGCGTTTACGGAACGGAAGGCTTTCTTGACTACGATGGTTTCAGCGACAAAGTCGTGAATTTAAAAGTTGAAATCACGGTCAAGGGTGAAACTGTATTTTTTGATTTCGACGGTTGCGATCCTCAGCGTCGAGCACCGGTGAATTCCACGAAAGCAATGACGTTTTCGGCATGTGCGTACGCACTACGAGCGCTAATGGCACCTGACATGCCGGTGAACGATGGTTTTTATCGACACATCAAGATGAATGCGAAGCCGGGAACGGTTGTACACGCGGTTCACCCGGCTCCCGTTGTGGGAGGTTGGGAGACTCAGGTTCGTATCAACGACATGCTGTTCAAGGCGTTCTCGCCCGGCATGCCTGAGAAGATCGCCGCTTCAACGAAAGCTATGATGGCTCAGGCAGGATTCGGAATAATCGATCGCAATAATGGCGAGTATCACTGTAACTATGAGGCGCTCGCTGGCGGGTACGGGGCAAGAGCGACATCTGACGGACCGGATGCTGTTCAGCAGCACGGTCAGAATACTGAGAATGCTCCTGTTGAAGAGGTTGAATCTCACTTCCCTATGAGGGTTTCTAGACTCTCCCTTATCGAAGATTCAGAAGGCCCAGGTAAATTCCGTGGCGGACTTGGTATGAGGCGGGATTATCACTTTCCAGACGACCCAGCGACATTCACCGTGTTGTCGGATCGCGACATCGTAGGACCACAGGGAATATTTGGTGGAATGGCTGGTCGTAAGGCTTACTACATTCTTAATCCTGATAATCCAGATCAAGAGCCGAGTGAGCTCACATCTAAGTGTGTGGTCGAACTTAGTCCCGGCGACACTGTGAGTTTCCAGACTCCCGGCGGGGGCGGTTATGGACCACCTACTGAACGCGATCCAAACGCAGTGTTGAAAGATGTGATCGGCGGCAAGATTAATCGCCAGCGCGCTGCGGAATTTTATGGCGTAGTTATTGATACAAATACTGATTCTGTCAACGAATCAGCAACTACTGAAGCTAGAATCAAGATGACAATCTCGAGGGACTCAAATTGACCGCAAACAGCGAAGGCCGATACAGAATCGGTGTCGATATCGGCGGCACGTTCACCGATGGCACTCTGGTTAATTCGAACAGTGGGCGAGTCACTACTTCCAAGGTTCTTTCAACGCCATACGATCCTGCTTCAGGGTTCATTTCAGCAGTTCAAAAACTACTTGATCTCGACGATTCAGTAAAACCTGAAGCCGTCGAACACGTGGTCCACGCAACCACCGTCGCAACCAATGCAATCATCGAAGGCAAAACAGCCAAGACAGCATTCGTTACTACTGAAGGGTTTCGAGACATGCTCGAAATCGCCCGGCAAATACGACCTTCGCTTTACGATCTACAATTCGAAAAACCGGCTCCTTTAGTTCCGCGCCAACTCTGTTTTGAAGTACCAGAGCGACTAGATGCCAAAGGCCAAGTGGTTACTCCACTCGATGAGGCGGCACTCGATGAAGTTGTTGATCGCATCGCTGAATCAGGGGTAGAGGCGGTCGCCGTTTGCCTACTTCACTCATACCGTAATGGTGATCACGAACAGCGTATCGGAAAGGCGATAGCAGCGAAGCTTCCCAACGTAATAATCTCGTTGTCCTCGGAAGTTGTCCCTGAATTCAGGGAATACCTTAGGGCTTCAACGACGGTGATCAATTCATCTGTGGCACCAATTGTCAGAACGTATCTGGCATCGATTAGTAAAAAACTCCATGCATTGAACATCACTTCCGAACTGTTAGTGATGCAGTCCAGCGGAGGCGTGTATCCGGCCGCGGCGGCTTCAGAAAATCCTGTATTTATGGTTGAATCGGGTCCTGCAGCAGGTGCGGTTGCAGCCGCTTCACTAGGCACTGCTCTTGGATATCCGAACGTCATTTCGTTCGATATGGGGGGCACAACTGCGAAAGCGAGTTTGATTCGAAACGGGCAACCGAATATCACGAAGGATTACAGCGTAGGCGGAGCCGCACAAAACGGTACGGGTGCATTTGGTGGAGCCTCTGGGTATCCGATCCGCACACCAGTCGTTGATCTCGTTGAAATCGGTGCAGGCGGAGGTTCGATCGCATGGGTCGACTCAGGCGGGGCGTTACGGGTTGGGCCTCAGTCAGCAGGCGCAGATCCCGGTCCTGTTTGTTACGGACTCGGAGGCGAGCAGCCGACGATTACCGACGCTAACCTAGTGCTTGGTCGACTTGATCCTGCTTACTTCGCAGGCGGTGAGATGTCGTTGAATCTCGATGCAGCAAGAGAGGCGATTCGCACACAGTGTGCTGAACCGCTTGGACTGTCGGTAGAAGAAGCAGCTCACGGAATCGTAGAGATCGCCAACACAGCGATGGTCAACGCTCTTCGCTTGGTATCAGTCCAACGCGGACACGACCCTCGTGATTTCATGCTCGTTGGTTTCGGAGGAGCCGGACCCGCACATGCAGTTCGGCTAGCTGAACAAGCAGGAATACCTCGTGTACTAATTCCACAGGGTCCAGGAACCGCATCGGCTCTTGGACTACTCGTGACCGACGTGCGAATGGAGGGTTCTTCGACGTTGATCATTCGTTCCGACGAGATTGAGCATTCTCGAATTGCTAGTGAATTCGACCGCCTAGAAGCGGCAGGACGAGAAGCCCACAGCGTGGCAGCTTCAGCATCGGGCACTCCGTTGTTTGAACGCACCATAGAGATGCGTTACTGGGGGCAGAGTTTTGAGTTGAGCGTTCCGGCACCATCCAGCTCGACTATAGATCAAGCATGGATGAATGAGTTGACGGAATCGTTCCATGATGCTCACGAGATGGCGTATGGGTTCAGGGCCAAAGATGAACCTGTTGAATTGGTAAATCTTCGGCTGACAACGATTGGCAAAATCGTTCGACCCCAAATGCAAAAACTAAAAAATATCGGAACCGATGTATTTGTAGCTTTCAAAGGCGAGCGACCTGTTTACTTTGCTGAAAACTCAGGTGAAAAAGGCGTTGTGCAAACACCTGTATATGATCGTTCAAAACTTCCAGCGGGTGCCGTATTCGAGGGTCCAGCAATTATCGAAGAACCCGACTGCACGACCGTTATTCATCCAGCATGGACTGTCACTGTGGATGAATTTGGGAACCTCGAAATCGAAATCAACAGTTAATTTAGATCATTCACTCAACTAAAAAGAAAAGATTCAAATGTCAAAAGCAGTAAACAGAGCGTGGACTATGGCGAGCCGACCAGAAGGCGAACCAACAGCCGAGAACTTCGAAATCGTGGAATCGACAATTCCAACGCCGAAACACGGCGAGGTGTTGATACGCACTCGATACATGAGCTTGGATCCATACATGCGTGGTCGTATGCGATCCGGGCCATCGTACGCAACTCCGCTACAGCCCGGTGACGTGATGACAGGCGAAGTAGTGGCGCGAGTGGAAAAATCTGAATCGCCGCTATACAAAGCGGGCGACACTGTTCGAGCAAATATCGGCTGGCAGGAATGGGCTGCAGTCGGTGCGCACATCGTTCGCCCAGTAGATTCGGATCTAGGTCCTATTTCTACAGCCATTGGAATTCTTGGAATGCCGGGCATGACGGCATATTTCGGTTTACTCGAAGTACTGAAGCCACGAGCTGGCGATACGCTGGTTGTCTCAGCCGCTTCAGGTGCTGTTGGAGCGGTGGTTGGGCAGATAGGCAAGCTCAACGGCTGTTTCGTAATCGGAGTGGCAGGTACTGATGAGAAATGTGCTTACACAGTTGATGAACTCGGTTTCGACGCTGCTATCAATTACAAAACCCAAAATGTCTCTGCTGAATTGGTACGCCTATCACCAACCGGTGTCGACTGCTACTTCGACAACGTTGGTGGTCCGGTTTCCGACGCTGTGTTCGAAAACTTGGCGATGAAGTCACGCGTTGCTATCTGCGGACAAATATCGCAGTACAACGCCTCGACTCCTCCGCAGGGTCCACGAAACATGGCAGCACTGATTCGATCTCGAACGACTATCGAGGGCTTTTTGGTTTATGACTTTGAGCTACAGCACGAGATCGCTCGCACTCGAATCTCCAACTGGATCAAAGACGGAAGCATCAAGTACAAAGAAGACGTTGTGGATGGATTCGAGAACGCTCCTGAAGCGTTCATCGGCCTCTTGAACGGGAAGAACTTCGGCAAGCTACTAGTGAAAGTAAGCGACTAGTGAAAACCTATCTCCCTCCCGGAATGGGAGGGAGATAGTAAATCGGTGCAGTACCGCTAAAACGACCACCATGAATACCAATTCAACCTCAGCCGATTTCCGGTCCAAGGGCTTTTTGAGCGAACAAGTTCAGCAGATCGTCGATTTCTACTATCCGGACTGTATCGATAACGAACTCGGTGGATACATCAATCAGTTCCGTGACGATGGTTCGATATTCGACGATCAAACCAAGCACTTGGTTGGCACCTGCCGATTCGTCTACGTCTTCGCCATGGCATCAACGATGTTCGATAAACCCGAGTATCTAGAAGCGGCTCGTCATGGTGCGAAATTTCTTACCGAACATCACCGGCAGTCGACTGGTGGATATGCATGGCTGCTTGATGGTCTTGAGGTCGCTGATTCTACGAACCACTGCTACGGGCACGCATTCGTGCTTTTAGCTTTCGCAACCGCACTCAAAGCTGGTATTTCTGAAGCTGCTCAACCTCTAGCTGAGACTTTCGATTTATTGAACGAACATTTCTGGCGAAGTGATGATGAACTCTACGTCGATGAAATTTCGCCCGATTGGTCGGTCACAGATCCTTACCGTGGGCAAAACGCCAATATGCACATGTGCGAGGCGATGATCGCAGCCTACGAAGCTACGGGCGAGCGTAAGTACATTGATCGCGCCACGACTCTAGCGAAGCGAGTGTGCATCGATCTTGCGAGTCAATCGGAAGGGATGATTTGGGAGCACTACTCCGAAAATTGGACAATCGACTGGAACTACAATCTCGATGATCCAAAAAATCTATTCCGACCCTACGGCTATCTCGTAGGTCACTGGACCGAGTGGACGAAACTATTGCTCATTCTCGAAGAACACAATCCACAGTATTGGATGCTTCCTCAGGCACAAAAGCTGTTCGATGCATCTGTCAAACAAGGTTGGGATAACGAGAACGGCGGTTTCAATTATTCGATCGGTACGACTAGTGAAATCATCGATACGGATCGTTATTACTGGGTGCTCTCTGAAACTATCGCTGCCGCGGGTTTACTAGCGAAGCGGACTGGGAATGAGCTGTATTGGGACTGGTACGAACGAACGTGGCAATGGTCGCTAGATAATCTGGTCGATCAGAAGCACGGTGGTTGGTATCGCATTCTCAGTAGTAGTAACAAACGATACGACGATATTAAAAGTCCAGCGTCGAAGACTGATTATCACCCTGCTGCTGCATGCTGGGAACTGTTCAAACGGTTTTAGATGCGCAGTCTAAGGCGAATTTGGGTAGCGCTTGCACTAAATAACCGCTACGCGGGTTGACCATACCGCTGAGATTGCTTATTGTTGACAGTGCTAGCGGAAGTGGCTCAGTGGTAGAGCATCTCCTTGCCAAGGAGAGGGTCG
>JAPKCH010000039.1 GCA_026421185.1 Dehalococcoidia bacterium | reverse complement strand
AAGCTCTAGTGAATGTCTCAGATTAGACTGTAGTTATGTTTCGGTCGCTTTCGTCGCTTGATTCTTACGAACACTTCGAACTAATTACCCAGCATCGATCAAGCCCTCGCCGACACGACTCTTGTCCCACTCTCGATTGTGATTGAAGCTACCGCTCAGCTCATCAGTACTTACCGGCTGATTATTGCCTAAGCTTTGCTCAAACGATCAGCTGCATCTTGTACCGAACGAACAATCTTGTCGTAGCCAGTACAGCGGCATAGATTTCCGGCAAGCTTCAGGCGAATTTCGTTCTCTGTTGGGTGCGGATTGTCATTCAGTAACGCGGTCGTTGCGATCATGAATCCCGGTGTGCAGAACCCACATTGAAGACCAGAATTGTCTACGAATGCGTCCTGAATCGGAGTGAGATGACCGTGGTCAGCAAGACCTTCAACAGTTGTTACTTCCCTACCATTGACCTCAGGTGCGAGAATGAGGCATGAACATGACGACTTCCCGTCAACCATTACCGCACAAGCTCCGCAGTTCCCGTTTGAACAGCCTTCTTTGGTCCCGGTTAAATTGAGATGATCTCGAAGCGTTTCGAGCAAAGTCCAAGTCGAGTCCACGAGTATTTCGTGCTCAACACCGTTCACAGTGGTTTTGATCTGTTTCTTGCTCATTTAAGAGAGTCGCTCCAAGCAAATAGTCAGCGTTCGTTTAGTTAGAACCCTGATCAGTTCTTTTCGATATTCGGCCGAGCCACGTACGTCGGTAATAGGTACTGCAGAACCGACAGTGAGATCTGCTGTCTTCTCGATAGTGTCGGAGTCGATCTTGGCTCCTTCGAGAAACTCTTCAGCCGCATATGCTCGCACTGGAGTTGGAGCAACGGAAGCGAGAGCGATTCGAGCTTTGGTTACAACATTGGTTGAGGGGTCGACTTCAATGAGCGAGCCAACCCCGGCAACAGCGATATCCATCTCATTTCGTGGGATGAATCGCAAGTAGGCAGAAGCGGTGTTTGCTGATGGTGCAGGAAGCACGAGTTCCTTAAGAATCTCACCCTTTTCAAGAACGGTTTGTCCAGGTCCTGCAAAGAAGTCGATCAGTGGAATATTACGCCCGCCTGAAGCTCTTGCAGTATGTGCAACCGCCTCATGAATGAGAAGAGATGGAATAGTGTCGGCGGATGGAGCAGCGTTGCAGACGTTTCCACCAACGCTTGCACGATTCTGAATGTGAACCGACCCAATAAGTTCCGATGCTTCAGTTAGAGCTGCGAACCCGCCCTTTTTGGCTGTGAAATTGTGAACTTCCGTGCATGAAACCATAGACCCGATACGTAATCCAGATCCATTATATTCGAGCGTAAGTAGTTCAGGAACTCGTTTTAGATCGACAACCAGATCGGCATTACGCCTGTTGTTCTTCAGCTGGTCTATGATGTCGGTTCCACCCGAAAGTGGGCGTACTTCACCGGGGAGAGCTAACAGTTCAAGCGCACTCGATAGGGAGGTTGGCGCTTCGTAATCAAAGTTCGGCATTCGTTCGTGCTTCTCCAATATTTGCGTTTCTTCGCCAGTAGATGATCACAGGATTACCGAAGCATTCGGGCTAGATTGTACGCCTCTATCCCACTCTGTACGGTGCTAGCGTGTCCCATTTTGGCTTTAGACCGAGTCCCGGTAATTCAGGAGCGTTAACATAACCATTATCAATCGTAAGTTCGTTTTCCCAAATTTTTCCGTGCATCGGGTTCACCGATTCGCGGTAGTATTCAAGTATTAGTCCATTTGGGATAGCGGCCATCAGATGAATGTGAACTTCCTGGGCTCCGTGGGGCGAAATGTCGAGATCGTTCGCCTGAGCGAGTGCTGCAACCTTCATAAACTCGGTGATTCCTCCTAGAATTAAGGCGTCGGGCTGAAGAATGTCGACTGCGCGTGCGTTGATCATGTCCCTGAATCCGTAGCGGGTGTATTCATTTTCACCTGCGGCAATCGGAACAGAAGTGGCACGAGTTATTTCTGCCTGACCAATGTAGTCATCTGGCTCAACTGGCTCTTCGAACCAGAAAAGATCGTACTGCTCCGCCTTACGGGCAAATTCGATCGCCTGGTAATGCCGGTAAGCATTGTTTGCATCAACCATCAAACGAACGTCAGGACCGATAGCGTCGCGACAAACACGTACTCGCTCGATGTCTTCGTTAATAGAAACTGCGCCTACTTTTATCTTCACAGCACGGACGCCAATTTTCACGTTGTCTTCCATCTCTTGAGCGAGCTCTTTAAGACCTTTCCCTTCTTCGTAGTAACCACCAGCTATGTAGGTGTCAACCTTGTTCGTGAAGCCACCCAGCAATTTGTAGACAGGCATGTTGGCGACTTTTCCTTTGATGTCCCAAAGGGCTATGTCGATACCCGCGATGATTCGCGTTGAAATGCCTCGACGTCCCACCAATTTTGGTCGCCACATTGCATGCCACAGGGCTTCATTGTTCAGAGGATCTTCTCCGATCAAACCCTTTTTGAAATGTTCAACAAACGCCAGACCAACTTCTGGAGTGGTCTCAATTCCACCTGCAAGACCAATGCCCTGAATATCAGGATCGTCGGTATCTATAACCACGATGTTCAGAAGGTTATGAGTGTAGGTGTACAGCCCGTTAGTGATAGGAATGTCTCGAGGCCATTTGAACATTTCCAGTCGTATATCTGTGATCTTCACCGAAAATTCCCCTTAATTAGATATCGGAATATTGCTCTAAAACTGAACGTAAGCGCCAGCGGCATAGAATTGTCGGAGTGTAGCAGCGCGACGAACGTGGTGTGACGATTGTTGGCAGTTCAATGACGATCAATCATCGAATATAGAAACTTCTACGAATAGTAGATTCGTACTGCTTAATTAGAGAAGCTAAGTGCTATCTTTGGATGTATGGAAAGTCTAACTTCAACCACATCTTCATTTCGCCAGAGCCACGCTGAACGAGACCAAATTGAAGAAAATCGGTTCGAAGACGACCGACGCCGCCGTAGAGGAATGGCAGTAGCGCTAGTTCCCCTCGGTATCGCAATGGCTGTGATCATGCACTACACCAACATCGTTGTTGCTATCGACGATGCGGATTGGCAGTACGTTCTTCGCCGCCCCGCACTCATAAACGTGATCAAACTCTCGTTTGCCCCAATTATTGGTGGCGGGGTCGCAATGTTGGTCGCAGGGCTTATTGCTACGGCTATGGCCGGGCGAGAAGGACGCTACCTTCCACTGATCCTGACCGTGTTCCTGTACATGGTCTTTATGCCGGTATCGGTTGGACTTATGTTGCCCGTCAACTTGTTCTTACTTGATGTCACCGGACTTTCACTGGTAGATGTATCCGTAGGTGAGGCAATTTCATCTTGGATCTGGGGCACACCATTTTTTGTGCTCACATATGCGATGACTGGCATGAAGCAAGCTTTTTGGGCTGGAGCTGGTGCAGTGGCTATCGGGTCAGTGATCTTCCAGTTTCTTGGTCCAAATAGTCAAAATTTCAATGTGAATAAAACCCTCGCTGTAACGTCGATTGCTGGGCTATTTATCGTTGGCATAATCATGTTTGGTCCACTAGGTATTTTCGAAATGCTGTTCAAACAGTTTCGAGCGATCTAACTTTTCGTCTGCTAATGGTGTGAGTAGTACCTAATTAGTTTTTCTAGTGTTACACCGCTTTCTATGCTTTAAGTTCATTGTCTGATTAGTGCCTAAACTTTTGAAAGATAAGTAAATATGGGATGCATTATTGAAACATCGCTTGACGATCAATACGGCATTTAATAAGAGCGCAAAGCGGTATAAAACGTTCTGAACAGACGCTTGGTCTTTGATTTTTTTCTCTGTGCATTGCAACAGTGAGGCACAGAGGACTAGAGCACTAGTTCTCAACACGGTTCTGGCAGTGATCACTCTTGGTGTGCTGCACTCTGATCCGATCGGCGTTCACCAGTTCTTATTCGATCGCCTAGTACAGCGGCCAACAGAATTTACCTGAGTTACGCAGAGGGTTAGGACTAAGAGTTGCCTAGACGTCTTGGCGAGTAGATAAAATGTTTACTGCCCAGTGGGGGGAACTACCCGCCAAGAATGTCGGCGAGAGCGATGCAAGACTCAACCGATTGTTCACACAGCATCACCGTGTTGCCAACCACTGCGAATGCCTTGTACTTGGTTACAGCAAACGATCCGGCACCACGGTTACTCGAACCAGTCTTCCCACCTTCACGGAAGCTCTGGTCAATTGCTTCAGACGCGTTATCAAGACCAGCCGTCTTGGCAATTTCGTGAGAATCATAAAATCGTACTTCGATATCTTTCGAATTGAAGAATCCGTACCAAATCTCAGTAGCTTCAGGAACAGTATCGGTGTCGTACTGTTTCGATTTCTTCCATCCAGCAGCGACGTAATCATCAAAGGTCAGACTTGCATTTGGATGAATAACTCGAGAAACCTCGGCTAGTGCATCATCTTCTACAGCCGTGGGAGCAGCTTCATTACTGAAACCTGTATCAGAGCTAGAATCATCTGACCCGGAGCCACAGGCCGCCGGCAAGGCGAATACGCCAAACAGAAGTGCAAGTATCAACCAGCGAGTGTGCTTCAATTGGAAATTTGTGCTTATGACGGTCGACATGTGGAAGAGCCTCTTGGATCAGCGATCTAGAAATTTTTATTGGCGGCGCCAAGCCTACCAACTATTATTACTCTGGACAATGTTTGGTGATGATTGTTTAAATGCCTCGTATTGCTTTGATGAATACTATCGAGGCGAAATCGAACGTGGAAAATCACTTCAGATCAACAAATTGATCACTTCGAGATCGAAATGGTATGTTGTTCTGATCCGAACTCATGAGAGAATCATTATTGTTCCACCGCACTGTTCGAAACGCTGTGCGGAACATGTGGGCCCGTAGCTCAGTCGGTTAGAGCAGTTGACTCATAATCAATTTGTCGGGGGTTCAAGTCCCTCCGGGCCCACCAACTAACTGCTTAGTTCTTGAATACTAGTTCAAGTAGTCATGTTCGCTCCTCAATATTATGAGGAGTGTACGATATGTAAAACATGGATACAGCAGTCAATTACGTCATTTATTTGGACTCTTTTGCTCTATCTCTAAAAGTGGAGAGGCTAAGACCTAACACAATCTCTTGCTACGTGAGAGATGCCTACAGACTGGGTGAGCATTCCGGCTGGATTCACCTCTCTAAACTCTCTGCCAACGACGTAAGATGTTATATCGACTGGCTAACTGGTCGAGTCCAACCATTAACAGTCACAGTCGCTCAACTGTGTCTTCGAGGATTCATCCGATTTCTTGTTGATGAACGAGAGATTAGAAGGGGTCCCAGTACGAAGATCAAACTGATCAGATGCAAGTTCGATATAGTTTCGACCGGAGCACTGAGTTCTGAAAGAACCGTGGATGGCTGCTATGTGACATGGGGGGGGGCGACCATGTATTCTGCACACTCTCCCACGTTGTAACTCTTCGCTAATTTTATGGCAGACTTGTGACTTTCCCGAGTCTCAATCGAGTAGATTACTTGACCAAAATTGGTCATTTCATTAAGTCAGGACGCGAACAGATGGATAAAAGTTTTCTTAACCAGCTCGAAAAGGAAGTGATGGAAATACGCGAAGCCGGTCTGTACAAAGCCGAGCGTATTATCGTCTCACCGCAAGGCACCGTTATTCGAATGCAAGACGGTTCAGAAGCGATCAACCTGTGTGCGAACAACTATCTAGGGCTCTCGAACCAACCTTCGGTGGTTAAAGCAGCCCAGGCTGCCGCCGGTGAATATGGCTTCGGCATGTCTTCGGTCCGCTTCATCTGCGGTACTCATGACGTCCACGCTGCACTAGAGTTGCGTTTGAGCGAGTTTTTGGGAACCGAAGACACAATTCTTTATTCATCTTGCTTCGATGCAAATACAGGGCTGTTCGAGACTATTCTTGGCCCGGACGACGCGATCATCAGTGATGTACTTAACCATGCATCGATCATCGACGGTATTCGGCTATGCAAGGCCGATAGGTACCTATACGCGAACAACGACATGGTAGATCTTGAGTCGAAGCTGATTGAGGCGCAGAGTGCTCGTCGTCGATTGATAGCCACAGATGGTGTCTTTTCAATGGACGGCAGCTACGCAAATCTTAACGCAATTTGTGATCTCGCTGATAAATATAATGCATTGGTTATGGTCGACGATTCTCACGCTGTAGGGTTCATTGGTGAGCGAGGACGCGGAACACCTGAGCTGGCAGGCGTAACTGATCGCGTAGACATCGTGACCGGGACTCTAGGCAAGGCGCTCGGTGGAGCATCTGGTGGCTATACCTCGGGACGCAAAGAGGTTATCGAGATGCTCAGGCAACGATCTCGACCGTACCTGTTTTCGAATACTCTTGCGCCGGTGATAGCGGCAACTTCCCTGACTGTGCTGGACATGCTCGAATCAAGCGGAGAGCTTCGAACAAATCTTCATAAAAACAGTCAACAGTTTCGCGCTGGAATGACGAAAGCAGGCTTCGATCTGGTTCCAGGCAACCACCCGATTATTCCAGTGATGCTTGGTGATGCCAGTGTAGCGTCGGAAATGGCTGAACGATTGTTGAGAGAAGGAATCTACGTAGTCGGGTTTTCATACCCGGTTGTACCTATGGGCAAAGCGCGTATTAGAACCCAGATCTCGGCTGCTCACACTTTAGATCAAATCGACCAAGCCATCGAAGCATTTACTAAGATCGGGAAACAGATGGGGGTGGTGGCATGAGCGTGTCGATCCCGAGAATTCCAGAACCGATCACCGATGAACTGGCAGGTCGAGTTGCGATTGTGACTGGAGCCGGCAGAGGAATGGGGCGTGCGGTCGCAGTGAGGCTTGCAGCGGCGGGTGCATCCGTTGTGGTGAACGATCTTGCTGCTGATGCAGCTCAGTCCACAGCCGACCAGTTGGTGTCGAGTGGGGCAATGGCGATCGCTGTTGTCGGCGACGTTTCGAAGTCAGCCATGGTCGATTTGATGATCAAACGATCGAACGATGAGTACGGTGATATCAGCATCCTAGTTAACGCAGCAGGAATTCTCCGGCGAACAGTTGTGTTTGATATGGACGAGGATGAGTGGGATCTCGTCCTGAACGTGAATCTCAAAGGGACGTTCCTGCCGTCTAAGGCGGTGCTGTCTTCCATGCGTGCTTCAGGATGGGGAAGGATCGTCAATTTCTCATCGACCGCAGGCAAAACCACGAGCACGCTCGGGGGCGCCCACTACACAACATCAAAACACGCAGTGCTGGGACTGACACGCCACATGGCTATGGAGGAGGCGGACCATGGAATCACTGTGAACGCTGTATGTCCGGGGTTGATCGATACCGAGATGGTGCAACAGGATGTCGATGAAGACCGCTTGAAGCGATACACCGATGGTTTTCCGATCCATCGACTCGGACAACCTGCTGAAGCTGCCGAGCTAGTTGCGTTTTTGGCCTCCGATCGTGCCGCATACATTACCGGGCAGGCACTCGACTTGAGTGGTGGCGATTTAATGGTCTAGATCATTGATCGTCACAATCATGTTTACGTACTGATGTTTTGGAGCAGTTGATTCATATCAATTTGTCGTGGGGTAAGTCTTTCCGGGCCCACCAACTAACTGCTTAGTTATTGAATTTTTCGGAACGTACCCATCGAACTCCACGGTACTGTCTAGTCGTATTTCAGATATTCGATGATCTGATTGCATATGAACAGATGCCCTCGATTGTTGAAGTGGAGCCCATCTTCGAAAATGAATTCGTCAAACCGTTCGGACGTGATCATCCCGAAAATATCGATAACGTTGACGCCCGCAGCACGAGCAGTTTCTTCGCCGAGTTTCACATAGTCGTTCGTCAACTGAGAATCGAGACTGCGTGCCGCGTAGTCGACCGGATATTGCGTTAGGTAGAGCACGTCTCCGATCTCTGCCGTACCAGTGAGGATTTTCTTTAGCGACTCAGTATGCCGTTCGAGCGGAACCCTTATTTCTGGCTTTTCATCGACTATTCTTGGAACATCATTGATTCCCAATGTGACTAATACAAACGGATTTGTCTTAGACTTCATATCTTCTATCACGCTTGGCAATCGTTCGATCATCATGTCGGTCGTATCACCGCCGATGCCATGATTGATCGCAATACCGGCGTCGGTGTCGCGTAGAAAGCGATCTAACCTAGCCACGAATCCGCCCTCGTCATCTTTCGAGCCTGCAGCTGTGCTCGCCCCGAAGCTGTATGCGGTAATCATTTAGGTTGTGATGTCTCCTGAATAGTCGAAAGGCCCATCATATCCAACTCTGATCACCTAATGCTCAACGGACTTAAACTGCGATGCTATTCTCAAGCTCTCTTTGAACACTTCATTCAGTGAAATTACCGGAATTGTATGAGGATTCTTATATAGCTGGATCTGACGGGCCAGCGAAAAACTCGAAGAAGTTACGATCATCCCTGCTTATCGTTTGCTGAAACTTTCCTCAGTGGATCAATTTAGACAATCTTTGAGGTATGTAGGCCGCTTTGCTGGAGATGGATTCCTGGAAACTGGCAGTCAATCTGAAAACCGATTGCTTGCGGAGTTGCGCAGTTAGTTTGTTCGGGCGGGCATTTCTCTTTGTCGGTCTTGGTGTTATTGTCCTGCGTCACATATGAAATTCCGTTGTTTGCAATCAACTGCACAAGGACCATGAGATGATTCACGAGTTCCGAACTTACGATCTCAAGCCCGGCTCGCTCCCCCAGTACTACAAGAACACTGCCCCAATGATTGAGAAGAGGCTCGAGTACTCGCCATTGATCGGATACTTCCACACCGAGGTTGGTCCATTGAACCGTGTGCTGCACATCTGGGAATACGAGGATTTGAACGAACGAGCCGGCGTTCGATCCAAGGTAGTTGCGGACGGAATATGGCCGCCACCAAACAAAGGCATCGTCGAGAATCAGCAGGTTGACATATTTATTCCAGCTCCATTTATGCCATCGTTCGATCGAGAGCGAGTCATTGGTCCACTTTTTGAGCTTCGACTGTATCGATATCCGGTCGGTGCAATTCCGAAAGTTTACGAAGCGTGGACTCCCAAGATAGAAGCCCGAATGAAACTGGCACAGCCGGTTGGGATTTGGTCGTCTGACATCGGCGGGGTGAATCAGCTTGCTCATATGTGGGCATACGAGAGCTTTGAGCACCGAATGGAAGCTCGTAAGCAGTTCGGTTCGATTGGCTGGCCTCCCGACTCAGGAGTTAGCCCTATAACAATGCAGAACATGATTATGTTTGCAGCCGATTTTTCGCCAGTTCAGTAATTTTCCTTATTCTTAGTGGAATTCCTAAAGGATGACTCGGAAAGCCGGAGGAAACCAAAGGCTCTGCTATTTTCTTGGCGTCTGATGCTTCGAGTTTCGTCACAGGAGCGATTCTTCCAACGGACGACGGGAATCTGGTGATGAATGCCGGAGGTACTTATCCGGGAAGTACACAGGCATACGCGTAGCCGCAATTTGTATGGCCTTCGATGCTAGTGCGCCTCCTATAGCTGAGGTGCTATAAGCGATTGTGGATTATTTTTCTGTCACTTCGAGGATTCGTTCCATTCGAAGCCTGACCATGCGAATTTCTTCGTAAGAGTAACTATCGCCAAGTAGATCTTTAACCGGTGCGAGATAGCCGGTGTCGTTCGATTTTAGAGCCGATTCGATAGTCATAATGCGATCTGGGCTGGGCAGCAGCGAGTCGAGATTGAAGTCAGGATCTGCGCGCCCGATCTTCTCTAAATGAACCACGATTGTCTTGGCAGCGAGTCCTCGCTCCCAGGCGATTTCGTCAATGTTGTAGCCATCGGAGAACAGTCGTTTGGTTTCGTTTAGGCTCCTGCTAAGTAATGGTCGGCCGTCAGCGTTTGCTTTGCGTTTTGATCGTTTACGCTTTTTAGGTCGCAGACCTGATCTAACCCGCGGTGACAGATCATTCTTGTCGCAATAATCGATCAGTAGGCTGACGAATCTATCTCCAAATTGGTCGAGTTTAGTTGCACCTACTCCAGATATTGATCCGAAGGTTTCGAGAGAATTGGGCATGTAGTGCGCCATCTCTCGCAGTGCTACATCGCCGAAGATCACGTAGGCAGGTACGTCGCGTTCCTGAGCGATCTCTTTTCTGAGCGATTTCAGCTCTGAGAAAAGGTTCTGGTCGTAATCAAGATCACCGCTGTTTGAACTGTCGTCGAGTCCGAGACTTGATTCAGTTTCCAGTGGGATACGAGCGAGTATCAGGTTTACTCGTTCGTTGAGAAAAATTTTGCCTTTTTCGGTTACTGCAAGTGTCCTGAATTCTGACGACGAGATAATTAATAATCCTTCGTCTTCAAGTAGGCCTATGATCTGGCGAAGTTCAGGCTCTGAAAAATTCGAAGCTATACCGTGTACGGTTAGTTGATCGTGCTGAAAGTCTCGAATGCGCTTTGCGCGTGATCCTCTAAGTACATCGGACACATACTTAGCACCGAAACGCTCGCCAGTTCTGATGACTGCTGAAAGGATTTTCTGAGCGATTTCGGTCGCATCGAAATCCTCTTTGACCGCGAGGCAAACATCGCAACTGCGGCAGCCGCTCTTTGAATCGTCAGGACCGTTCAATTCAGTGACGTCTGTGTGATCGCCAAAGTATCTGAGAATGTACCGACGTCGGCAGCTACGAAGTTCGCTGTACTCGACCATCGCCGACAGCTTGTCGGAGGCATGCTGTCGTTCGGTTGGATCTTCGATCTGGTTGATGAAAAAGTCTTGCTTAACCCGATCGCCAAACGTGTAGAAGAGCACGCATTCGCTTGGCAAGCCATCTCGACCAGCTCGACCAGTTTCCTGATAGTAGCCTTCGAGCGATTTCGATAGGTTGTAGTGAACGACCAGTCGGACGTCGGGTTTGTCGATTCCCATTCCGAACGCGATCGTCGCGACGATGACTGTCACTTCATCTTTTATGAATCTATCTTGCGTGGTTCGACGAAGATCGTTGTCGAGTCCGGCGTGATAAGGCGTTGCTGAGATACCTCGCTCCGAAAGATCGTACGCAAGCTGTTCGGTCTCTTTTCGAGAGGAGCAGTAAATAATTGCTGACTCGTTGTTGTGACTTTTGATCAAACCAAGCAGTGATTCAAAGGCTTGTTGCTTGGGTCGAACTGAATATATGAGATTTGGTCGATTGAAACTTGATACGAACCATTTCGATTCGACCAACTGCAACTGATCAGCGATGTCTCGTCTCGTGTCTTCGGTTGCTGTTGCAGTGAGGGCGATAACTGGAATTGAAGCGAACCGCTGACGCAGGCTCTTCAAGCTCCGGTAATCAGGTCGGAATTGGTGACCCCACTCTGAAATACAGTGAGCTTCGTCGATCGCTATTAGGCTTGGTGGTACGTCGGCGAGAAATCGTTGGAAACGGGTCGTCGTAATTCGTTCCGGGGCGACGTACAGAATTTTTATATCACTGCGTGCGGTTCTCACGAGGATTTGCTCGTTTTCCTGCGCGGATAGCGTGCTGTTGACGAACGATGCAGGGATTCCGTTCACCTGTAGCGCGTCAACCTGATCTTTCATGAGTGCGATTAGTGGCGATACGACCAGCGTGTACCCATCATGGCAAACTGCGGGCAATTGGTAACAGAGCGACTTACCGGCGCCGGTCGGCATCAGCACGAGGGAGTCGTTTCCAGCTAGTACATTCGAAACGATTTCTTCTTGTAGCGGTAGAAATTCGTCGAAGCCGAATCGAGATTTGAGAACGCTTTGTATCGATTGATTCGTGGTGCTCAATGGTGAAATTGTTGTTGTTCTGAAGCGCTTGATGACGCTTTGGTTTAGCTGTAATACGATCTTAATGAACTTCCAATTATGTCGTATTTCCTAGGCGAATCCCAACCGAGAATGACACTGGGTAATTTTGGCACTCCCTCGTGATTTCACTGTCGACCAGTTCGGCAGCAGCGTAGAATTCGGGTCGCTAAATTCGCTCTGAAATATTCTTTGCGATTGTTTTGGAATCTTTCGACCAGGAGGTGCACTTTTGCTTCGAGTTCTTATCGCTGGAATAGCGCAGGAAATATCTTCGTTTAATCCAGTTGCGACCGAATATGAATTATTCTCAATTCAACGTGCTGAAGAAGTAGTTGAAGTGAACAGAGGCACCAGTACAGCTATTGCGGGAGCTATGGAAGTATTCGACTCAAAAATCGACGTGCAATTCGTTACGACTGTTGCCGCTAAAGCTGTAAGTGCCGGTCCGATGTCTGCCAAATGCTGGAGCACTCTATCGACTGAATTTATCGATTCACTTCGACCATACGTAGGAGAGGTTGACGCTATTTACCTGTCTTTACACGGAGCCATGGGTGGAGAGACTGAACTCGACCCCGAGGGATGGGTGCTTGAGCAAACTCGTGCTTTGTTCGGCGACGATATACCGATTATATTTTCACTTGATCTGCACGGAATTCTGACTGCGAAGATGCTGAGATTTGGCAGCGGCGTGACTTCGTATCAAACGTATCCGCACGTCGATCTTCATGATACTGGCATGAGAGCTGCTTCCTTGCTTCTGAAAATCGTGGCAGGTGCAAAACCCGTAGTCGCCCGAGTGCGAATTCCTGCAATAGTTCGTGGTGATGAGTTGAAAACCGATAGCGGATGCTTTGGTGATCAGATTCGCAAGATCAAGTCGCTTGAAGCCGAAGGCAAAATTCTTTCCGGTGGATTTTTGATTGGAAACCCTTTTACAGACGTACCTGAGCTTTGTTCGCAAGCGTTCATCGTCACTGATGACAATCCGTCAGACGCTGAGCAAATTGCGCTGGAATTAACTGCCGCATTCTGGGACAACCGAGAGAAGATGCAGTCGAATTTGATTCCATTGGTAGAATCTGTTGGTAAGGCCAGTTCGATGGCGGGACCGATAATTTTCACCGATGCTGCCGATGCTCCCTCATCTGGTTCCCCGGGAGATTCAAATTCGATCATTGCCGAACTAGCTCGTACCAACTACCCGCACTCGGTGTTGGCGCCTGTGACAGATGCTCCAGCGGTTAAGAAAGCAGTAGCTGCTGGTGTTGGGGGTAGGTTTACGGCGACTGTCGGTGGTGCGCTAGATCCTCGATTTACGCCGCTGGAGTTCGATTTCGAGGTGAAATTGATCTCTGATGGGAACTACATTCTAGAATCATGGGGTGCTCCTCAGTTCTCGGGCATCACTGCTGTTGTGACCAGCGGAGTGTTCACATTGGTGCTTACGTCTCTACCTGTGAGTTTGTTCGATCGGTCACTGTTCCTCGGGCATGGATTGGATCCCGAAAAATTCCACTCAATCGTCGTGAAATCACCGCACTGTCAACCTAGGTTTTTCGATGATTGGGCTGAGCACAATTTCAACGTTGATGCTCCCGGATCAACGAGCGCTAATTTGCGTTCACTCGGTCACACTACCTGCGCAAGACCGATCTTCCCTCTGGACGAGCAAGTTGCATTCAACCCGTCCGCTGAGATTTACGAGAATAAATAACGTCGATTTTCCAAATGTGCCGATTTGTTTATGACACCTACGCGGAACGTTAAGTTAAGAATAAGGTTTAGCCCGCTTCAGCGACTATGTGAAATTGCGGATATTAGTACATGATATCCACGGTCGCATTTGCGTGGTGTAAATCGATGCTGACTATCAGGGGCCGAATCGTTCGGTGCGGACATCGTCGTGTCGCATACCGATATCTAAGAGATGATTTCCTATCGTTTCAACGAATCCTGAACCGCCACAAATGTATGCACGAGCAGGTACATTTCCCAGTAGATTTATTGCTGAATCGATCATTGGTCGATCAATTCGCCGATTTTCGAAATAGGTTTCCATAGGTATCTCTCCCGAAGCGCTTCTTGTGAGAGTGATTACAAGATGAAAATTGGTGTCTTGCTCCGACAATTGCATAAGCTCCTCACGGAATAAAATGTCGGCTTCTGTGCGAGTACTGAACATCAATACTGTAGGAGCTGTAGTCTCTACTGATTGCCGCTGTCGCAACATCGATATCACGGGAGCTAATCCCGTACCGCCTGCTATTAAGAGAAGAGGCTGAATAAAGTTCTGGCTTAAGGTGAAATGTCCGCCAATAGGACCTCTAAGTTCGATCTGGTCTCCGAGTTCTACGAATTCGTGGAAATAGGCAGACATTTCGCCATCGGATATCAGCTCGATCGCCAATTCGATCATTGATGGATCAGAAGGAGATGAACTTACCGAGTAGCTGCGTTGAGCTTGGTAACCATCCGGCGCTGTAAGCCGAACGTCAAAGTACTGTCCTGCTCGAAATCTTGTATTAGCAGGCAATTCAAGCCTGAAAAGCTTCACACGTGGCGTTTCGACATGAACCGAAGTAACTGTGGCTATCTGCCAATCCCTAACCGGATCAGTGTTCACCATTAGTCGTTCGTGTAGCGCTGCTCACGCCATGGATCGCCGTACATGTGGTAGCCATATCTCTCCCAGAACCCAGGTACGTCCTCATCCATGAATTTTAGACTTCGGATCCACTTCGCTGATTTCCACAAGTAAAGGTGAGGGATGAATAATCGAACCGGTCCGCCGTGCTCAGGTGTGAGTGGTTCGCCATTGTAGGTATGAACCAGTAAACCTTTACCGTCGATCACATCTGCCGCCGGTACGTTGGTCGTATATCCACCATCACAGTCGGCGAGTACGAATCCTGTGGGGGAATCAACACCTGCATCTTCGAGCAACGTATCTATAGTTACTCCACGCCAGTCGGTGTCTTGCTTCGACCACTTTGTAACGCAGTGAATATCGGTGTGAATATCAGTTTGCGGCAGGGCATTGAGAGAATCCCATGACCATGTACCGATCATAGCGCCGGATATTTCGATAGAGAAATCCCATGTGGCTGTATCGACTCTAGGGGTTGGACCTGCTGAGAGAACTGGAAATCCATCTTCCAGATACTGCCCGGGCGGTACAGAGCGCGCGGGCTCAGAGCGTCGTCGTCCGAAGAATTTGTTGTTTATCAATTTTCAGCCTAGTTGCCAGTTGAATGATTTTTTTTTACTCGGTAGGTAAGCAAATTTAAGAAAAGTTTACCTGTCATATAGCTTCGTATCTCTCAGTATATTAGATACATCAGAAATTTCGGTTGTAACTATAGGAAGATTAATAATGGGATTATCGAATTCATTGGACGGAAAAAACGCGATTGTCACTGGAAGCGGAAATGGAATAGGGCGTGCGATTGCAATGCGATTCGCCGCTGAAGGTGCGCAAGTCACGGTTGCTGATATTGAAGAAGACGCAGGACTTGAAACGGTAGAACGGATTGCCAAAGCTGGTGGAACCGCTTTGTTCACACATACAGACACCACTGATGAAGATGCAATCAAAGCTGCCGTCGCTGAAACTATTTCTTCTCATGGTGAAGTAGATGTGCTGGTGAACAATGCTGCCGCATTCGTATTCGGGAAGATCGAAGATATAACGCCAGACGACTGGGCCAAAGTGTTCGGAGTGAACGTTATTGGGTACGCAAATTTTGTTAGAGAAGTGCTGCCTTCAATGCGACGCCAAAATGCCGGAGCAATTGTGAACATAGCGTCGGTTTCTTCATTCATTGCTCAACCCGAATTCATCCCGTACAACGCGTCAAAGGGTGCGGTCGCACAGCTGACTCGTTGTTTGGCATTGGATCTCTCCGTAGACAATATTCGAGTAAATGCAGTATGCCCTGGGTCGATCCGGACACGTGCAACTGACCGACACATCGCAGAACTTGGACTTGATCCAGAAAAGTCTTACGACGAGTTTGGGCAAGATTCACCAATGAAACGTATGGGTAAACCTTCCGAAATCGCTTCAGGCGCGCTTTTCCTTGCTTCCGACGAAGCGTCGTTCATGACCGGCGCGCAGGTCGTTATCGATGGAGGAGCGACTATCGATTGATCGTTATTCGACTTATTATTC
>JAPKCH010000038.1 GCA_026421185.1 Dehalococcoidia bacterium | reverse complement strand
GGACGTGTCACTGGCCAGTCAGATGCAAACAAAATCTTATCCGTCACACCCCATTCGTAGAACAACCGCATGCCCTGCCAGAACGAATAAGGACGGTAGTATTGCGCTGAAACATCGGCCCACACGTTTGGATGCTTACGAACAACCGCCATACAGTCATTCTGCCAAGGGTGGCCCAAATGCGCCAAAACCATCGTCAGATTCGGAAAAGCCATGGCGATCTTGTCCGATGTCAGAGGATGAGCGTAAGTAAGCGGAGCTTCGGTCATTGGCGAAGTTCCCTGATGGAACACGATCGGGATACCGTCGGCTTCGAGGCGGGCAAATAACTCAAATGCCTCAGGACCTGTCGGATCGAAGTCCTGGTAGTTAGGGCCAAGCTTGATTCCCTTGCAGCCAAGATCATCAACACAGCGGTCGTACTCATCTTTCCAGTTCGGATCGAGTGGGTGAAGCGACATGAAAGGTACGATTTTGTCGGGAGCGTGCTTTGCAGTCTCCGCAGCCACATCATTGTGGTTTATTCCACCCCAGTCAGAAATTTCAAGAACCTGCTCATCAGGTCGCCACGGACGCTGAGCTATCCCAAAAATAAAAGCCTTGTCGACCGGCCCCATATCTCGCAAATAATCGTCGATCGAATTGGTCAGTTGAACACTCTCGCCCGATCTCATCGTCGTTTCGATCTTCATATCTGCTGGTGGAACCGTATCTCTGTGACTCGGTAAATGCGTGTGAACGTCAACGATCATTAATTTAACTCTCTGGTAACTTCAATCAACACCGCCCACTTAGATAGGGCATCGATGGACGCAAATAGTACGCCAGAAAACGCCCCGATAAAACTTCACCCGCCTCATATTCGCCAACATTGTTAATCTTAACGAGATTCAGAATCACGTTTTCTCGCTTACAACGTTGTGCACAGGGCATGTATAAAGTGCTCCCGTGACAACTCCCGAACACACAAACCAGCCCGAATTTCGACGATGGCGAAACCAAGTATTGTTCAGCTACTCGGCTTTCTACCTGTTCGTATACATGGGGCGATTCAATCACTGGCCAGCCGGACCAGTCATGCGAGAACAGCTCGACTTCAGCCACATCGAGCTAGGAATCATCAACGCCTGTCTGCTCTGGGGATTCGCCCTCGGCGGCATGAGCCACGGGAGAATCGCCGAAACCTACGGATACCGATTCTTGCTAGTCACGGGTACTCTCGCATCGGTAGTTCTCAATTGGGTCACGAGCTTCGGAACCGGCTTGTGGACTATCGCAATTCCGTGGGGTCTCAACGGATTCGCCAACGCAACAGTCTGGGCGCCCGGAATAGGCATGCTCTCCCAGTGGTGGCACCGAAGTCAGCGCGGGCGGGTGATGGGATTCGTTGGGGTCGCTGCCGGAACCGCAATGCTTATTATGTGGCTTGTAACCGGGTGGACGGTTTCTGAATTCGGATGGCGAGCAGCTTTCCGATACCCACCGCTGTTGATGATCCCGCCAGTAATCGGACTCTTCTTCCTCGTACGAGACCGACCATCCGATGTTGATTTGGTTGATCTAGATCAACGAGGAACAATGAACTCGGCAACCGCCAACTCCGAATCTCAATATCTTGATCAACCTATACACGGCCCGCTAACCGCCTACAAAATCCTCTACTCGAACTGGCGTTTCGTGGCGACATCACACGTAAAAGGACTCGAAAACGTAGTCCGATACGGACTCACCACTTGGGCACCGCTCTACTACTTCGAAGAAGCCGGACTCTCAATCGAGAAGACCGCACTCGTAACGGTCGCACTGCCGGTCGGATACCTCACCGCCCCGATGGTTTCAGGCTGGATATCCGATGTAATACTCGGTGGCAGACGCTCCCCAATGATCGCCGCTTCAGCCCTAATCTCAGCAGCCGCTCTCATCGGACTCGCCATTGCCCCTGCCGAAAACGTATACGCAGGTGCAGTGCTGCTGTTCATTGGAGCATTCGCCATGAGTCTCTCGATGACTTCGACTCTAGTAGTCGACATGGCAGGCCCAAGATACGCAGCAACAGCAAGCGGCATTCTCGATGGTCACGGCTACGTCTACGCCGGTGCGCAAGCCATTATATTCGCCCTCGTGCTCGACACCGCCGGAGCACCCTGGCAATGGGTATTCCTCGGTATGGCAGGGGCAAGAATCCTCTCAGCCCTAATTGCCTTACGAGTAAAGCTTTAGAAGATACCGGGGGGGTGGGCAGTAGAATCGTCAACAACCACAGTCATACTCGGCAATAAAAGATACGTTTGCAACCCGTTCTTCTACTTGATTCACGAACTAATCTCTCAGCACTCTGAACCCGATCTCGTTGCCGAGACTCTTCTTCATTGACATCTTGATCATCAGCAGGCACAACGGCTCTAACAGCCGTGATACCTCAAGCTTGCCAGCATCGATCACATCGAAACCCAGCTCGCCAATCAATTCTACGGCCACCGACTTAGCGTCTGAATCATCTCCGCAAATCGGGATAGAAATTTCACGATCGTCGAGCTTCTTACCATCTAACAAGCGAGCATCGACGATATTCAACGCTTTCACGACGTGAGCACCCGTGGCCCAGCGAGCTACTTGTTCGCCCCCTGAATCGTCGTGCCCAATACCGAGATTCAACCCCTTCACAAACGGATTCGTCGCGTCGATCAAAACCCGACAGTTCAAATCGCCAAGCGCAGCCAGTGAAGCCTCGGCAGCACTCCAAGGAACCGCCAGAACAATCACATCCGCACCAGCAACCGATTCCGACAAGTCAGCTGCTGCACCGCCATTTCCAAGAGAAGCAGCAAGCTCAACAACCCGCTCCGAACCAGGCGACCGAGAACCTATCACAACCGAGTGACCAAGTCCTGACCAGGACCGAGCAAGTCCTGCGCCAACACTTCCACTGCCGATAATAGCGATGCGCATTACGACTCAATTTCAAGGTGCGACTGCGGCACCCAGCCAAGCATCGTCTTAGCCTTCGTTAGGTTGTGTTCCTTCTCGTTTTCGTCACCTGCAATGAACACAGCGTCGAACCTGCCATGCCCGATACGAACATTTTCCAAAGCAGCAAGATACGCCCGAGCAAGATCAGCCTCGTCAGTCACAAACAACGGATTCGATCCATCAGGTCGATCGATAATCGGACGAGAACGTTCTTCTAAATACGCCGTACGGCCGCGTGGACCTGTAATTCGCAATGCAGTCACATTCATATCAAACCATGAGGCAAAATAAGAGCAAATCTTCTCGCCAAAACCCTTGCTCAACCCGTAGACGCTAGGCGTGTCAAGAGGAAGCTCGTCTTCGTTCTTGTAGTAATCACGCGCACGGTGATGAACGCTCATAGAACTCGTGTAAACGCCTTTCTTAAGCCCAGCACTCTGAGCCAGCCATAAGAAAGTATGAAGACCAAGACAGTTGACTTCGTAGTTCTCTCGAATGATCTTCAAATCTTGATCGGTTACCGATCCGCCCTGCGGACTCAGCATCACTAACCAGATAAAAGCGTCAACGCCTTCTACAGCTTTCTGAATCGCTTCAGGGTCCGTCACTGAACCGCGAACGAACTCAACACCGTCGTGTTTTGGCTCAGACAAATCGAGTACACGAACCTCATGTTTTTTCTGAAGATATGGAGTGATAAATGAGCCGACCATTCCTGATCCGCCTGCAAGTAGTATTTTCATTTTTTCTTTCATTGCGTGGCGAGCGGGATCGAATGATTTGAGCACAGTGCGTCAAGCCACCCTTTAACTTCCTCCCATTCAGTGGAAGCAGAACATGTTTATTAGAGCTCTTCCGCAATATCTGTCGGTACGCCATCCAGAACCGCTCGCATCCCGTACGAAACCTCATCGAGCTTAGAGATTGCCTCAGAGGGCAGTTTCAGATCAATAGCACCTGCAACATCCTTCATTTGCTCGACAGTGTCGGCACCTGAAATAGCAACTGTCACTTCTGGATGCGACATCACCCAGGCGATCGCTACCTGCGGCATAGACGCACCCAAATCACTAGCGACTTCGCCAACAGCAGCGATAACCTTCCCAGCCCGGCCCTGCATATATTTTGCAATAGTACCTTTGCGTATTGAACCCCAAAGCGTGCTTTCGCCTGGCACCTCATCCGGTTTATAAGTTCCGCTCAAAAGCCCAACGCCAAGCGGACTGTATGCCATGATTCCAACACCCGATTCTCGAACCATAGGGAACAGTTCGTCCTCCTGAGTTCGATTCATCAGTGAGTAGGGATTCTGCACAGCGATCAACGGTTGAGCGTTAATTCGCTTTTGAACGCCCAGCGCCTGCATCACCTGCCAAGCTTGGAAGTTGCTCACTCCTACGTAGCGAGTTTTACCTTGCTGAACGAGCGTTTCCATAGCGCGGAATTGCTCTTCAAACAGGCTCATATCTTCAACACCATGGAAGATGTAAACATCGACGTGGTCGGTATCCAACCGAGTCAGTGATCGTTCGATCTCTCGCATGATGTGATATCTAGAAGGGCCCTCATCGTTCGGTCCGTCACCAATCGGACTAAAAACCTTAGACGTTATAACTACGTCGTCTCGTCGTCCTTTCAGAACCTTACCCAGCACCTGCTCAGAACTGCCGATGTTCTTTCGATCATCCATCCATCCATAGACATTCGCACAGTCGATTAGGTTGATCCCCGAATCTAGAGCCATGTGAATGACCTTCTCGGCCTCACCAGGATCGAACTGGCCTCGAAAACCTAGCCCAAGCGCCAACGGTGAAACTTTCACGCCAGCAGTGCCAAAGTTCACATATTCAATACCCAATTGGAATCCTCATCTCGTGTCGATTCAAATAAACTCTTTTACGGTGCACATTTGAATTGGCAACCGATCGCAGATTCTAACCTTAATTTGATCCGTAACTTCGCTCCGCACAGCTATTTCAATCAAAACTTCAACAAACCCGAGGCACGTTCGCCGCATGACTACCGCAATCGATCCGGTCATAATCGTTAGAGACATACGCAAAAAATACGACGACATCACCGCCGTAAACGGAATTTCGTTCGAAGTTCACCGTGGTGAAGTATTCGGAATGTTAGGGCCAAACGGTGCAGGCAAAACCACCACCGTAGAAATACTTGAAGGAATGCGAGACGCCGATTCTGGCGACGCAATCATCAACGGCATCAACGTAAAAAATGATCCCGCAGCGGTAAAGGGGATCATTGGAGTTCAGCTTCAACAGAACGCATTCTTCGACAAGCTAAAACTATCGGAAATCGTTGACCTCTACGCCAAGCTATATCTCGCCAAAGTTGACCCGGCAGAAATCCTTTCGAGAGTCGGACTTAATAATCGCAAGAATGCAGAATATGCAGAACTGTCAGGTGGACAAAAACAGCGACTGTCGATCGCTGTCGCTCTCGTAAATGATCCGGTAGTTCTATTCCTGGACGAACCGACCACAGGACTCGATCCGCAGGCACGGCGACAGCTTTGGGAGTTGGTACGAAAAATCCAGAAGGGCGGAGCAACCATCGTCCTAACCACCCATTACATGGAAGAAGCAGAAGAGCTTTGCGACCGAATCGCTGTAGTGGAAAACGGTGAAATCATCGCCCTCGACACTCCCGACGCTCTAATCGACCAGCTACTCGAAACAGGTTTTAAACCTGAAAAACGAGTACGTGAAGCAACGCTCGATGACGTGTTTTTAAACCTAACCGGTCGCGATCTTAGAGACTAATAATGAACATTTATCTAGCACTCACCGTTGCATCACTAAAAATGTATTTTAGGAACAAGCAAGGCTTGTTTTGGGCACTATTCTTCCCGTTGTTAATCATGATCATTTTTGGAATGATGAATTTCGACAAGTACAACTCCCCGAACGTCGGAATCTACGACGCCGCAGATAATCCTGCTTCACAAGCCTTGATTCAAGCGCTTCAAGGCAGTAGTGAACAAGAACTACTCGACGTCACTGTCGCCACATTCGAAGAAGCTAAACACGAACTGGAATTCGGCAGTAGTCGGGCTTTAATTGAAATCCCTGCGAACTACGGCGTCCCAGGTGAATTCGCAGAAATAAAAGTCACTTACGACGAGCGATTCCAGCAAGAACGAGCGATTATCGCCACCATTCTCGGGCAAGTAACCGACGCTGTTTTCAAGGAAATCAACCAAGTACCTGACGAGTATAGAGTCGAAAATTCAATCGGCATCACAGACTCAATAATCATAGGTCAAGGTCAAGGCTTCAAGGCCTGGCTCATTCCTGGCATTGCAGCCATGGCGATTATGCAGACAGGCCTCTTCACAGTCGTGTTCACTCTGGTTCGATTCAAGTCGCAAGGTGTTCTACGCAGACTCAAAGCAACTCCAATCGGTGCGTCCCACTTCCTCGCGGGGCAACTTACAACAAAAGCGATCGTAGTAGTTCTACAAACCTACGTTCTAGTAATCGTGGGGGCCATTGTTCTCGGGGTAAGTGTCGGTAACGGCAGAATAGGCGCGTGGTTCGATCTAACAATTTTGGCGTTACTAGGCGGCGCACTATTCATAGCAATTGGCCTCGCCATTTCAGGCTGGGCTAAGAATGAAGAAACTGCCGCTCCCATCGCAAACATCATCTCAATGCCCATGATGTTCCTATCGGGCGTATTCTTCCCACTATCAGTAATGCCCGACTGGCTAACTCACTGGTCACAATACCTACCGCTAACATATCTTGCCGATGGCATGCGAGCAATCACGGTGGAAGGTGCGTCTATCACGACACTCGGTAGCGAGTTGCTTGGTTTGAGCATCTGGATCGTTATCAGCTTTCTGGTCGCAACAAAAATGTTCCGGTGGGAGTAATCTCACTCAACTGTGCAAATCACTTCAACACTAATTACGTTATGCTTCTGATCGATTTGGCTGGAGTTTATCGAAACGCAAGAATGTGAACTCGCCAATCTTGTACACGGTTACGGTTTGAGGAGTTCGATCCGTTATAATTGCCATGCCAATTAACCTGCATCGTATTTCATCACACAGCACGTCTCATGACCAGCTCAGGCAATCACGAAAACACAGAAAATCCGCCCGATGACAATGCCACGTTATCCGTTGGAGAACTGTCGAAACGTACTGGTGTAACCACCGCAACCATCAACTATTACGTTCGGATAGGTGTTCTCCCCGCGCCACGAAAAACTAGCAAAACCCGAGCGCTATACCCGTATCATTTCGAACAGTTAATCGGAAAGATCAAAGAGCTTCAAGCAGCGGGTCTGAACTTAAAAGGTATCAAGCAGATTGTTAACGGCGATCCATCATCCCCACTTGCCACAGCAATTCCTGCCTACGGCTCTAGTCAGCCGACAGCACAACCAACACCATATGGTCCGATTTCCATCGCAGATTTTCTTATCCAAAGTGGCCTGGACGACGATCTCTACGATAATCTCGTAGTTTCAGGGTTGATGAGACGACCCCGAACCGGTCCCGATGGTGCTCCCGCTCACGATCGACGAGATTTATCGGCGGCTCGGGCG
Organism: Dehalococcoidia bacterium; assembly: GCA_026421185.1. GTDB lineage: Bacteria > Chloroflexota > Dehalococcoidia > Lucifugimonadales > Lucifugimonadaceae > Lucifugimonas. The sequence continues at coordinate 8,984 of JAPKCH010000038.1, read as the reverse complement.
TTCGCTCGACTCGCTATCGCCGGTATTGAATATCCATTGCTAGAACGGCACACGGAGTACAGCCCGCTTTCGAAGGCAGAAGCATTGTTTCTAGCTGAACATCTCAGTTCGGTGACACGTAGAACACCTTCAACCCAGCCAGCAAATCTCGTTGCGGCGTTCGATGCGATCCGACGCTATTTACGCAGTCTGCAGCTCGACGAAGCCTTCCCGGACTGGCGAAACACAAGCAGCTAAGCGCTCCCCATCTGCTTGCAATTACGAGGAATCCACAAGGATGACATAGCAATCAACGATTCAAGAACGCAAGGATGTTATCCGCCAACAACGCCAACACACTTACTTACGCTGCGCCTTAACGTAGTCGATCACCGAACCTAAACCGTCCGGCGGTGCGCCCAGCTTTACCGCCATTTCCTCATCGGATACCGACTTTTCGTCTTCGCCAATTGCTGCGTGAGCCACAGCGCGATTGCCGTACATATCGGCAACGCCAGGCTTCAGTTCAATCGCCTTCGTGAAGTTGTTTATCGCTTGTTCAAAATCTGCCATAGAAAGATATGCCACGCCCAAATTGAATTGAATTTCATGGTTATCAGGTTCAAGCCACGCTGCTTCCTCGAAATCGGATGCAGCTTTATCAGGAATACCTAGCTGAGCATTTTTCAACCCACGTTGGAAAAACTCATCAGCCGTTTTCGGTGGAAAACTTATATCAGCTTGTCCCGGCTCATTCGGCGTGTTTTCTGACGACGTCAAATTAGAAATCTCCCAATCAAATAACGCATACTCGCGACTCAAATATACAAACTGTTACCAATGCTAACCGACACCAACCCCAAGATCGTGTTAGAAATACCCTTTCAAAAGAATGAAGTAACTCACCTAGTTCCGATTTACAACATTTTGACCAAGTCACGACAAGCTAGAAATGCGACGTGCGATCAAGTCATTCGATGACACCAGAGCTATAACGAAAGACAACTATGAAAATCGCAATCATCGGTCAATCCGCTTTCGGAAAATCGGTACTTGAAGCCCTCGTCGAAAAAGGCGAAGACGAAATCGTAGGCGTATTCGCACCTCAGACCAAAGAAGGCCGATCACCCGACGCTATATCCAAGGCAGCAACCGAACTCAACGTTCCAGTCTTCGAATTCAAGCAACTCCGTGATAAAGAAGCAGTCGACCAGTTCAAAACCCTGGCTCCTGAACTCTGCGTTATGGCGTTTGTTACTGACATTGTCCCGATGGAAATGATCAACTTTCCGCCCCTCGGCACGATTCAATACCATCCATCGCTTCTCCCGCTTCATCGTGGACCAAGCTCTATAAATTGGCCAATCATCAACGGAGAAACCGAAACAGGGCTAACCATCTTCTGGCCAGACGCAGGGCTAGACACTGGCCCGGTACTAATGCAGAAGAAAGTTGAAATCGCACCAGAAGCCACTCTGGGCAGCATCTACTTCAACAAGCTGTATCCGCTAGGCGTGCAAGCGATGATCGAATCTGTCGATCTCGTACGATCAGGTGATGCACCTCGAATAGACCAAGACGAAACGAAAGCCACATACGAAAGCTGGTGCAATGCCAACGACGTCGTGCTCGACTGGTCCGCCAACGTTGATACGGTGTTCAACTTGATCCGCGGTGCCGACCCTCAGCCGGGTGCAAACACTATTCACGGCGAAACCAAGTTGTCGTTATACGACGCAGCACGTTCGTCGTACGGATCATCAGGGCGAATGGCTGGCACAGTAGTAGAGATCGGGGTGGAGAAAGTCATCGTCGCCTGTGACGACGGCGCAATCGCTATTGGTCGTATTCGAGCTACCGGCGGTAAAAAGATCAATGCAGCCGAATGGGCCGACTCTGTCAATCTTCAAGTTGGCAGTGTTTTCGGCAGCTAGCAGTTACTCAAAAATTCGAATGCTCAATCTATTGAGCTCTTCGGTATGGCCGAGTAAATACGTGTCTGGCGTTTTCCAAGACATGCATTTGGAACAGTCTCTGCCAGTCGGTATACGTGCTCAACAGAGAACAACAGATCTTCGTCGCACAAAATTGACAGTACAGAATAATTAATCGAACGAATATCGTCATAGGTAAACACCGGTTTATATCCACCAACATCGGACATTAGGATCGATATAAGTAAGAGTTGGCTGAACGGTGTTATCTATTTGAGATCTGATCATTTTCCATTACTACATTGACTAAATAAAGAATTTACTCGATTGAACCCGAGAATAAACAACCGATCGCACCTACAATCGTTGACAGCTATATGCGTATGACCAACGAACAGACCGAAACAAAGAACTTCAGCGAACCCTCAACTGAAGCTAAAAAGCACAATATTTCCGAGCTTCAGCTTCAGGCGTGGGAACTACTCGAATTCACCAAGGTTCGAGAACTCCTCGCCAACCGCACACGATTTTTCATGTCTCGTGAAATGGCTCTAGACTCGCGACCGTCAACCAACGCTGAAGATATCAAACGTCTACAAGACGAAACCGCGGAAGCAGCTCTAATGCTCGTAACCGTGGGCGATATCCGACTCTCTGGAGCACGCGATCCAAGAGAGCTTCTTCACCGCGCCGCAATCAATGGCTTACTCACCGGCGAAGAAATCGTATCGGTACTTAACTTACTTGATTCTATCTGGTCAGCTCGCAATACCGTCGTTTCGATGAAGGGTCGAGCAAACATGCTCGAAGACATCGCCGCCGATATTCCAGATATGAGAGATCTCGGAAAAGAAGTATTCAAGTCGATTTCCGATCAAGGCGAAATTCTAAGCTCCGCAACTCCAAAGCTTGCAAAACTTCGATCTAACGTCAGCAAAACGTTCCGGCGTGTGATGCGTGCAATGGAACGAATATCTCACAGTCCTACCGTAAGAAACGCCCTTCAATCTGGTGCAATTGCGACTCGTGGGGAACGGCTAGTTCTAGAAGTAAAAGCCGATGCCAGAGAATCAGTTCCCGGAATCGTCCACGACGTTTCAGGAAGCGGTGCAACGCTATTTGTCGAACCGTTCAAAGCAGTCGAGCTTTGTAATGAATGGCGTGAAACAGCCGCAGAAGCTAAACGGGAAGAAGAACGAATTCTCCGACGACTCTCAGCATTAATAGGCGATCGAGAAGATGAAGCGATAATCGCTATAGAAGCAGCCGCAGCGCTCGATTACATAACAGCACGCGCCCGTCTTGCGACATCAATGAAAGCTCGCCGCCTACAAACGATGCCTGCTGGTTCCGACAATGTCACAAACCTCGTAGGGGCACGTCACCCACTACTGGGACCCCATGCAGTTCCGATCACGATCAACATCGGTCCCGGTTTCCGTGGTCTGGTAATCACAGGACCAAACACCGGTGGTAAAACGGTCGCTATTAAAACGATTGGTTTATTCTCACTAATGCACCAGTCGGGAATGCAGGTACCAGTAACTGACGGTGAAATGGCAATTTTTGATGCTGTCTATGCCGACATTGGAGATTCGCAATCGATCGAACGTTCAGTGTCGACCTTCTCATCGCACATGGGTCGTGTAATCGAAATTTTGTTAGAGGCAACACCGAACTCTCTGATTTTGCTCGATGAACTTGGCACTGGTACCGATCCCGAAGAAGGATCGGCACTAGCAAGGGCGGTGCTTGCTCATGCTACCGAAAATGACATGGCAATCGCCATCACATCTCACTACCGGACGGTAGCTGAATTCGCTGCCGAATCCGATGAACTTGCAAACGCTTCTGTAGAACTCAATCCCGACACAATGATGCCAACCTATCAGGTGATAATGGGGATTCCAGGTCGTAGCTACGCCATTCACGTAGCACGCCATCTCGGCATGCCCAGCCACGTTCTCGATAATGCCGAATCAATGATGGATCCTACTCGTGCCGAAGCTGAAAATATCCTCCAGCAACTTCAGCGAGATCGAGAAGAGGCTGGTCGTATGCTCGCCGAAGCTGAGCAGCTGAAAATCGAAACTGAAGCAGCACGAAAAGATCTCCAGAACAAGCTCAATACTGTGACACGAGCTCAAGAAGACATGATCGAAAAATCTCGTACGGATTTGAAACGAGAAACTGAAAAGATCACTCAAACCCTGCGCAAAATTGTCAGCAAAGCTAAAAATGACAGTGATCTAGACGTCGCTAAGCGAGCTATTGGAAGAGTTCGGAACCAATTTTCCGATCCCACGTGGCTACCTGTATCGCCTCCACATGAATCAATAAAACCTGACGAAGAAGACCGGGCTCTTCAAGCTGGTGATCTCGTTGAGATCAAAGGCATAAACGTTCAGGCGTCGATTATCGACATTAGCTCTGGCGGAACCGTCGAACTGATGATGGGTAATTCACGCATAGAGCTAAACGAACAGCAGCTTCGCTTAGTCAAAGCCGTCGACCCTAAAAAAACTGATGGATCACCGAACGAAATCCCTAACGTAACTATCAACACGATCAGCTCGGGTGAATCAGCAAATACATCAGGAGAACTCGATGTACGCGGATCACGTGTTCATGAATCGGATGAAATTGTCAGGGAATTCATCGATGATTCATCGATACAAGGCCTTACAAGCGTGCGGATAATTCATGGTGATGGAACCGGCGCACTTAGAGAATCCATACGAGTCCTGCTTTCCAAGCACCCACTCGTCGCATCCTTCAGCGCCGCACCCCGGAACCGCGGCGGCAACGGCGCAACCCTAGTCGACCTAAGCTAGCCCTGCGGGACGGTCCCTTGCTTACGGAAGGCGGTAGGAGCCATTTCTCGACTTGAGCTGCTGACTATATCGATATCGTGATGGGCGACCAAGTCGCCCATCTACGCCCGGAATTAATCAGGAAATTGCGAAGCGCAGCCGAGTGAACAGATCACGAGCACGACTAACGCCAAAAGATTACAACGGCCTCGGGATAGGGGGGAGCCTGATGTGCTCTACGGATCGCCTGAAGCTGGGTTATGTACCTATTAGGCACTAGGTGCACTCTCATTCTTAGAACAATTCGTTGTCAAGCCTAACGACTGAAAACAGGCGTGAATCATCACTGATAGAAAAACACCGCCTGAATAAATGGGCCCAGGCGGTGTTGTCTACTTACGAAAGCGTCACACGGCGATAACTGGAAGAGCCATATAGCCTCTTACGAAATCACTCGTGGATAGAAGACGACTACGAAGGTAGTGAATTTGCGACAGCTTCCAACGTCTGGGCAATGTCAGCATCCGTGTGTGCAATCGACATAAACCATGCCTCAAACTGGGAAGGCGGCAGATACACGCCGTTATCTACCATTCCGTGGAAGAACATCCCAAACGCCTCTCTGTCGGTATCAGAGGCACTAGTCATATCTGTCACAGAGTTGCTGGTGAAGAAGACTGTCATCAGTCCGCAAGCACGATTCACCACAGCAGGCACACCGGATTTTCGAAACACATCAATCACTCCATCAGCAAGTTTATCGGTATTCGCCTGAAGTCCTTCGTACACACCAGGCTTCGCAAGCTCATCCAAAGTAGCGATACCAGCTGCCATCGCAACTGGGTTACCTGAGAGCGTACCCGCCTGATACATAGGCCCAAGCGGAGCCACTATGCTCATGATTTCTGCACTGGCACCGTATGCACCAACAGGAAATCCGCCGCCTACGATTTTACCAAGACAGGTAATATCTGGCGTCACGCCGTAAACCGACTGTGCGCCACCAAACGCAACTCGAAATCCTGAAATAACTTCATCAAAAATCAATAACACGCCGTGCTCTGTCGTTAAATCACGCAATCCTTCGAGGAACCCTGGTTCAGGCGTAACGACACCCATGTTCCCGGCGATCGGCTCAACGATCAGTGCGGCAACCTCACCCTTGTTGGCTTCAAGAAGAACGCGAACTGATTCAATATTGTTGTAATCAGCTACAAGTGTTGCGGCAGCGTAGTCGGGATGCACTCCAGCGGAGGAGGCTATCCCCTGATTCGCCAAACCTGATCCGGCAGCAACCAACAGTGCATCTTCGTGACCGTGATACCCGCCATCAAACTTCAAGATCTTATTGCGACCAGTCTTAGCACGCGCCAATCGCAAAGCCGACATCGTTGCTTCAGTACCTGAGCTAACGAATCTCACAACTTCAATCGAAGGAACAGCATCGACAACACGTCGGGCCATTTCAACTTCTAGTTCAGTTGGAGCACCGAACGACGTTCCCATCCGAGCAGAATCAATAGCCGCTTCGATCACAATAGGATTCGTGTGACCGAGGATCATGGGACCCCAAGAGCATACGTAGTCGATCAGTTCGTTATCGTCAGCATCCCAAACTCGTGAACCCGAAGCCTTCTTAAAGAAGATCGGATCGCCTCCCACAGAACGCCACGCACGCGCGGGACTGTTTACTCCACCAGGGATGAGAGCTTGTGCGTCTTTGAATAGCTGTGCTGACTTTGCACGAGACAAATTGGGCCTCCGAATATCTAAACGAACGTGAACAAAAATACGACACACGTATTTTGGCGCGAAAAGGGTCACTGTAAACAGTGCCCCTTATACATATTTAGCCCAATTCAGACGTTAGCGGGAAATTAGTCATGCTCTACAAGTGAGAAGACTTTTTGAACTGCCTCAGCAGCACTGTCTTCTTCGCTTCGCAGGAAGCTAATCGGATCAGCAAGAATTCGTCGCACCAACGATCGAGTCATCTTCTCAACAGATGCAGCCTGCTTATCAGTCAAGCCGTCGAGTCGAGCAAATGTCTGCTCAACTTCCTCACGCCTCATCTGCTCGACACGAGCACCAAGCGTTCGGATAACAGGTTCACTGCCGATACCAGTCAAACGCTCTTTGAATCGGCGAACACCATCATCGATAATGCCCTGCGCGCTGGCAGCGGCCTCTTCACGTAATTCCCAGCTCTCAGCAGATCGTGCCTGAAGCTCGGTAAGACTGATCAAGTTCACGCCGTCGATGCCACCTGAAGTCGATTCGACATCACGTGGCATTCCTAAGTCCAAAATACTAAGTAATCGTGATGGTCGTGAGTTGATAACACCTTGAACCACGTCAGCGGTAATAACTGACTCGCTTGCAGCAGTGCAAGTAATCAAAACATCGGCATCGACAAGTGCTGTTTCAACATCTTCGAATGCAACCTGCGGAGCACCCAAGTCGTCGGCAAGAATCTTTCCACGGTTTATCGATCGGCTAGAAACGACGATATCGTCGGCACCGTAGCGCCTCAGAGCTCGAGCCGTCAGTTTGCCCATCTCACCGGCACCAACCAGAAGTACTCGTAACCCCTTAAGGTCGCCAAGCGTTGTCTGTAGCTCCTGAACCCCTAGCGAAGAAACCGAAGTACGATTTCGACCAAGGTCAGTCTCTTTACGGATCTTTCGACTGGTACGTAGTGCAGCGTGAAACAAGCGTGAAAGCATCGGGTCGATAGTTCCGGATTCACCAGCCGCCTGCATAGCCCGTGTAACTTGTCCAATGATCTGTGCTTCACCAAGAGCAACAGATTTCAAACCTGCAGCGACACCAAATAGGTGTTCAGCCACTTCATCGCCAGTCAACGTGTAGATGTACTCACTAATACCAGTAACACCAGCATGCTCAGGAACAGCGTCGATGTATTCCTTGAGTTGGCGTACCCCAAGTTCAACATCTTCGGCAACCGAATAGATTTCGGTGCGGTTGCAAGTCGAAAGGATTACTCCCCCACCTGCATGTGTTGCGAGTCGACTGAGGTGCTCCTTGAGCGAATGAGTCGGTACTGCCACACATTCCAGTATTTCTACTGGAGCGATATCAATATTTAGTCCTGCGAGTATGAAATTCAATATATTTGAACTTCCCGGGGTACCTTGAACTGGTAGGTTCTCAAACTCTAGAACTCCAATCCTTGTACACACGAGAAGCCGGTGCTTCTAAAAGCTATCACGCTTGATTACGTATTTTACCTAGTAAAGTGAAGAGTTCGTGATGGTTGGTGTAGCATCAGCGAACGAAACTTAAAGATATCAATTAATCGGAAGATTTTCAGCACGCTTATGAGCATTACATCGATAATCCCGCCTACTGAGCGCGGCTATGCAATACCCGACGTATTCGTAACCACTGATTGGCTTGCCGAGCACATTGCAGATCCCGATGTCAGAGTGGTCGATACCGACGTTCCTGAAAACTACGCGTCAGGTCATATTCCAGGTGCGGTCAGCCCGGTCGATCACTACTACAAATCATCTCTTGAAAACCGAACTCATATCCAGAACTCTGAACAGTTCGCACAAACTATGTCTGATCTAGGAATTGGTGACGAGACCACTGTCATTGGATACAACCGCGGCGGAGGTGTTTACTCCTTTAGGCTCATGTGGGCACTTCACTACTACGGTCACACCAACGTTAAAATCCTCGATGGCGGACTAGAGAAATGGGAAGCCGAAGGTAGAGAAACTTCCAAAGACCCGGCATCGGCATCAGGTCTAAGCGGATCATTCACGCCGAAAGCCAATGCTGAAATCTTTGCGTCCCGAGATAGAGTTTTAAGTTCAATCGACGATGATTCAACAATTATTATCGATGTAAGAACCGATGATGAATGGACTGGTGCCAACAAGCGTGGTGGCCCACGCGGGGGGCGAATCCCAGGCGCAGTTCACTTCGAATGGACGAATTTCAATACCGGTGGCGATGTCCCAGTGCTAAGAACAGCCGAAGAAATTCGAAAAATGCTCGCAGATGTCGGAGTAACGTCCGACAAAAACGTCATCACATACTGACAGGGCGGCATCCGTGCGGCGCACGGATTCTGGGCCTTAAAGCTAGCCGGATTTGAGAACGTTCGCGACTACGATGGATCATGGCGAGAATGGGCTGAAGTTCCTTCTTGTCCTGTCGAAGCTCTAACCTGATCACGAAATTAGGTCACACCGTTATTTCACTTCACTAAGAAAGAAATATCGGT
>JAPKCH010000009.1 GCA_026421185.1 Dehalococcoidia bacterium | reverse complement strand
TCATTACAAACAAGAATAGATTGTATCTATCCGTTTCAACGGCTCTCATAAACGACAAGATTCGCCAACCAGGCCGAAATATATATACAGCAGCAATGGACAATATTATCGAATATTGCCCATGTATCAGCAGGCGCAGAAGTGGAAGGAATTTCAGTTCTGACAGCAGATAACAAACCCGTTTTACGAAACGACGGTCGCTCGGCACTATAACGAAATGGCGCATATGAAGTTAACGGTTAAGCAACCGGCGGTATCAACGCTCTCGAATCAATCCTCAAGCGGTAGCCGCACAAACTTCGATGAAGCAGTATGACGAATACGAAAGCTTGGATGCAGAAGCCGCAGCCAGCGCTTTCTACCCAATACACCACTTAGAAGTCGAAGTAGTTCGCTATCTTATCGAGAAGTTCCACCAGCAGATTATGGCTGCTTAGTAGATTTCGTCTTGCCGCGACGTTGTGCCAATGCTGATCCAATAATGACTAGCACTGCGCCGATATACAGTTCCCCACCGATTGTTTCGCCGAGTATCCACCAGCTGAACAACACACCAAATACCGGTTGACTCAAGGATATTACGGTTACACGACTCGGCAGATAACGCTTCAAAAGCCATGTTTGGCCTATAAAGCCCAACCCCGCAATCAGCACGCCCGTGTACGCCAAAGCGACCACAAGATTCGTAGTCACACTGAACGACTCATCACCTTCGAATATAAGGCTGGCTATGACAAACGTCGTTATGCCAAATACGCTCTGAGCCATCAGAAGTTTGTGCTGTGAGATTCCTTGACCCAATTGCGACAAAAAGACTTGGCGTCCGCCGAGCAATATAGCCGATACCAGCAGCAGTAGGTCGCCAATTAGGAAATCTGAACTCGAATCTGCGAATCCCTTATAGAAAACCGCCACAACTCCCGAGTAGGCCACCAGCGTGCCAAATGTTCGAGAACGAGACATTCGATCTCCCGGTACGAAAAAGTGAGAAAATACACCTGTCCACAGCGGAAACGTAGTAGTCACCACAACAGCATGACCTGCCGTCGTAAAGTCCTGACCAATGTTCATAAACGCCAGTTGTACGGTAAAAAGGACGCCTAGGAGACCGAGCGGAACCCATTCGTGGCGAAGAATTTTAAACGACTGCTTGGTGGAGACCGCGTAGACCAAAACAACGATCGCACCGAGAATGAATCTCAGATATCCAAGTTTAAGTGGGCCGGCGTCTTCCAGTCCTGCCTTATTGGCAACAGGATTACCCGCCCACATTGTGGAAAGTAAAAGCGAAAAGCCACCAGCTTTTAGCGAAAGCGGCTGTCTTTGATCAACAACTGGTGATCTGCCAGATTTTTGTATTTTTTCAGAAGGGGCTGAACTCATAAGCGTTTAGTTGTAACCCACTGCTTGAGCCACGAGATCGACCACACCAGAAACGTCTTCACACCATCTAGTCACAACCACAAGATCCTTCTCAGGATCAATAACTACGCAGTTCCCACCAGCTCCAGAAGCAGCAAATGTCGATTCAGAAGCATGCTTGCCGTAGCGCACGCCTCCAGTGTTCAGCCACCACATGTAACCATATTGATCGTTCTGATCACACGGCACAGTCATCATATGGATCCACTTCTCGGAAATAATCTGCTTGTCGCCCCAGCGACCACGGTTCAGATAAAGCATTCCGAATCGGGCGTGATCGAGAGTGTCGACCCATAACCCTCCGCCCCAGTGAGCTCCACCTGACACTGATTCAGTCACCAATCCATCAATATTCACTACAGAATTATCGTCGTATCCGTGCCACTCCCAGCTATTGGATGCCCCGATTGGGTCCATAACTTCACGTTTAATAGCGCCTGGAAGCGGCTCACCCCAAACTGCCAACAGGGCTAATGCAGTTCGATTTACTCGAACATCGTTGTATTCCCAGTGACCACCAGGTGCTGTTCGCTCACGCCTTGAGTAATCACCAGATGCACCCATGCCTTCAGGATCGAGATTGCGGTTCCAATCGACGATATCGGGCTTCGTGTAGAGCGTCCCTTCCCATTCAGAGGTCTGTTGAAGAAGGTGCTCCCATGTAATTCCACGATTTTGATCGGTATTAAATCCGTCAACTGGGACACCGGTATCATTTTGAATTATCGATTTTTCAAATTCGTAGTCTAGTACCGGATCAGATGTGCTTTTGATCATGCCTTTATCGAAAGCTAAGCCAGCCATCGTGGCAACGTAGCTCTTCGTCGCACTAAACGTGAGATCGACCCGTTCGATATCACCCCATTCAGCAACGATATAGCCGTTTTTAATCACGACTCCAGCCGGACCGCCACGATCCTTGAACGGACCAATTTTTTCAGACCATTCAGGGGCGTCTTGACCGACATTCCCTTGGCGAATATCGATTGGCCAATTGATTTCGTTATCTTTAGCGAACTGAACGGATTCATCGAGCTTTGCTTGATCGACGCCAAGCGAGGCAGCGTCTCGCCGTTCCCATTCGCCCTTTGGGGGCAGATAGAATTTTTTGGTCATACTAAAGTATTTTTAGCCTTAATCTTCTAGCCGTTTTAGGTACTGACCGAGCCAGTCGTACTCTACAAAATCGACGTATTCGTTCATCAATGCCTTTGTAATCGGTCCGGCAGCTGAACCATCACCGATCTGTCGACCCTGGAACGATCGAACTCCGCAAATACATAGCGAAGTCGAAGTCAGGAAGATTTCATCCGCAGTCATGGCGTCGAAAAGGTCGATGTCTTTCGTAACGACCGGAACATCAATGCGTTCTGCCATCTCGATTGCCGTTTCACGAGATATTCCGCCAAGAACGTACTGTTCCTGAGGCGTGTATATCACCCCATTTTTGATCGTAAATATGTTCGATCCGATTCCCTCAGTCAGGAATCCACGAGTGTCTAGTAAGATCGCCCACGCTTCAGCATCCTGCGCCTTGGCTTCCATATCGGCCATGATCAAGTTCAAATAGTTGTGCGACTTAGCTCGAGGACTAAGTGACTCTGGCGGTGTTCGTCGAACTGAAGGAACGAGAACGTCCATGCCATCTTTGAAAAGACGGGCACGAGGCTTCAATGGAAGCGGTGCGCATTCTATTATCACGTTAGGACCACCAGCGGTCTCCCACATATCACCACCGACAAGATCTACCCCGCGCGAAATGCGTTGACCTACCCAAAAGTCATCATCAGGACCTAGAAGATGCAGATTAGCCTCTAGAACCTCTCGGCTCTTAGCAACCATCTCTTCCTGAGACATACCGGGATCGATATCTACGTACTTGAGAGAGTCATAAAAACGCTTGATGTGAGTCTCAAGTTTAAAAATCTTGTGACCAAACGTGCGTGTCATATCGAATACGGCATCACCGTACTTAAATCCACGATCCCTGAAAGGCACCTTAACCTCTGATTCAGGAATAATTTTACCGTTGAAGTAGGCGACTCGTTCGCCTTCGCGTGCAGTAGTCATCGCTAATGTAACCCTTGTGTTCGTTCCCGCTGTTCACGGGTTTAGATTCTGTATTTTGACGTTTTCGATTTAAAGCAGAGCTTCGACTCGGACGCGTCACGTATAGCCATCCACCACTAAAAAGCGGGGAGGGGAGGGGAGGGCACGATGCTACGCCTAATGCACGTCTGCGTATAGTTCCAGACTATATATAAATATCTACACGTATGGATCATTTGAGGTTCAGTATGAAATTAGTTGCTCTAACCGGATCTTTAGCAGCTCGACGGATTTAAAGGGAGTGACTGGAAAACCTTTATGCGAATCATCGATGTCTCGCAGAAGTCTTATCGGTCTCTAGTTTTAACAGCACACAAACGCGGAATTGACATCGATAGCTTCATCCAGAACCATCTAGGGGATGATTATGATTTGCAGTCGCCACCAAACTAGGTGGTTGAGCCAAGAAAAGCATCTCTTAATACAGATATACCGCCTAAAACTGTTCAATTGCGGGCGCGACAACAGGGTTTAAATCGTGCTCAGGAGTTACCAGTTATTTTAGATTTCGCCCAAATCCCATAAACTCAATCTACAGGCCTGCAAGAAAACTCCCAACCTCTCGACTGATCCGAATATCCACAAATCAGCAACGAATTCCGAGTGACTTGCTACTCGCCTAACTCGAAAATTCGATACGACCAAGAATCTCGAACAGCATCATCGAGAGCTTTTCGACCCGGCTGATCGACTGCCACTCGGTTCTGCAGGACACGATCTCCTAATCTATCGGGCAGTTTGATTCGCTTAATAAACTGGCCTAGAACGACTCTATCACCACCTAGTTTCAAGAACTCCAAATGCCCTGGATAATCCCTGAATCGTGCGCTAGCTACTTCTCCAGCCTGATCAAATAACTCTCGAATCCACTTCTCACGACCGCGCCTGAAGCGATTCGATGATTGGCCACCTTTGCGGTGTTGATTCTTCACATACCGGCTGCCTGTTTTGGTTACAACTAATTCGCCATCTTCTGCGATTCCAACTGCCCAATGTCCGAGTCGGAGAAGGATGATCGCAATCGTATGGGGCTTTGCATCGAACGCTCTGAGATATTCGAACGAGTGTGCTTCACTGGCATCGGTGATCGGGAACGGTGGCAACAACGCCAATCGCGGTTGAACACCCGCGACCGGATCGACCGAGCTAATCACAATGATGCCGTTGTCGTAATCTTGAGCGGATTTAGGCAATGACGCCCACTTTTCGCCAAGTGAATAGCCAGGAAGGTGCATTTCAACTACAAACTCAACACCTAGCTCACTCTCAAAGTCGACCAGCCGTTCTAGCAATGTAGAACGATGGGTTAGCTTCGGGCCTGTTGCGGTAAGTTCAGTAGGCACGCAAGTGGACTTTCATTGTGACTCAATTTCAGTTCAGCTTATACGCGCCCTATTGAGAGGACGAGATCAACAGCATTAATCCCCTCTCCGTAGTGAAGATGGCGGTGTTCAATACAGAAGAATCCCAGGCCAGCCTGCTACTCAGTCCACTGCTTGCCGCGCATCGCAATCGCAACCGGATCGATTCTCGCACCAAGACCGGGACCACCCGGTAGTTCAAGGTATCCATCTTTCACGATCTCGAACGGCTCCAGAACCTCATGACGCCAATTAGCTTCGTAAACGGCGTGCTCCAGAGGAATTGTGGCTCCGAACGCTGCCGTTGCGTGGGCAGATGCCAACAAGGAAAGTGGCCCCGATGGACAGTGCATCGAAACCGAACCCTCCCATCGAGGTTCTAGTTCTCGACCAATCAAATACGCCTCAACTGGACCACCACAGAATTTCACATCTGGCATCACGACGTCTAGAACGTCTTCTTCCATCAGCTTCTTGAACAGGCCAACTCCGTAGCCCATTTCGGCTCCAGCCATTGTCATTTCAGCTTTATCACGAATAATTCGTAGATCGTCAGCCATAGTGATCGGGTCGACAGGCTCTTCGAACCAGCCAACTCCGGCTTCACGAAGTTCTGGCTCTAACGCCAGTGCAGATTCAAGATCAAATCGCGAATGACAATCGACCAATAACGTTCGATCCGGACCAATCACATCTTTCGCAGCTCGAATACGATCGAGACCCATTTCGGCTTCTCGTGGAAGTCCTGATTTGCTAAACGGAGCCCTGCATTCATCGAACGGTGCGCACTTGGCTGTTGTAAATCCAGATTCCATCGCCCGTTGAGCCATTTCGGAGAAGCCATCGGGCGAACGATCCATTGGACCATCAAACGACGGCTTCAGGGCACGATTGATGTTCGAGTACAGCGGAACCTTACGATCGGCCTTACCCTCGTGGTCGTAAATTTCTCGCAGGTAGTCGACCAATGGCAGCTGAAGAACCTGTGCAAGTACATCGGCTATGGCGCAACGAAGACCACTAACAGCTGTTGCGAGCGGGAGGTCGGTTTCAAGTTTCTCGACCGACAGATTGTTCAGCGTAATGACGTCGGTATCAGCAGTGAGCTTGTGACCCCGAAGGTTGTTTGCCAAGCGAGCAACGATCGGTGCGATCGACTGATCGACCTGAGTGTCGGTAATCTCGCCCTGACCAAATATGCCATTGCCGTCACCGAGTGAAAAATGAACCCAAGTCGTTTCAGGCCGCGCCTTGATTGAGTTGAAACTTAGCTCGGTTGGTGTGAACCATTCACCTGCTATTGGCAATTACTTATTCTCCGGGATTGTCGATCTGAAAAAATGAAGCCTATGAACAATTCAACGATTTATTTGTGAACTGATCACGGGACTCTTATTTCTTGAGAGTTACCTGTTTGGGTTTAATCGGTACTTGGCGTATTTGTCGTCGTTAATGAATTCGTCGATAACGATCTTATCGCCATCGAGATCGTTCGAGATGTTCGCAGCAAGCACAGCAGCGAGCGAGTTGATCGAAGAATTGAACGAGTTCAATCGCTTCGAAGGATCACTCTCAGTAATCGAGTTGGCGAATGCCTGACCGATTCCACGAGTGCTTTCGGCACCCATTGCAGAGGTGTGCGGACCTGCTGAAATTACCTTGCGAACTTGATCGATAGTCGGGTTCTTCGCTGGCGGCCAGTCCCCACCGAACGCGTAGTCAACAAAATCGTCTTCGAGCTTGATCGTGCCGTGCGTGTGAATAATCACGTCGAATCGACCGTCGTAGTACGAACGAGCTGGCTTCGTGAAAATCAGGTTGGCAACGCCACCCTTTTTCATGCCGTAAGTCACGGTGTAGGCAATGGGGTTGTCACCTTCGGTATCGTGCAGTTCAGCAGGACGGTCGGTGTAGGTTGCTCGAACCCAATCAACGTCGTCGTTCGTCCAATACCGCATGATGTCGGTCTGGTGAATTCCAGCTTCAACGACTGAAGTTCCTGACCACGCTCGGTTGGCGGTCCAAACTCGGTTCGCTGGGCCACCCTGTTCTTCAGTGCGAGTGTGCTTAACGCCGTGACCCTCGACTGCGCCTTCGGCAATCATGGTCATAGCTGCGACCCATTTGTCGCTGAGATAGTTGTGTATATCGGTGTAACCACGGTCGTGTCGCATCTGGAAGCCGACTGTGCTTGGCACACCGGCCTTCGTGATTGCGATGTCTTGAGAAATGATGTCGTCGAGGAACAGCGATTGAGGTTTCTCAGCGAAGATAGCGATTTCTCGCTCTGCTGCCCGCTCTATCTCGCCCTTGTGCTGGTTTGGCGGAATAACGAACCAGATTGCATCGACCAGCCCCGATTCGATCATGCCATCTGCAGAATCGAACATCTTGATTCCGGCTGATGAATAGCCTTCGACGAATTTGTTGACCTTGCTGTCTTCGAGGTTCTCTGGGTACGGGTCAGCCAATGCAGTGATCTGTACTATCTCGTCCGACTGCATGCTTACCAGAGCTTGCAGGTGCTGAAGTCCACGTTGGCCAACGCCAACTAATCCGACGCGCAGGGGTCCTGCCATGAATAACCGATCCTTCTAACCAAGAGTAAAAATAGCTGAACAGGTAATTTCACCGAGCAGCCAAGTGCGAAAATTCCCGCAAATACTACACCTGAGATCGTTCTGCAGGGTAGTGCAAAGGCATGTACCAACATATTGCTGTTTCACCTTCTCAGGTAATAAATATCTGAACAGCTACATTGATAGCAAACAAATATCGTTGCGACGCTAGTGACGCCTCTAACTTCTTTCCTTGATGGAAAGGAGTTAGAGTAAAGGTGAAATGCGACGCGAGACCAAATCGTTCGACGCCGCCCGGAGCTAATCACAATATGAAAGTCACAGCGGTAATCACCCTTTCCGTCGATCGCTTCAACTATGTGAAAGTTGAAACCGACGAAGGCATCACCGGCGTTGGCGAGCTTCACCCTGCCAGCGGCACCGGCGGCACACCGTTCGTGCCACGAGCAGCTGTTGAATACTGCGCTGAGTATTTGGTCGGTAAAGACCCCGGCCATATCGAACGGCACTGGCAGCACATGTTTCGTCGACAGCTGTTTCGTGGCGGATCCGATATGATGGCGGCTATCGGTGCAATCGACATCGCACTTTGGGACATCAAAGGCAAAGCACTCAACAAGCCGGTTTACGAACTACTGGGTGGACCAACACGAGAGAAAGTGCGCCTGTACACCCATCTAAGCGGCAACACGCCCGAAACGCTGGCTGAAGAAGCTGCAGCGCGAGTCGAAGAAGGATTCACCGCTCTGCGGGTCTACCCGTTTGGAGATTTCGGCAATTCCGATTTCGAAGAAGGTCTCGGACTCGAAAACATGAGCTTCACCGGCATGCAGAATAATGCCGTTAAACGCATCGCCGCCGTTCGTGAAGCAGCTGGACCTGATTGCGACATCATGATCGATGTCGTCAACCGGCTAACTCCAGCCGAAGCGATTGGCCTAGGCCGAGCGCTCGAACCGTTAAATCTCTATTTCTACGAAGATCCTATCGAGCCTGAAAACATGGATCAGTGGGGATGGGTTGCTCAGCAGCAGCCGATTCCGCTGGCGATGGGCGAACGGCTCTACACCATTTACCAGTTCCGAGATTTGATGAATCACCAAGGCGCAGCGTTCGTTCGGCCCGATCTATCGCTTGCTGGAGGCATAACCAATGTGAAGAAAATCGCAGCGCTTGCCGAGGCTGCTTATGTGTCAGTGGTTCCACACAATCCGCTCAGCTGTGTTCTAACGGCTGCTTGTGTGCAGATCGATGCCGCAACTCACAACATTCCAGTCCAGGAATACCCGTATGACGATGACAAGGGAATTAAAGCAGAACTCGTAAAAGAGCCTTTGAAACGGGTTGGTGGATACCTAGAAGTGCCAACCAAACCCGGCATTGGCGTCGAACTAAACGAAGAAGCCTTCAAGCACTATCCGCCAATACCCTACGACCGCCCACCACTGATCAATCCCGACGGCTCTCTTCGGGAGTATTAGGGGATATTTGGTGGTGTTTTCACCAGTAGGTATCGAAAAATACCGATTTTTCGTTGTTATCTCAATCAAGTCGTTAAAGTGACAGTTCCAACACGAATCTAAACTGGTCTATTGTGTACATGTCTTCAGCAAGACGCCTAATATCGACCTGCTCTGCTAATTAGTAAATATCCATGCCAACACAACCCATTTCCCACGATCTCGTTATTTCTGGCGGCCGAGTACTCGACCCTGCCAATAACATCGACGCCAAGCTTGATATTTCTGTAAAAAATGGCAAGATCGTTGCTGTTGAATCGAATATCGATGCTTCAGCTAGCAAGCGAGTAATCGACGCCACCGGATTGGTCGTCACACCTGGCCTGATAGACCTTCACACGCACGCTGCAGGCGGCATTCGCAAGCCATCTAACGACGAATTCATGGTTAATGCCGACACAGCCGGTGTGAGCGCCGGAGTAACGACAATCCTCGACGCAGGATCAATTGGTGCGTTGAACTCAGGCGGATTGGTGAACTACCTCGCTCCAAACGCCAAAACTCGACTTTTAGCATTGCTGAACATCGGAAAAATGGGAGTAGCTAACGTTCCCGAAGTGAAAACAGCCGACGATATAAATCACGCTGCATCGGTCGAAGTTATTCAGTCCTATCCCGACATCATCAAAGGCGTAAAGGCCCGAATGGTCACTCCCGGAATCACTGCTCTCGGCAACGACATGCCGAAGGCTGCAAAGGTGATTACCGATGAAGCTGGCGGTTTCGTAATGGTTCACGTTGGCGATATCGCTGCGCAAGATCCAATCGCTGCCGATCTAACACCCAGCATTCTCACCGACATTCTGGGCAAGGGCGACGTTGTAACTCACACGCTCAGTGGAGCAGTTGGCGCACTTCTCGCAAACGGATCGTTAATTTCACAGGCGCAAGAAGCTCGAAATAACGGCGTTTACTTCGATGTAGGTGTCGGTGGCGGAAACTTCACATTCGCTGCGGCACAGTCGGTAATAGATTCCGGTTTCATTCCCGACACGATCAGTTCCGATATCACTGCGATGGGCATCTACGCAGGTCCGGTGTTCTCGCTGACCGAGTGTATGGGCAAAGTAATGACGCTAGGTATTTCGTTCGAAGACGCTATTCGTATGACGACGTCAAAGCCAGCTGAAATTCTTGGAATTGCTGATGATCTCGGTTCGCTCAGCGTCGGCACAACTGCCGATATTTCGATCGTCGACCTCGTCGAAGGCGAGTTCTCATTCCGAGAGTCTTCAGGTGCAACCAAAGCAGGATCACAGGCGATCAAACCGGTAATGGCAGTAAAAGACGGCGTTCCACAGGCACTCGATTTCGGACCTCACTCTTGGGGCTGGCTTCCAGCCCAGAACTAAATCAGCTAACGCCAGAATTTTTTCGATAGCGCAGGAATCCTCAAATTGACCGTTTCGCAAGAACATATACGAAAAAAACTCGAAGAGCTCCCTCGTTTCAAGCTATCGCACTTGAACACGCCCGTAGAGCCGCTTGATCGGTTGCAACAAGCATTAATCGACGAGGGCGTTGATGTGCCGAATCGAATTCTGGTGAAGCGTGACGATGTGACCGGATTGGCGTTCGGTGGCAATAAAGGCCGGCACTTCGAATTCGAGATTGCTCACATTCTCGAATGTGGCTTCGATACCGTCATCAACATCAATCACTACCACTCGAATCAGTCCCGATTTATCGCCGCTGGTTGTGCGAAAGCTGGGCTGAAGTACCACATCGTTTCGATCGATATGGTCACTGCACCGCTCACCGGAAACCTGCTTCTATGCAAATTGATGGGCGCAAATATTCATCGAACACCGGCCGATTATGGTCGACAGATGGCTAGTAAGCTTTTCTCAGAAGAGACTAAAGCCGGTCGCAAGCCCTACATTCTTCCCGACGATCCGTTCTCGGACATCATGGGCATGATCGGTTTTCTCGAAACGGGTCTAGAACTTGAGCAACAGCTTGAGGATGCCGAAGTCACAGGTCCAGTTCGGTTCTGGGGAGTAACAGGTCGTTCAATCGCTGGTTTACGGCTGTACGCAAAGAACCGTGGCCTCGATTGGCGTGCCACAGCTTGCCAGTACTCACCCGACAGCATCGAGGATTTCCAGAATGTGACCGCTGATCGCGCGTCCCAAGTTGCCGAGATGTTCGATCTCGAAGTCTCGCTCGATACTGACGACTTAACTGTTCTCGACGACTACCGAGGTCCTGCCTATGGTGAACCTGATGATCGGGTAATCGAAGCAATTCAGATGGTCGGCAAGACAGAAGGCCTCATTCTCGACCCCAACTACACCGGCAAGGCGATGTCGGGTCTAATCGGCGAGTTACGATCTGGTAGAATCGACCCCGAAGAAACGATCTGCTTCATCCATTCGGGCGGCCTCCCGCAACTCTTCGCCCACGCCGACAAATTCACCGACTAACACACGTACAATCGGCGGCACCATGACACAACACCTCACGCCAGGCGAACTTCAGTCCCACATCGATAAGCTTCCGCGGATGAACATCGCTCACCTACCGACTCCGCTCGAAGAAATGCCACGCCTAACCGAACGACTCGGTGGTCCGCAGATATGGATCAAGCGTGAAGATATGACCGGGTTGGCGTACGGCGGCAATAAGGCACGCCACTACGAGTTCGAGATGCCTCACGTTGCCGAAGAGGGTTACGACGTGATGATCAACATCATGGATTACCACTCGAACAATGCCCGTATGACCGCCGCAGCAGCCAACAAAATCGGTATGCGCTACATTCTCATTCTCAAGAACGCTGCGAACCGAAACGTTCAAGGCAACCTGCTCATCGACAAGATTCTTGGCGCCGAACTGCACCTTCTCGACGAATATCAGTCGGGCAATGCCGAAGGCTACGCAACCAAGCTCAAGGAAGAACTCGAAGCAGAAGGGCACAAGCCCTACCTGATTCAAGACCACCTATTTCCTCGAATTGTCGGCATGGTCGGATTCGTTCAAGCTGGTATCGAAATCCTTGAACAAATCAACGAAAACAATCTCAAAAACGTTCACATTATCGGCGTTGCTGGTCGCTCCTTGTGCGGCCTGATCGTCGCAGCTAAATCGATGGGATTAGACTGGAAGTTCACTGGAGTCACCGTAAACTACGATGTTCCTCTAAGCGGATACATTTTCCAGCACAACAAAGATATTCAGGAACTGCTCGACTTGCCTGTAACGTTCGAACAGAGCGATATACGAGTGCTCGACCAGTACGTTGGTGAAGGCTACGGCGTGATGAGCGCTCAGGTCAATGAAGCTATTCATATTGCAGCCCAGACCGATGCGATTATCTGTGACCCTAACTACACTGGCACCGCAATGGCGGCTTTGATAGACCAGGTCGAAGAAGGCGGGTTCAGTGATAATGAAACGGTCATCTTTCTTCACACCGGCGGATTACCTGCAGTATTCACTTTTGCTGATCAGCTTGCTGGTTTCAAGGGTAAAATTTAAACTCAGTTAACTGGCGTTACTTAGCCCTTTTTAGGAGTGTATAAAATGAATCTTTGGGATAGAGGCGGTGGCGATCGTGATCCCAACGGTCACCGAACCGTAACAATTCGCCAACTGGTACTACGAGCAGTGTTTTACGTGATAGTTTTTGCCGGCATCATTTGGTGGGCTAAGGGTTAGGAGTCCAAACGTTCAAGACCACAATAATATTCTTGCCAACAGCATGGAATCTCAGACTCTATCAAAGTAGCAACAACACTATCTCGGGCGTAGAAGACCCCGACAAAAAACAGGCGTATGATATCTGCCCATCATCGTCTTTTTCCTCTGGTGGGTATACAGCTAAGTGAACAATCACGATCGCTGAACTCACAACCCTTACTAATGGGTTATCAGTTCGTAATTCTATTCGGCAATTTATAACCTCAACAGACTGATTCGAAATCTTAACATGAACATGAACGACCCTCGCCTAGCTGCCCGGATAGAAAGTTCGGCGATGGAAGCTCGAATTTCGGGACAGAATCCTCGAATGAGACGCCGCTCACCGCTTAAGTCGATGATGATCACCCTGTTGGTGTTGATAGCGCTGATCGTCGCAGTGGTCATCTGGATGGGTTCGATGACAATCAATGAAACAAATGATCCAAGCGCGGGTCAAGCCATCAACGCCCCGCGGTAAAGTCTTCAATCTACAACAATAAAAAAGCCCGCTCTCTAAATCGAGAGCGGGCTTTTTTATTGTTGTAGATTGAAGACTAAGAAGTTACAGAACTAACCTTGTCGGCTACTCGAGCCACTCCACGTGAGAACCGTGGAGTGAGGTAACCCTCGAATATTCCAGCTCCGAATGCGAACGCAAACAGTGCTAGCTGACCAGCGAATATTCCGCTTCCACCATAACCAGCCAGGAACGCAATACGAGTAGTGCTTTCCTGATCTGAAACCAATGGCAATGAAATAATTCCTGCACCGAACAGTGCGAACACCGCGAGAGCTAGAACACCGCCTACCAACGGGCGAGCGAGTCCAACCATAAACAATGCCACTTTTTCGGTGTACTCAAGCTGCATAGTTACCGTTCGCAGAAGAACAGTAAATGCACTACCTGCAATTCCGAAAATCACAGCTGCAAATACGATTTCAAGAGGGGTTGAAAGGAACAGCGCCTCGAAGCCCGAAACTGTAACCGTGACAACGGAAAGTACGCCCGCAAGAATGGCGAGTCCAACCATTGGTGAAACGATGCGGCGAAGCATCGTTCGAGAATCAATCATTTCAGACACGTTTGCGCTCAATGTGCCCATGATTTGATCGCCGTCCCGAAGAACGTCTATTCCTCCTGTCATAGCTCGGTCAATCCAAGCTTGGAGGTTGTCTAGCATCTGATTTTGATCCTTGAGTTTCGCACTGCGAACTCGGATCATAAGTCGCTCTACATAAGCTACGAATGGCGCTGCTTCAGCAATCGTTCCTCGATCGCTCTCATTTGGAGAGATGCCTTCAGTCTCAAATCGTACCGGTTCAGTCATAGCGTGCTCCTCGTCAATCAAAATCGATATTTAAACTCGAATTCGCCTCAATGGGGGTACAAGCGAAACACTGAGAATATCGGTTCCTCATGAGTTTATCGCGTACCACTGTAAGATGACGCAAACCTAGCATTGAGAGCGCCTTAGGTCAAGAAAATAGACTCTGTTTGAACTCAAAATCAACAGAATTAGTTACGAGCTAAAAATACTGTTTCAGGCTATTGCTACTGATCTCGACGCTTAAGCGCCCGCTTCGACTGATACCAAACCCAGCCGATGCCAATTACAAACGAGAGTGCGACTAAGCCAAACAAAGCTTGTCCCGAACCGTTACTCGCGCCGCTCCTCCCTCGATCAGAAACTCGAACCGACATTATGGTGCTTCCAGTGCCAAGGCCTGATTCAACTATGACCTCAACCGCCCAAACACCCGATGTTTCCATATCAAGTTGCGCAAGATAGTAGGTAATGTCTACCGGAGAGTTAAGCGCGAGTGTGTATTGGGCTTCACCTTTTTCAGATGGTGCAGCTAGGATGCTCACCTTTGCATCATTAACATCTTCGCCCGTTTCTGTATCACGAATTCGAACAGCAAATCGAGTGATGCCTTGAATAGGAGCTACCGGACTAACCTGAAGCTGAATCGTATGAGACCCTGCCTTCGATTCGTCAAGAATTCTGTAACCAACAATCGATGCTTCAGCATCATCCTGCGCAAGCACAGGGGCAGTCACTGCAAAGCTTGCAATCAACAGGCTTACGAGTACGGCAAGAAGGTGAATTAGATTAATCGGTGAAGTAGTGTTCGTGTTCAAATCGGGTCCGATGTCCCACAAATCAGCCTAGCTCCTGAGCCAATTTGAAAATTAGTGAATAAACTGCGTTCAATTCTGCCGCATGAATCGGGAAATAGCTTCGAAAGAATGAGGAATTTGTTTGTGGCGCTACGATCTTCTAATCCTTAGCCGCCGCATACTGAACGCCGATACCGGATTCGACGAAATTACTTATCTCTCGATTTCGAACGGTGTGATCGAAGGAAACACCGATGTTCCAAAGAGTTTTCCGGTGAACGGTGCTGAAGTTAAGTTTAAATCCGGTAAAAATGATCGACCTTAGTTCAAAAGATAGACTTTCTGAGGACTTCGACGCCGATAGCGATGATGTACTCAGGGCGCAACTAATCTGACTCTTCGGGCAGTTCGACGTTCCTGAACGAGAAGTAAATGGCGAAATCGTAAGCCAATTTTAGTCCGCCGCCGACCAACCACGGCGCAACGGTATACGCCCCTGCCCATAGAAATCCTGTCACCGTCGAACTTGGCATGCGCCCAAATCCACGACCCAAATTAGCCGATCCCGCCATAACAGTGCGTTCTTCTGGTGGAACGAGAGCCATCATGTACGACTGCCTCGTGGGAACGTCCATTTCATCGAATATTCCGCGAATCATCCATAATCCGGCGGCTATAGCGGCACCTGGTGCAAACGCAAAGGCAATCAAGCAAATATTCGCAGCAACTTGGGTCCACACAAACGTGTTCAATAGTCCGATTTTCTTGGCGACAGTTGGAGCAAGCCATATCGAAACTAGGTTCAGACCTTGAGTAGCGATCATGATTGCGGCAATCGCGCCTTCATTCATGCCGTACTTATCGACCATCCATAACGCGAAGAACGCATCGAAAATCATGCCGCCAGCGAACGAATCGACACCGAATAGGCTAGATATTTTCAGGATCGGTTTTCGTGACGGTGTTTTGAACGGATTTACGAGCAGATCACCCGCGCTCTTTTTCGATTCAACAGCCGAAGATAGTGCGAGGTACACTACTGCGCTTAGTATGTTGATACAGAGATATATCGCCAGCAAAACCTTATAGGCGTCGATCAGTTCCCAATCACGAATACCGATCAAATATGTGGCAATTCCTACAAGAGCACTACCTAGCGCTCGTCCGCCAGCCGATGACACAGAAAGATTCGAAAATGCCCTTGTGCGATTTTGAGAATTGGTCACCTCGGTAAGTGACGATTGCTCGATCTGAAGACTTGGTCCCAGATGCATTCCGCTACCGGCGTACGACCCAAAGAACGATGCTAGCCCAATCAGCCAAACGTTCTCGGTAAAGAACAACATCACGATCGCTGATCCGGTGATTAGCGCAAGAATCACGAACCATGCACGACGCGATATTGCGTTAGCGGTGAACATAACGAGTAGCGACAGGACGAATCCACCGACCAAACTGGATCCGAGAACAAGTCCGATTTGCGGAATCGAAAGACCGATTTCAGCAAGGTAAATCGCCAATATAACAGCGATGAGCCCGCGACCCATATCGCGCAAACCACGACCAGCATAAACGATCAACGTGTCCACACCCGGTCGACCATGCGGGCTGGTCAAAACTGAATTAGAAGATGTGGAAGTATTTGAGGTCATTGATCACTACGCTAATAACAAAGTGCGGAGTGTAGACCTGCCCCATGGCCTATGTCTGGAAACGAGTCGAGAGATTCATTCGCAACATGCGGTAGGCAACCAATAAGTTATTTATGAATCTCGTCGGCACGCCGTCGATAGAACTATGATCACGCCACCTCCGTTACGCCGGTTTTTCACCTGAATTACCGCTCGGTTACCGCTTTCATTACGGGTCGATTACGGCTGCTGTAGTCACTCCAATCGCCATGCCCTCTGTAGAATCTCCAAAAACGAAACTACTGCCCAGCGCTACCACTCAGGATTCACTCTTAATTTGGCTACTTCACAGCAATTCGACACCGTTCTAAAAAACGGACGCGTGGTCGACCCCGCCAACAATATTGATGGCTACTTCGATGTTGGAATACGACAAGGAAAAATCGCTGCGGTAATTGATTCGATAGCTCCTGACCAGGCCGGCGACATAATCGATGTTTCTGGTCAAATCTTGATTCCGGGTCATATCGATACTCACGCACACCTATCAAGCCCGTTTAGCAGCAACGTCGATCGCGCTTACGGACACGCCATGCTCGTTGAATCAGGCACTACGACTGCGCTTGACCTCGCTGGCGACCCCACCGCAATGGTCACCGGTATGATTCAACGTGGCGCAGGACTCAACGTAGCATCGCTCATGGGTTTAGTCCCTCATGAAACAGTTTCAGAGGACGACCCAAGACCCGCAGTTCTTCGTGACGTAATCTCAGATGTGAAGAAACGTGGTGGCTTCGGCGTAAAGATGCTCGGCGGCTACCACCCGTTTACTCCTGAAGCCTCTTCTGATGTAGTCAAAGCAGCCAACGACCAGCTTGCATGGGTGGCGTTCCACGTAGGAACTAAAGATTCCGGCAGCGATATGACCGGACTTCGTGAAGTACCCGGAATTACCGGAAATGGCCGATTGCACGTCGCTCACATCAACTCGTACACACGAGGGATGATCGATGAGCCGCACAAGGAAGTGCAGGAAGCTCTCGGCATGATCGAACGAATGCGATCACAGTGGATCACCGAAGCGTATCTCGCACAAGCGAACGGTACGAACGGCAAGTGTGATGAAAACGGCGATGTGATTTACAACGTCGCCCAAAACTGCCTGAAAGCTCGCGGCTATCCGACTACAGATGAAGGCGTAAAAGCATCGTTAATGGACGGATACGGCTCGGCTCTCATCGAACGCGGCGGGCGCGTAATCGCAGTTACTGGCAAGGAAGCTGTAGATATTTGGGAAACCGCAGCTACCGATGCTTCCCTGAGCTACCCAGTTAACCCGCCCACCAGTGCGTTCAGCCTAGCTACAGCGAAGTACGATGACGGCACGTTCCGGGTCGACGCAATTTCAACAGACGGTGGATCGCTTCCACGAAACGTAGCCATCGAACGTTCGATGGCTCTTGTTGCGTTTGGTGCCCTCAGCATGGATGAAGCGGTAATCAAGCTAAGCTACACACCTTCTCGGATGCTTGGCCTTCTCAATAAAGGGCACTTCTCTGAAGGTGCCGATGCCGATGTCACAGTGATTAACTCGGGCACTGGAAGAGCATCGATGTCATTAGTAGCTGGCGAGCTGATCATGCTCAATGGCAGAGCTATCGGCAAGGGCGGAACTTGGCTTGTGCTCGATGAAGGCAAGGAAACTGCTGCTGCGACAGGATTGCCGTACGAAGTGGTAAATTTGGAAAACAGCACGCTCTACAAGAACTGGAACTAAGTAAGCTCTCTCACGATTTGGCACTGATCAGTTACGAAATCAACAAAGGAAACCAAGAATGTCACTGAAAGATCGTATTGGAATCGACGCCGGAAAAACCCGGTTGGAAGACGCTATACAGTGGGCTATCGACAATGAGTTCTACTTCCTAGATTTCAACGCCGACGCAGGTCCTAATCACATGGATACGTGGACACCTGAGCGTTCACGCGCAGTACGGGACATGTGCGAAACAAACGGCATTACGATCGGCCTTCACACTCTTTCAGCTGTGAACGTCGCTGAATATTCCCCATACGTTTCTCGAGCCGTTGAGGAATACATGCGAGCAAGTGTCGATCTTTCTAATCAGCTCGATTGTGCGTGGACCGTGGTCCACGCCGGGTATCACTTCACTGGCGACGTTCCAGAGCGCAAAAAGGCTTCTCTCGACCGCTTGAAGCGAATTTGTAAGTACGGGCTAGATACCGGACAAAGAATCCTTCTAGAAAATCTCAACTTCGAGCCAGAACATGCCGAAGTTCACTACATGGCTCACACGGTTGAAGAAACCCGAGAGTATTTCAACGAAATTCCCGCCGAACACATGGGCTGGGCGTTCACAGCAAATCACTCACACTTAGTTCCTGACGGAATCGACGGCTTCCTCGACGCATTCGGAATAGACCGAATCGGCGAAGTGCGACTTGCAGATAATCATGGTGAATACGAAGTTCACTTAATTCCGGGCGAAGGCAACCTCGATTTCACCAATCTATTCACCCGACTCGAAAGTGCTGGATACAAAGGGCACTATTCGATGGCTTACGGCTCTAGCGAAGAACAAATCGAATCTCGCAATCAACTATCCACTCTTGCGTAAGCAACTCTTTCAGGCATCCGAACAAGCCTGATGGTTAGATCAAATTTTCGAAAGGCGATCCCGTGTACAACGTCGATGAAATCGATCCAAATGCTCTCTTCCAAAAAGGCACCTCGCCTCACGGTCGGTCGACACGTGCACCAGCTGTGGGAGTCAACGGCATGGTCGCATCTGCACACCCGTACGCCTCGCAGGCAGGTCTCGATGTATTGAGAGACGGCGGCAACGCATTCGATGCGGCTGTGGCTGTAGCAGCCATGCTGAACGTCGCCGAGCCGTACATGTCGGGCGTAGGCGGTATCGGCATCGCAATGGTTTACGTTGCGAAAGAGAAGCGCACTCGGATATTGAACTTCTCAGGGCACGCTCCAAACGCAGCTCAACCCGAGATGTACGACAATATCAACTCCGAAACAGGTCCCATTTCGCCTCTGATTCCCGGCAACGTATCCGGATGGTTGACGATGCACGATACCTACGGCTCTATGTCGCTTTCCAGAGTGATGCGTGACGGTATCCGCTACGCCGACGAAGGGATCGCTCTCTCACCGTTCAACGCCGATATGATCGAAGAGAACCTAGTACGAATCGACCGATTCGAAACATCTCAAAATGCTCTTGTGGTTGAACGTAGAGGACTTAGCGCAGGTTCCATATTCCGACAGCCCGATCTTGCAAAAACTATGGCAGAAATTTCAGAAGGCGGACAAAAAGAGTTCTACGAAGGCAAGCTTGGTGATCGAATTCAAGACGGTCTGAAAAAGTCAGGTGGAATCATCAGTCGAGAAGAACTTGCCGCTTATCGTGCGTACTGGCAGGAGCCGATAAGCACTAACTACCGAGGATACGAGGTTCGAGTAGCTCCACCGAATTCATCGGCGTTCCAGATTCTCGAAACACTAAATATTCTCAGTAATTTCGATGATCTTCCGTACGGTTCAAGCGACACTCTGCACAAATTGGTTGAGGCTGTGTACATAGCCGCTGACGATCGTGCGAAATACGCTGGCGACCCAAACTATATTGATATTCCACTAGACCGACTACTATCGGCTGAATACGCTGCGGAACGTGCTGCGGGAATCAGCATGCTAGAAACTTCAGGGCCACCTGCCGAACGATGGAATCGATCGCGAGTCGATCACCCCCCAGCTGGCGTGAAGGCTCAATATGCGACTGGCCTAACAACTCACTTCGTGACAGCAGATACCGAAGGAAACGTTGTGACCATTACCCAGTCGCTTGGCAGCGCATTCGGTTCGGCGGTAGTCGCCGGTGGTACTGGCGTGTTCATGAACAACATGTGTAAGTGGTTCGACATTGACCCAGATAGCGATAGCCCAAACTTGATCGGACCCGGCAAGCAGCAAGATTTCTGTATCGCACCAGCCCAAATTTACGCTGATGCTGGAGATGGCTCCGGCGATAAGAAGATCCGTCTCTCCATTTCAACTCCTGGCAGTTGGGGAATCCTGCACACCACTGCGCAGATGATGCATAACCACATCGATGGCGGCCTGAACGTTCAGGAGGCTATCGAGGCTCCTCGGTTTAGACACTACGACACTGGAATGCTGCTACTTGAAAATAGGTTCCCTGAGCGAATGCGTGAAGATCTGGCTCGACGTGGACATCGTGTGCATGTGGCTCCCGATTGGCACAACGCCGTTGGTGGCGGTCAGGGCATCCAATTCACAGATCACGGCACAATGCTTGGCGGCGCAGATCCACGACGCGACGGCGTAGCAATGGGCTATTAATGACTGACTCAAACGATCAAAAAAAAATAGCGAGCTACGGTGAGCTCACCGAATACCCAAAAATGGTGTTCATTATCACAGGCTCTGCGGGCGGCGAGTTGGAATGAGTAATTCACACTCAACTAAAGCCGCGTTGTTCTACGAATACTCGCCTGAAGATGGTGATGTGTTCGGTCGCGGTCGCAGAGAGCGAATAGAAGGTCTTACCTGTCTCTATCCGAACGTAATCACAGGCCTCAATTTCGACCAACATGCAAACGCTTTGGCAGATGTAGAAGTGATTTTCGCTACGTGGGGGATACCAAGTTTTGACGATCACCACTTCGATGCAATGCCGAACCTGAAAGCTGTTTTCTACGCCGCCGGAAACGTCAAATCATTCGCATCCCCACTGATTAAACGTGACATCAAACTTATCGGGGCATGGGACGTCAATGCCATCCCGGTAGCCGAGATGTGCCTTTCTCAAATGCTGCTATCACTGCGTGGTTATTTCAGGGCAACTCGAAACTACGCAAATTTGAACACACATGAAGCAAAAAGCTTTCCCCGGAGCGGAGTTTTTGGCGAAACGGTTGGCTTGATCGGCTTAGGTAAGATCGGAACTCGACTTAGGAACCTGCTTGCTGCTTTTCCGATCAAAGTTATTGCTCACGATCCGTTTCTAACTGAAAAACGTGCAGTTGAACTTAAAGTTGAACCTGTTTCACTAAATGAGATATTCGAACGTTCACTTGTGATAAGTAGTCACATTCCTGATCTGGAATCTACTATCGGAACACTCAACGGATCGCATTTTAAAACAATGCGAGATGGAGCGACTTTCATCAATTCTGGGCGTGGTGCGCAGCTGGTTGAGGAAGATTTAATTCGTGTCTTGCAAGGACGGCCTGATATCACCGCATTGCTGGACGTGACCTTTCCAGAACCGCCGCCATCAACGTCTGAGCTATGGTCATTACCGAACGTCGTTATCAGTCCGCACATTGGCGGCACAGTGGGAGACGAAGCCGTACGCCTTGCTGATTGCATGATCGATGAATATGAGCGCTGGAATGCTGGCAAGCCACTCAATTATCAGATCACTGCTGATGTATTTCACACGATGGGTTGAGTCTCATCGGCACGTTTTAATTACGTAATTTGGCAGGAGCAAACTTGCTTCCTGTCGCCTACGATTTATCTATCAAAACTTTTTTTCGCCAACATGACTGTGACTTAGATGGTCATCTGGCTGGTTATCGGGAGACGAACAAATGAGTATCGTAAAAATCAATGCAATCGCTGTCGGTGAAGGCAAGGGCAAAGAGCTTGAGAATAGGTTCCAGCAGCGTGCTGGCGAAGTAGAAAACCAACCGGGATTCGAAGGGTTCGAATTGCTTCGACCTGTTGAAGGTGAAGATCGTTACTTCGTTTACACCAGATGGGATTCAGAAGAATCATTTCAAGCCTGGGTTAGTTCAAAAGCATTCGAGCGAGGGCACCGTCAGGCTTCTCAGAACAAGACCGACGGAACAGTCGCTCACGGTTCAGCCATTCTCGGCTTCGAAGTAGTAATAAAGACCGAAGGCAACAAGGGTTAAACACCCGGCGTATAACGAACAAAAGACGCACTCTTAAGAAATTCTCAAGAGTGCGTCTTCGTTTTACCTAACTAGAGCATTAGCGGAGTCATCTATAGACTCAGCCAATCCACGATCAATCTCACAGAAAACGTAACCGCGCTTTGTTAAAGCCGTGCATTCTCAAATGATCGCTCTTCTCATACCCTCTAAATTCTTCCCGCTCCGGGAGAGAGGTAGAGGAGCTACCGCTGTACTCGGCCCGAGGTGTCGCCGCCGGCAACTGCCATAACTTCCTTCACGCTGACGAGGTTGAAATCACCGTGGAAGGTGTGTGACATAGCAGATGAAGCTACTGCAAAGTCTAGAACCTGTCGAGAGTTCCAGCCGTCGCGAGTAAGACCGTAGATCATCGCTGCGCAGAACGAGTCACCGCCACCAACGCGGTCTACGATTCGAACTGGGTACTTGTTACCAACGAGAATTTCGTCACCATCGAAGTAGATTGCACTCCAACCGTTGTCGTCAGCAGAGAAGCTCTCACGAAGCGTGATTGCAACCTGCTTGAATCCAAACGTGTCTAAAAGTTCCTGCACAACAGGCTTGTAAGCTTCCGGATCGATCTCGCCAACGGTGACATCAACACCTTCAGCAGCAATTCCAAGACACTTTTCAGCGTCTTCTTCATTGCCTATCGAAACATCGACGTACTTCATCATCGGAATCATCGTTGCCTGCGCCTCTTCAGGAGACCACAGATTCTTACGATAGTTCATGTCGGCCGAAACAGTGAGCCCAAGCTCCTTGGCCGCCTTTGCGGCTTCGATACACACTTCACCAGCGTTCTTTGAAATTGCCGGAGTTATTCCGGTGAAGTGGAACCAGTCAGCTCCATCGAACACCTTCGCCCAATCAACATCACCGGGCTGAATTTCAGCGATCGACGATGCAGCTCGGTCGTATACGACCTTAGAGGCACGCATTGCTGCCCCTGATTCTAGGTAGTAGGTACCGAGTCGCTGACCCTGTCGAAGGATTTCAGATGTATCCACACCAAACTGCCTGATGTAGTTGATACACGACTGCCCGATGTCATTATCAGGAATAGCGGTTACGAACGTTGCGTCGACCCCAAACTGAGCGAGCGAAACTGCAACGTTACATTCGCCACCGCCATAGGTGACTTCAAATTCTCGCGCCTGAGTAAAGCGCTCTCGTCGCATAGTTGCGAGTCGGAGCATTACCTCACCGAAAGTTACAACCTTGACCATGGGGATGAATCTCGATTCTTTTTCTATGTGTTCTGGATAGTTACTAACTTGAAATAAGTCAGCGTGTGATTAATTGCGAATCGACTTGATCAGTGCGACGGTGTCTCTGCTGCGCTGTTCGAGCTTGTCCCACGCTCCATCCTTCAATATGTCGGCAGAAACCAACTTAGATCCCATTCCAACGGCTACAACACCAGCATCGAACCACGGTCGAAGTGATTCTTCAGTGATGTCGACTCCACCGGTAGGCATAATCGATGTCCACGGCATAGGAGCCAGAACGTCTTTTACGAATCCAGGACCACCTACAGCGCTTCCAGGGAAGGCTTTGACGATGTCGCAACCAAGCTCTTCCGCTGCTGAAATCTCGGAAGCTGTGCCACAACCAGGAATGTATCCGACTTTTCGTCGATTACAGATCTTTGCAACAGCGGGGTTCGTTACAGGACCAACGATGAAGCTGGCACCTGAGCCGATGTACATAGAAGCGGTTCCGGCATCGAGAACTGAACCTGCGCCAAGAATGGCGTCGGGAAGCTCGGCTGCGCAGAACTTGTCTAGTGCCGAGAACACTTCCCATGCGTGATCGCCACGATTAGTGAACTCAAGAACCTTTATTCCGCCGTTTACACAGGCTTTAGCAATGTTCTGTGCGGTTACAATGTCGCCGTTGTAAAAAACTGGCACGACACCAATTTCGTGAACTGCGTTTAGTGCCTGTAGCCGTGTGTGTCTGGCCAACTCAGAATCTCCCTTGCGATGCTTTTAAAAATTTATCCGCAGGCTAGTTTATATCCAGTGACGCGAGTAGTAACCTTTTTGATATAGCAAGTTCAATAACGCTCACAAGAACGTCATCCTTAATCCAATTAAGCGATCGAAGCCGAAGGAAGATATATACATGGATTCAAATCCCGTCATAGACAAGATGAAACGTGGCGAAGCCACTGTCGGCACATGGTCGACTACTGGCGACCCTTCAGTAATCGAAGTCCTGGCATACATGACCGATCTCGACTGGATCACTGTCGACTTCGAACACAACGCTATAGACGTTTCAACGGCTGTGAACTGCCTCCGTGCGGCTCAAGGCAGCGGCACACCTATGTTCGCTCGGGTTCCGTATGGTGAGAAAGTATGGATTAAGCGAATCCTTGATATTGGGTTCATGGGCATCGTTGCACCAGATGTAAAAAATGCCGAACAAGCTCGTGAAATAGTTCAGGCTGCAAAGTACGCTCCCGATGGAATTCGTGGAATCGGTAGCGCACGTGGTCAAATTGCATACGGCTCCGGCTTCTACAAGCATGCCAACGAAATGACTTTGGTCGTGATCATGATAGAAGATCCTATTGCTGTAGATCAGATCGACGAGATTATGTCGGTTCCAGGTGTCGACGTATGTTTCATCGGACCTAACGATCTTGCCCAGAACATGGGCGTTCCGATCGGCTTAGACAACAAGCATCCTGATCACATTGCTGCTGTTCAAAAGGTCGTCGATGCTGGAAAGAGGCACGGCGTATTTACCGGAGCACACACTGCTTCCGGCGAAGAAGCATCTCGGCGTATCAAGCAGGGCATGCAGTGGTTCCCAATTAGCTCAGACGCTGGAATGCTAAAATCGGGCGTCGAGAGTCAGCTTGCCGATGTGAAAGCTGGTTTAGCCGGCGAACTAGAAGGCGACGACAAAGACGGTGGCACGTTCTACTAAGGTCGCTGGGCGACAGAATACCTAATAAATAAAAAAGTCCGTCAGAGTATTCCGACGGACTTTTTTATTCAGAATTTAATCTAAGCGATCAGAATTTCAGATTCTCTATTTCGTGCAGGAGTTCACCTGAGGCTGGGATCGAGTCGGTGTAAACGTTCGACCAGCGAATCATTCCTTCGCCGTCGATGATGAATACCGAGCGTTTTGCTTTGCCGGTAGCTTCGTTGAACACATCGAACGCTTTGATCACTTCGCCGTGCGGCCAAAAATCGCTGGCAATCGGGAACGGAACCTGTCCGTCTTCATCGCTATCGTTTTCTTTCATGCTGGCAGCCCACGCCTTTTGTACCGGAACGGGATCAGCACTAATCTCAATGATTTCTGCGTTTAGAGCAACGAACTTATCGTAGTTTGCGCGGAACCCGCGCACCTGATTCAGTCAGCCACCGGTGAAGCTGGCGGGATGAAATCCGACAACCACTATCTTGCCGCGCAGATCAAAAAGTTTTACCTGACCAGAGTGGGCATCCAAAGTGAAATTAGGTGCCTGTGTACCGGGTTGAAGTGCCATGTGTTATTTGTGCTCCATATTCCCTTCAGATGCCTGAAAGGCTTTCCGACTCGCAATACTACTCGCTATCCCAATCCCAAACGCGCATTGCATTTAGTCCAAGGTATTTATCTTGCTCCTCCGTCGTCAGCCAATCAAAGCCTTCTCTAACTAGCTTGAGCTCGTCGGCAAGTGTCAACCATCCGTGCTCGACCCGGTGGTACCCGGGATAGCCAGTGCCCCACATCACACGATCTATGCCAAACGCATCCATCGCCATCTTGATCACATCGTGCATATCGATGAACGGGTGTTCATCGCTCTCAGAACGATTGTGAATATCCGAAATCTTCATCAGCACGTTGTCGTGGTTCGCCAGCGCCAAAACAGGCTTGTAAACGTCCCAATCCGGAGCCATATTCGGATCCGGGTACATCATGTGGTCGATCAGCCATGTGATGCCCGGGTACTTAGCCGCTACTTGATCTAACTGGTGGGCATGTTCGGGTCGGTTGTGAACTTGAACGAGGCACGCACGTGCCTCGATTTCCTTGAACATCGGCTCATTCTCTGGTCGAAGCAGGATATCGACATCGGAGTAGTACTGCGGATGAAATCGAAAGCCCTGCATCTGGCGTTCGTCCATCCAGTACACGGCTTGTTCAGCGTTTTTGTCGCCCATGGGGTCTAAAAGTCCCATCGAAACGAACCGATCCGGGTAGTTTATCGCAGAAGCCGCTACGTATTCGTTGTCCCAGGTCGAGAACGACGTTTGAACGAGAACAGTCTTATCGACGCCGTTTAAGTCCATGTCGGCGAGCTGTAGTTCAGCGTTACCATGGGCTTTTGGCTTCGATGTGAAATTCGGGGCGCTAGGACCGATCTGTGCGATCGGCGGCAGCTCCCAAATATGAACGTGAGTATCGACAATCATTCGACGCTATGGCTCCCGAAATTTACGTACTGATTCTGAATTTCGGGTTAGCTTACTCACAGTTGAACCACATGAGCGGTGAACATGGTCCGATTTACGTCGTTCGGCGGTCGAATTTAGCCAAATTATAATTTCATGCACGAACAAACACAGGTGCCTAACACTCTATGAACTCTCTAAGAACAAGCAGCTAGCTAGACAAGAAGTTAGATTCAGCAGTCCAGCGTAAAACCGGCTTACGAGCAGCGGTTGCTTCGTCGAGGCGCGTTACTGGTAAATCGTGCGGAGCTTCGAGGATTAATTCTGGTGAACTATCGATTTCATCGTCGATTTGTCGCATTACTGCGATGAAGTGATCCAGAGTCTCTTTCGATTCAGATTCCGTCGGTTCGACCATCAGAGCTTCATCGATTATCATCGGGAAGTACATTGTTGGCGCGTGAATGCCGAAATCGAGCAATCGTTTAGCGATGTCCAAACCTGCGACACCACGTTTCTTCTGTTTCGTGGCAGAAAGCA
This sequence comes from Dehalococcoidia bacterium, assembly GCA_026421185.1. Lineage (GTDB taxonomy): Bacteria > Chloroflexota > Dehalococcoidia > Lucifugimonadales > Lucifugimonadaceae > Lucifugimonas. Next base: position 27,163 of record JAPKCH010000009.1, on the reverse strand, counting down.
CGGTTTCGTGCATGCAGTATCGATCGGCAGCGATGTTGTATTTGTCTCGTAACTTAGCCTGAATGTAGTTGGCACTAATGATTGCGTTCTCAGAAACCGACTGCAAACCTTCGAGTCCGAGCGTCTTAATATAGGCGTAGGCTCGCGCTGCAATCGAGAACGATCCATGGAAGCCGTTGATAGCTCCTATCGACATCTCGGGAGTTGCCATCACGTATCCGGCATCTGTTTTCATTGCGACCGGCTTCGGCAGGAATTTTGCCAACTCGTCGGTGACCATAACTGGCCCTGAGCCAGGACCACCACCACCATGTGGTGTTGAGAACGTTTTATGCAGGTTCGAGTGGCAAATATCTACGCCCAAGTCGCCGAGCTTCACAAGCCCAAGCAAGGCGTTCAAGTTAGCACCGTCGGCGTAAACCAATCCACCAGCATCATGAACGATCTTGTTTATTTCGAGAATATTCGGCTCGAACAGTCCGAGTGTGCTCGGAATTGTGAGCATGAATACGGCTGTACTTTCGTTTGCAAGCTCACGAAGGTTTTCTACGTCAACGTTCCCTTGATCATCAGAACGAACAGTGACCACTTCCAGCCCCGCCATCGCTGCTGATGCAGGATTGGTTCCGTGTGCTGAGTCGGGAACAATGGCAACCGTGCGAGCTGAGTCGTTCTGGGATTCGTGGTAGGCGCGGGCAACAAGCAATCCGGCGTATTCGCCCTGTGCCCCAGCAAGTGGCGCCAGCGATACACCGACCAATCCGGTGATTTCGCCGAGATCGTCTTGAAGATTCTTCAGAAGTCGAATCGCACCCTGAACAGTCTCGTCGGGCTGTAGTGGGTGAATATCGGCGAGACCCGGCAGATTCGCCAGTTCATCGTTGATTTTCGGATTGTACTTCATCGTGCACGAGCCAAGCGGGTAGAAATTCGTGTCGATAGAAAAGTTCAGTTGGCTCAGAACTGAGAAGTAACGAATTACTTCAAGTTGTGAAACTTCTGGAAGTTCAACATCGTCTCGCAGGAAAGAAGAATCAGGTAACTTCTGCGCCGGTACGTCAGATTCCGGCAGTGTGAACGCTTTGCGCCCAGCTACCGAACGATCCATCAGCAATCGTCGATCAATGTCACCTGCGCTAGTTGTAATGGTCATGCTGAAGCTCCAATCTCACTAAGAGCTTTCACAAATTTATCGATGTCATCCTTTGAGCTGGTTTCGGTTACACAAACGAGCATTCCGTTCTCATAACGATCTGAAATATCGAGCCCGCCTATGATTTTCTTGTTCAACAATGACGCATTGATCTTCGATGGCGAACCGGGGCACTTAACAACAAATTCGTGAAAGAACGTCCCCCCGGGGCTTATTGGATTTACAGAAAATCCGTTCAAATTTCCGATTTCAGACGCTGCGTAGTGCGCTTTTTGGTAGCAGAGGTTCGCCAGATCCTTGATGCCCTGCTTGCCAAGCGTTGCGGCGTACACAGTGACCATCAGGCCAATCAATTGCGTACTGGTACAAATATTTGACGTCGCTCGCTGACGTCTAATGTGCTGCTCGCGAGTTTGGAGCGTGAGAGCGTATCCGGTTCGCCCTTTCGTATCAGTAGTTCGCCCGATAATTCGACCCGGCATCTGCCGTATGTGCGCCTTCTTGCACGCAAAAAGTCCGACATAAGGGCCACCGAATGCCATTGGCACTCCAAGTGGCTGACCTTCAGCGGTGACTATGTCTACATCGAACTCGCCGGGGGCCTTGAACATACCGAGCGCAACTGGGTTCACATGCACAACGGAAAGCGCTCCGTTATCGTGAGCCAACTTGGTTAATCGCTCAACATCTTCTATCTCACCAAAAAAGTTTGGACTTTGAATACCGATACATGCCAGATCATCAGGAATTTCAGTGGCATCTGGAGTGATGACAATAATCTCATTACCTTGATGCTTTGAATACGCTAGCAATGTGTCAGGCAAACGACTGTCAGCACTCGAGAGTACGCCGATTCTAGTTCGTTTGGTCACACGGGATGCCATCAGGCAAGCCTCTGCGAACGCAGTCGGTCCGTCGTACATTCCAGCGTTTGCGACTTCCATACCGGTTAGCTGGCAAATGACCGTCTGGAACTCGAATCCCACTTGAAGTGTGCCCTGAGCAGCTTCTGGCTGGTACGGCGTGTAAGCGGTTACAAATTCACCACGTTGAAGAATCGAACGAACTGTAGAAGGAACGTAATGGCTGTACGAACCTGCGCCTAAAAACGAGATATATCCGCTTGATGATGAAGCATTCTCGGCGGCAATCGATCTAAATAAGGTCGAAAGTTCCTGTTCAGCAAGACCAGCATCGAGATTTAGACCGGGATGCCGGTGCTCAATCGGAATATCACCCAAAAGTCCGTCGAGTGAGTCGACACCGATCACACCAAGCATTTCCTGGCGATCTAAATCGGTTGAAGGGATGTAGGGGTGGTTGGTGGAAGTGTTTCCACCAGAGGTTGCAGATGAAGCCATTGAAGCGGTCGTTAGTCCAATGTTGCCTGATAAGTAGCGGCGTCCATCAATGTGTCGAGCTGGGCAGTATCTGAAAGCTCAATCTTGATCAACCAGCCAGTGCCATAAGGCTCTTCGTTCACGACTTCAGGAGAATCGGTGGCAGATGAATTGACCTCAACGATCTTGCCGCCAACTGGCGAAAACAGATCACTCACAGCCTTCACCGATTCGATTTCTCCAAATTTAGAGAACTGTTCAATCTCGGTTCCTTCGGCAGGAAGGTCAACGAACACAACATCACCAAGTGATTCCTGTGCAAAAACGGTTACGCCCACTTCGGCAATATTTCCGTTCAAGCGCACCCATTCGTGTTCTTTTGAGTATTTGAGATCTTCCGGATACATCTGTCTGTTCATTCCTATTTTCTAGTCAACGACTAGCTTCTAGCCAATTTCGTCATCAACACTGCGGTTAGGGAGTCAATTTACTCGCGTTTGTAAAACGGCATATCAACAACTTCTGCTTCAACGGCACGCCCACGGACGTCGATCACCAACTGCGTTCCAATTACAGAGTACTTTTGTTCAACGTAGCCCATGCCAATACCGACGTCAATAGTGGGCGAATGTGTACCTGAAGTAACCGTTCCAATTACCTTGGACTCGTCAGATAAATCGGAGCCTTCTGAGAGTATTTTTAGACCCGTTCTAGGGATACCTCTACCAATCATTTTGAATCCAATTAACAATCTCGACGGCTCAATTTCGGCGAGATGCTTCAAGGCGTAACCAGCTATGCAGTTCGGCGCTTGGTAGTAAGCGAATCTTCCGAATCCTGCTTCAAACGGGTTTGTTTCTACGGAGAGATCATTTCCATGAAGTGGCAACCCTGCCTCAAGACGTAATACGTCTCGAGATCCGAGTCCATTTTCCACTGCTCCGGCATCGCGCAGCGTCTTCCACAAATTAACGCCCTCATCTGCGGCGACGATAATTTCGAATCCATCTTCTCCGGTGTAACCGGTACGAGCTAGCATTGCGGGAATTCCGGAAACTTCAGCAGCACCGATTCTGAAACGCCGAATCTTCGACGCATCGCCATTTGAGAGAGAGTCGATGATTTCAACCGCTGACGAGCCTTGAATAGCGATCATTGCAGTTTCGTTTGTGACCACGTTCATCGTGAAGTCAGTTCGCCCATCGACGTGAGGATTAATCCACTCCATATCTGCGTCGACGTTGCCAGCATTGATCACGAGCAGATACTTATCTTCGCCAGTGCGATAAACCATCGCATCGTCGATGATTCCACCCGCGGCATTGCAGATGAAGTTGTACTTGCCTCTGCCGATTTTCAGAGCAGGTATATTCGCCGAGGTGATCGAACTCAAGATCGACTCTGCGCCGGGACCTTCAAATTCGAGACGCCCCATGTGCGAAACGTCAAAAATACCTGCGGAGCTACGAACAGCCTTGATTTCGGAAATAATGCCGCCCGAGTACTGAACCGGCATGTCCCAACCGCCGAACGGCACCATCTTGGCGCTCGATTCAACATGGGTGGCATGAAGGACGGTTTTCTTAAGCTGTTCACTTGAGGATTGCGATTTATCGCTCAACATCCACCCCTGTCACATTGATATTTCGCTGTGTCTGAACCAAATATCAACATGAAATTACCTAAAATATTCGCTACCTTTGGTCAACATACAGCATAAAGCTGTTCGAATTTCTCAAATCTAGGCTTCAACTACTAATTCAGGGACTATGGCTCGTCACTAAAAAGATCTTCCCAAGATGGCATAACACCAGTCTGAGGGTGGTCTTGCGTGAACGGATTGCTCGCTCGCAGCAGTCTAGCGTGTTCTACCGACGCTTGATTCAACGTCGGGGCTTTGTGACCAGGTGTATCAGGTTTGCCGCCTTTGATGCCACTTAACGGCTGCGATGGCTCTCCATCGACTTCAACACCCTTTGAATGCACTACAACCCTGAATCGACCGAGTCCTTCTGGATCGATAAGCGATCCAATACCCGCAAGGTCTTCCTGCGACTCCGACCTAGACAGTTCACGGCTTACTGCACGTTGCTCAATATCGTTCAAAAAACCGTCGATTCCAAGATTAAGTAAAAACTGCTGCTGAGATGGTTTTCCGATACGACTGAACCCCATGACTCCAAGCGTGTGATCGACGGCCGTGAAGTCGACGTGAGCGGTGATGTCCTGCTTGCCGATACGGTTCAGTGGGGTTCGACTAAGCGTGTGCTGGTAGTAGCAGCGAAGTGATCCTTCGGCACGAGCGGGTTTGTACAACCGAGGACGGTCGTTACCGTAATCGATCGTAATCACATATCCACGTGCGAGAGTTGCAGCCACCGAGTCTGCCCAGTAGCCAATCCTTAGGTTTACTTCACCTCGGTAATTTTCGGGAAGAGAACCTAAGAACGGATCCACTCGTGCAGCGATCTCAGGCTCGCTCACATCACCAATCGATTCAACAAAAATGCCATCTCGGTAGTCAACGTAAATCTCACGGACCTCGCCGTTCTGAACGATAAATCGGTTCACAGGGAACGCATCGAGCAGTTCGTTTGAAATCACACAACCGGTGATTCCAGTCGGCAGACGTGAAGTTTGAACAACAGATGTTGAATTCGAACGTGGAGCCAAATCTGTGGCTATGTACGATGCAGATTTAGCGAATTTAGGCAATTCTTGAGAAATGTACTGTGAAATATCCGCACTAAGCACGCCATCTCCAGCGCCCATTTCGACAATTGTGAACTCACTCGGAGAGCCCATATATCGCCACATTTCATCGAGTTGAAGTGCGAGTAGTGCTCCAAATGCTGGGTGACTCGATGGGCTCGTGAAGTAGTCACCATCTGTGCCTACGGGTGTCGATCCAGACTGATTACGTCTACTTGGGTAGTAGCCGTAAACTTCATCGTAGAGAGCAGCTTCCATGAATGCCTGGAACGTGATCGGTCCGTACTGAGCGATGTGATCGATCAGCCGCTGTTCTAGGTTATTGCGGGCTAGAGGCGTTGTCATAAATTTTGTAAATAAAAAACGGGATGCCAAAGCATCCCGAGATTCTATATGCGAGAGAAAGAACGAATCGCCCGGTCCTCCCTTCTTTCGGGAGAGGGTTAGGGTCGATTTTCACTTAAGCCGAGTGACAAAGTCACGAGCCTGACTAACACCATATTAAAGCTGCGAACAAGTCATCCAGTGACGCCCGGAGCCAATCATGCCAAGACTAACGCTCTGCGATAGGCACGTACTGGAGCTCTCGCCCGCCGGTGTAATGCAGCAAAGGTCGAATCAGAATATTGTGCTCGAACTGCTCAACAACCTGAATCGTCCAGCCAGGAATTCGCCCAACCGCAAAGATCGGCACGAACAGGTCCTGAGGGACGCCATTCAAGTAGTAGATAACTCCAGCGAAGAAGTCAACGTTCACGTGGATACCACGTCGAGCGTACGGCTTCATAGCCTCAACAACTGCTTCGAGGATCTGGTACCACTCTGGCTGGCCCATCTCTTCACTTAGAGCCTTTACACCAGCACGAAGATGACCAGCTCGTGGGTCTTCTGCCTTGTAAACCCGGTGACCGAATCCCATGACCCTCTCACGGTTTGAAAGAAGATTCTGAACGTAATCAGCAGCATTTTCAGGCTTGCCGATTTCTTTCGCCATCTGCATCACGTTCTCAGCTGCTCCACCGTGTGAAGGTCCTGAAAGCGCTGCGATACCGGCAGTAACTGCGCCATGAATATCGGCGGATGTACCGGCAACTACTCTTGCAGTGAAAGCTGAAGCGTTTGAACCGTGATCGGCGTGAAGAACAAAGTCTTTGTCCATCAATGCCGCAGTACCTGCGCTCGGCTCGTCGCCGTTGAGCATGTAGAGGAAGTTACCAGCATGGTTTAATGTTGAACTTGGATTGATCGGGTCTTTGCCCTGGCGAATATTGTGATGCGCCATGACGATAGAAGGAACCTGAGACGTTAGGCGATTACCTTTACGAATCGTTGCTTCAGTCGAGTTGTCGTTTCGATCTTGATCGAACGAAGCGAGTGCAGAAACTGCAGTTCGCAGAGCATCCATTGGGTGAGAATCTTTGACAATTTCAAGTACATCGAAGATTCGTTCTGGAAGCTCTCGGGCACTCTTTAGTTCAGCATCGAACTCGTTGAGTTCAGCCTGAGTAGGAAGCTTGCCGTGAATCAGCAGGTATCCGGTTTCTTCGAAAGTAGACTGCTCAGCGAGGTCATTGATGTTGTAGCCCCTGTATTCAAGGACACCCTCTTTACCATCGATGAAGGTCGTTTCACTCCTGTCGAAGTAAACGCCCGTAAGTCCTCGATGAATTGTGATGTCGTCAGATGTCATTTGGGGTTATTGATCCATCGCCGCGTCCGCGAAGACACAGCGCTCTGAAGTTTGTACTAGATGAACTACTCGGAATTAACGGACTCGCCACCACAGTTTCAAATGGAGCGCTGAACGAATATCAAGAGGTTCGAGGCTACACTGCAAGCAATAGACCGTCAAATTGACAGCCTGCTACTTTTTGTAAGTTTTTCATGGTCAGATTTACATGGTAAAAAACTAGGTTAAGAGCGATCCGCTATTTGTGTCACGAATTTCTCAACGACTTCGTCGACTGTCAAAGGGTCTAGGTTTTCGCCCGTTCGCGTCCGAACAGCGACGGTTCCAGCTTCGATTTCCTGATCGCCAGCAACGATCATGTAAGGCACTTTTTGAAGTTGTGCCTGTCTGATCTTGGCGTTCATTCGGTCGTTCGAGTCGTCCACTTTAACCCTGATTCCAGCTGCATTCAGTTTCGCTCCGACTTCGTTACAGAAATCAATGTGGCGATCGGCGATCGGAACCACAACCGCCTGCACAGGAGCCATCCACAGCGGGAATGCGCCCGACAGGTGCTCGATCAGCACGCCGAGGAATCGCTCAAGCGATCCGTACATTGCACGATGGATTACAACTGGTCGCTGGCGAGTACCATCTTCAGCTGCGTATTCCATGTCAAATCGTTCTGGAAGAGAAAAATCTAGCTGAACGGTACCAAGCTGCCAGTCACGGCCGATGGCGTCAGGCACGAAAATATCGATCTTAGGGCCGTAGAACGCTCCCTCGCCAGCCTCTGCCGTGTATTCCACGCCCGAAGCATCGAGTAGCTCCGTCAAGGCTGTTTCAGCTTGATCCCACATTTCGTCCGTGCCAACGCGTTTTTCTGGCCTAAGCGAAAGTTCAAGGCGGTAGCTATCAAATCCAAGCGTGCCATACGCCTCTTTGAGCATTTCTAAGAACGAATTTATCTCTGATCCTATTTGATCGAGAGTACAAAAAATGTGTGCATCATCCTGAACAAACGAACGTACTCGAGTCAGACCGTGCGTAACTCCTGATCGTTCATTTCGGTGCAATCGACCGAAGTCGGCTAATCGCATCGGTAGTTCACGATAGCTGTGCGAGTCAGCAAGATAAAGCATTGCTGCTGCAGGGCAGTTCATCGGCTTTACGCCAAATTCACGTTCATCAACATCTACGAAGTACATGTTCTCGGCATAAGCATCGAGGTGACCAGATCGCTTCCACAATTCAGTGTTGAAGATCTGCGGTGTCATTACTTCCTGATAGCCGTACTTGCCGTAAAGCTCTTTTACGTAGTCAATAAGGCTGTTCATTACCTGAGCACCCTTAGGCAAGAAGAAGGGGCTAGCCGGAGCGATTGGGTCAAAGAAGAACAACCCAAGTGTGCGCCCTAGCTTTCGGTGATCGCGTTTTTCAGCTTCTTCAACACGTTTCAGATAAGCCTTCTGTGCGTCGCGTGATTCCCATGCAGTGCCGTAAATGCGCTGCAGCATTGTGTTGCTCTCATCACCTCGCCAGTAAGCGCCAGCAGTCGATAGAAGCTTGTACGCCTTAATATCTCCAGTTCTGTGCATGTGACCACCACGACAAAGGTCTTCGAAAGATCCATCGGAATGGCTGCAGAACGTGACCCGTTCGTCAGCAGGAATTCCTTGAAGAATTTCCACTTTGTACTTGTTGTCTTTGACTAGCTTAAGGGCTTCGTCTCGACTCGTTTCTCGTTCAACGAATTCAGTGTTGGCTCTAATCGAATCTCGCATTTCGAGTTCGATCTTCTTGAGATCGTCGGGTGTAAATGGCTCTGGAACTGCAAAATCGTAGTAGAAACCGTCTTGGATCGGAGGTCCGATCGTGAGATTAGCTTCTGGAAATAGCTTCGTTACGGCTTCTGCCAGAACGTGCGCAGTTGAGTGACGCAGTCGATCGCGGTGGTCCTGCTGTTCTGCGGGTGAAAGATCTTTGAATTTAACTCGGTCTGCCATATCGAATAGCTCCATAAAAGCGAAACAAAGAAGATCCTAGTGCTTCGCAGGGCAAATCATGAAACGCCGTAAATCAGTGCATATCACGATAAATTGAATAAATAACGAAGTGGGGCACGTCGCCGAGCTAAAAAAGTCGGGGGATGGCAACGTGCCTGCGTAGTCAACGTACTGCGCCCATCAGGCGGGCTGCACTCCGTTGTGTCGCGAGGAACCTTGGTGATTCTGAACTCTATTTGCGACTGATTGCACATGGTTACGATCTTACTCTATCCAACATCTATTTTTCTTAGTCAAAACAGATGTGGTGGTGGGCGGTACAGGATTTGAACCTGTGACCTCGTCGATGTCAACGACGCGCTCTAGCCAACTGAGCTAACCGCCCCCGGTATTTCGCCGTGTACGTCAAACGTAGTTGGCAACTGATTAATTTTATATGAAATCTTTCGCTCTGCCGCTATACCTACAACCGCGCATTTACGACGAGGTTAGGAAGTTTGCTTCGTATATACGCTTAATTTCGTAGCCCCCGGCTAAAACCGAGGGCTACGAAATTATCGTGTTCAATAAAACTAAACGTTACTCAACCGAGTTTTCGCCTTCACTGCTTTCACCTTCATCCACAAACTGTGGTGCAGATTCAACGTTCTCTTCAGCTGTCGATGTTGAAGCACGAAGTGCCGCAGCCGCTCTCGCAGCATCATCGCCACCCGAATCAGTCGATTCCGAACTTACAGTCGAGGTGTCAGTCAAAGCCGTTACCGCAGCTAAAAGTCCACCATCACCGATTGGGGCCTCAGATGAAGTAACTACCGCTGCTGCTGCTGCAACTACATCGCCACCGGAAGGTGCACTAGGACCGGCACCAACCATTTCACCACCACCAATAGCTGCAAGAGCATCTTCGAACGTTGCAGGAGGAGCTTGCGTGAATCCGGTGAGTCGGCCAGATTTCGCTTCGCCCTCTTTGAGTCCAAGTCGGTCACGGCCTTCAGGCGATAGGTCCAGTCGGGCTGGAATCAATCGTCCAATGATCACGTTTTCCTTCAAACCGTTCAATCGATCAACAGATCCGTTTACAGCAGCCTCTGTCAACACTCGAGCAGTTTCCTGGAATGATGCTGCTGCTAAGAAGCTCTGGGTGTTAAGGGAAGCCCTTGTTACACCAAGCAAAACAGGGCTTGCTGTTGCGGCTTCGCCGCCGGCAGTAAGCATGTTATTGTTCGTGAACTCGTAATCGTGCCTGTCCACCAATTCACCCGGAAGAAAATCGCTGCCCCCGGGATTATCGACTCGAACCTTACGCATCATCTGTCGAACAATCACCTCAATGTGCTTGTCGTGCAGCTGCACACCCTGTGATCGGTAAACAGCCTGAACTTCGTCAACCAGATAACGCTGTACAGCGCCCTGGCCTTCGATTTTCAGAATGTCCTGCGGATTCTTTGGTCCGTCCGTCAAAGGAGTACCTGGTTCGATCTTCTCGGCATCAGCTACCAGAATTTCTGATGCTGCCGGAATAACGTATTCACGTTCGTCAGATTCCTGCCAAGTTATTCGTAAGGAAGTCTTGGTGACTTGCACTACCCCAGCTACCGGAGCGAATATTTCTTCGTCAATATCATCGTCAGTGCCTGCCTTGACCGCGGCTGCCATTGCAGTCTTCTTCACAGAAAGAACTGCTTCACCCGCGTCGACCCAGTCACCCGTTTTCACGGTCTGGCGGTGAGTCTGAGGAATGTCCATTTCATCTGAGAATTCCTCAGATGAAATAACCCGAACTACACGACCTTCGGGAAGCTGGGCAAGTTCAATCTTCCCACCGATTTCTGAAAGTATCGACATGCCCTTAGGTGTTCGCGCTTCGAACAATTCAACAACACGAGGGAGACCGGATGTGATGTCCTTTCCGGCAATACCACCCGTGTGGAAAGTTCTCATTGTGAGCTGCGTTCCTGGCTCACCAATCGACTGCGCAGCAATAATTCCGACTGCTTCACCCAGCAATGCTGGCTGACCAGTCGCAAGTGATGCTCCGTAGCACTTTTGAGAAATACCACGCTGCGTCGTACTAGAAAGCGGTGAGAATACCCAAGCATGTTTCACTTCTGCCGCTGTGATCTCCTCAGCAATATCTCGAGTAATCAACTCCTCACGATCAACGATGATCTCGCCAGTTGCAGGATTGATAATCGGTTCAGATGCGTAACGAGTCACAATTCGGTCTGCAAGCGGTGCCTGTATACCTGTTAGGTCCTGATTAATCATGATTCCCTGAGCGCCAAGATCATCGTCAGTCGTGATGATTACATCCTGTGCAACGTCAGCAAGACGTCGAGTTAGATAGCCCGAGTCAGCAGTTCGTAGCGCCGTGTCAGCAAGACCCTTTCGAGCTCCGTGAGTCGAAATAAAGTACTCAAGAACCGACAGGCCCTCAGCGAATGAGGATCGAATAGGCATTTCAATAATTCTGCCCTTAGGGTCAGACATTAGTCCGCGCATGCCAGCCATCTGCTTGATCTGAGCGATGTTACCTTTCGCTCCAGAATCGGCCATGGTGAAGATGCCGCCGTAGTTAGGCAGTGTATCTTCAACCGCTTTGGTCATCTTGTCTGAAACGTCGGTCCAGATTTCTACAGAAGCTTTGTAACGTTCCAACTCGGTGATCAGGCCGCCGTTAAGCTGCTCATCAAGTTTAGAAATTTTTGTGTCAGCAGCAGATAGCAGCGACTGCTTCTGCGGCGGAACCACAATGTCCTTCATCGCAATTGTCGTACCGGACTGTGTTGCGTACTTGAAGCCGAGCGACTTCATCTGGTCCAGCATCTTTACAGTTTCTTCGTTTCCGTATTCGTTTACAACTTCACCAACCATGGCTTCGATAACACTACGGTTGAACAGAATGTTGCGGTATTCCATATGATCAGGAAGAGCACGGTTGAAAATAATTCGACCGATGGTCGTCTCAATCCACTCACCGTTATCGTCTCGAACTCGAACAATTTCACGTAGTTTTACGCGCTCAATCTCGTATGCGTATCGAGCGTCTTCAAAGTTGGCGTACGTCTTGTACTTGGCGTTGCCTTCTTCATCACGTTCAACATGCGTAAGTTCTTCGTTGTCAATACCCGTGAGATAGTACATACCAAGAACCATGTCCAACGTTGGCGAAACAATCGGGAATCCCGAGCTTGGCGCAAGCATGTTGTTGGTTGAAAGCATGAGTTTGTTTGCTTCATTAACCGCTTCACGTGATAGCGGAACGTGCACAGCCATTTGGTCACCGTCGAAGTCAGCGTTGAAAGCTGTACATACAAGTGGGTGAATCTGAATTGCTGATCCATCGACAAGTATCGGCTGAAAAGCCTGAATACCGAGTCGGTGAAGTGTTGGCGCACGGTTAAGCATTACCGGGTGGTCCTGAATAACTTCTTCGAGAAGATCCCAGATTTCCGGACGTGCTCGCTCAGTCATTCGCTTTGCGCTCTTGATGTTATGGGCGTAACCCTTCACAACAAGTGCGTTCATTACGAACGGCTTGAACAGTTCGAGTGCCATCTTCTTAGGCAGCCCACACTGGTTCATCTTGAGCTGAGGCCCAGAGATAATGACTGATCGTCCGCTGTAGTCAACTCGCTTACCGAGAAGGTTTTGGCGGAATCGACCCTGCTTACCACGCAGCAAGTCAGTCAATGACTTCAGCTTATGGTTGTGGCTTCCCTGAATGGCTCGACCACGTCGACCGTTGTCTATTAGGGCGTCAACCGCTTCCTGCAGCATTCGCTTTTCGTTTCGAATGATGATGTCTGGAGCCTGTAGATCGATAAGGTGCTTCAACCGGTTGTTTCGATTGATAACCCTTCGGTACAGATCGTTCAAGTCACTGGTAGCGAATCGTCCACCATCAAGCTGGACCATTGGGTGAAGTTCTGGCGGAAGAACCGGTAGAACTGTAAGAACCATCCACTCGGCCTTGTTTCCGCTCTTTCGGAAGGCTTCAACAACACGGAGTCGTTTGATTGCCTTCTTGCGGCGCTGACCTGAAGTGTTTCGAACCTGATCCTGGAGTTCGACGCGAACTGCATCAAGGTCCGTGTTCTGAAGAATTTCAAGAACTGACTCTGCACCCATTGATGCCTTGAAAACCTGTCCAAACTTGTCACGAAGCTCGCGGAATCGAGCTTCAGTTAGAAGGTCCATCACTTGGATGGATTCCAGATCATCAATCTTGTCTTGAACATCGGCTTCAACGCCAGCCTTCTGCTCGTCAGTAAGTTCTGAAAGCTTAGTAGCTGCACCTTCGCCCTTGAAGCTGGCAACTTCGGAATTGTGAGCATCTACGAGTTCAGCTGCTGCTTTATCGGCCTTCGTCTGCTGAGCCTTCGTGATCTTTTTCTTAGGCTTGTCGGATTCGGCAAATTCAAGAGCAATACGGTCGGCTTCAACACGCGCTTCGAACATCACCTGCATAGTTGTGCCGAGTGTTGATTCAACAGCGTCACCAGCAAGTGAGTCTTTTAAATCTTCTCCGAGTCGGTTGACTTCAGCATCTCGGTAAGATTGAAGCTGCTTAATAGCATCCTCGCGCGCTGCACCGTCGACCGAAGTAACCACGTACTGAGCGAAGTAAAGAACTCGCTCAAGGTTACGAGGTGAAAGGTCAAGAAGTAGGCCCAATCGTGAAGGTGTACCCTTCGAGAACCAGATGTGCGCTACAGGTGAAGCAAGCTTGACGTGACCCATTCGTTCGCGACGAACCTTGGAACGTGCAACTTCTACACCACAACGGTCGCAAATTACGCCCTTGTAACGAATCTTCTTGTACTTACCGCAGTAGCACTCCCAGTCCTTGGTAGGGCCAAAAATACGTTCACAAAACAGACCGTCTTTTTCCGGCCGCAGTGTGCGGTAGTTAATCGTCTCAGGTTTGGTCACTTCTCCGTATGACCAAGCTCGAATCTGCTCAGGCGAAGCCAGAGAAATTCTGATTGCGTTGAAATCGGCGCCCGACTGCGTCATATGTGGCCGTTTCCTTGCTTTCCGAGGAGTGCCCCTCGTGGGCGGTTAACCCGGTAGTGAAGCTGACCAGCTAAGTCAGCAAAGTTAAAATGCCCCACCGGAGATCAAGCGAACTCAGGCGGGACGTAATTTGTTTTGTTAGTTCTCTTCGTCTTCGACACCATGAATGGCATCCGAATCATCTTTAGATTCTTTCGAAGCGAGAGCCTCAAGCGAATCTTCAGTAGGCACATCTGCCTTGTCGTCATCGTTTGAGTCTGAATCATCGTTGTCCGATTCTTCGTCATCTAAATCATCTGAAACTACAGCCACTGGATCATCGCCAATACTAAGTTCTTCAATGTCTAGAGCGCCGAGTGGCTCATCGCTAAGATCATTCCAATCCAGCGGTGCTCCAAGCGTTGCGGACATTTCTTGAGACTGTGTCTGAGCCTGAGTGAATCGTTCGATATCTTCGTTTAGAAGCTCGACCGAAAGCCCAAGACCTTGAAGCTCTTTCAGCAAAACGTGAAAGGATTCAGGGACGCCCGGCTGAATTACCTCTTCACCCTTCACGATAGCCTCGTAGGTTTTCACTCGACCGATCACGTCGTCAGACTTAATCGTTAGCATTTCTTGAAGTGTGTAAGCGGCTGAATATGCTTCCAGCGCCCAAACTTCCATTTCACCAAATCTCTGTCCACCAAACTGGGCTTTACCACCAAGAGGCTGCTGAGTGATAAGCGAGTAAGGACCGGTAGAGCGTGCGTGGATTTTGTCCTGCACCAAGTGAATGAGCTTCAGCATATAAACGTTTCCGACTGTAATCGGAGCGTCGTATGGAAGACCCGTTCGACCATCGTGTAGCAACTGCTTGCCGAAGATAGGCGCTGAAAGGTTTCGTTCACGCGATACTTTGAGTGACTCCTGGATGAGTTCCGAAGGCTTCATGCTTTCGGTTTCAACTCCAGCATAATCCTTCAACCAGATACGCAGGCAGGCTTCTCGAGCCACGCCACGGTTCGACTGAGCGTCACTCCAGAGTCGATCACGGTCGAAACCTCGCTCTTCCAAGTACGCATCAATCTTCGTCCAGTCAATTTTATCTGAATCAAGATCCTCGTTGTTTTTAGCTTTAGATTCTAGAACGAACCATGCACGTGCGAGCTGGTCTTCGATAACGCTGTCTTGCGCACCGTCGAATACCGGCGTTCGAGCGTGGAAGCCAAGAGTATTAGCAGCCCAGCCCAAGTGAGTTTCGAGCAATTGTCCAAGGTTCATTCGGGAAGGAACACCAATCGGGTTCAGCATGATGTCAAGCGGGGTACCGTCTGGCAGGAATGGCATATCTTCTCGTGGAAGTACTTTTGCAACAATTCCCTTGTTACCGTGCCGCCCAGCCATCTTGTCGCCTTCGTTGATCTTTCGTGTGTGGGCAACCCAAACACGAACGGTCTTGGTAACACCGGGCTGCATGTCGTCGCCGTTTTTCTTGGTCAGGATACGAACGTCGATAACCTTGCCGTGTTGGCCGTGCGGAACTCGGAGGCTAGTGTCTTTGACGTCACGCGCCTTCTCTCCGAAGATGGCCCGTAAGAGCTTCTCTTCAGCAGTAAGTTCAGTCTCACCTTTAGGTGTGATCTTGCCGACCAGAATATCGCCAGGGGTTACCCACGCTCCAATTCGAACGATACCTTCTTCATCAAGGTCTCTCAGGCTCTCTTCACCAACGTTAGGAATGTCACGAGTGATCTCTTCTGGACCCAGCTTGGTCTCTCGAGATTCAGCTTCGTGCTTATCAATGTGAATAGACGTGTACCGGTCATATTTCACGAGGTCTTCATTGAGTATGATTGCGTCTTCATAGTTGTGACCATCGAAAGTCATGAAACCGACAAGCAGGTTTTGTCCCAGAGCAAGTTCACCGTTCTCTGTAGAAGAACTATCAGCGAGTGGTGAACCAGGAATTACCTTGTCGCCTTTATGAACGATTGGGTGCTGGTTTATCGAAGTTCCCTGGTTTGAACGAACAAACTTAGTTAATGGGTACTCTGTCGTTTCTCCATCAGTGCCAAGAACCTTCACATGATCACTGGTCGACGCTGAAACAACTCCATCAGTTTCAGACATCAGAACCTGACCTGAGTCAGTAGCAACACGCCATTCCATGCCAGTTCCGACTAAAGGAGACTGAGGCTTGACCAGCGGAACTGCCTGACGTTGCATGTTCGAACCCATGAGAGCCCGGTTAGCGTCATCGTGCTCGAGGAACGGAATCAACGCAGTCGAAATACTTACGATCTGCATCGGAGACACGTCGATGTAGTTGACCTCATCAGGGTGAACGTATGTGTATGACTCAGAGCCACCCTGCCGAACTTCAACGAGGTCGGTAGTGATTTGACCCTTAGCATCCATTGGTGTCGTTGCCTGACCAATGGTGTTGTGCTCTTCATCATCAGCCGAAAGATAATCTCGGTCAGCCTCATCGGTAGTAACGTAAGCCTGAACCTTTATCTCCCGTGAAGACAGAGCATTGACCACTTCCGCGATCGGAATAGTGACTGGCTTGCCTGCGGCGACGACAATCTTGCCATCAGCATCCTTGATGTCCTCGAGCGGAGTTCGACCCTGAATGTCGGGGTTTACGCTCGACATGGTTCGAAGAATTCTACGGTACGGAGTCTCAATGAATCCGTAGCTGTTCAATCGTGCATATGACGCAAGCGAACCTAGAAGACCAATGTTTGGCCCTTCAGGAGTTTCAATTGGGCATATTCGACCGTAGTGAGATGCGTGCACGTCACGCACATCAAATCCGGCGCGCTCTCGTGAAAGTCCGCCAGGGCCAAGAGCTGACAAGCGACGCTTGTGCGTCAGCTCTGCAAGTGGATTGGTCTGGTCCATGAACTGAGAAAGCTGAGATCCACCGAAGAACTCTCGAACAGCAGCAACTACTGGCCTGATGTTAATCAGAGCAGCAGGAGTCGTAGTGGCTGGGTCCATCTGTGTGGTCATGCGTTCTTTTACAACACGTTCCATTCGCAGAAGTCCAACACGAAGCTGGTTCTGAATGAGTTCTCCAACAGCTCGTACTCGGCGGTTACCCAAGTGGTCGATATCGTCGTTTGAAGCTCGACCGTTGTTGATCGTGATCATTCGTCGAATCATCTCAACGAAGTCATTCTTCGTCAGAGTTCGAGTCTTCTCGTCGAGGCCAAGTCGGCGGTTCAATTTGTATCGACCAACACGACCAAGGTCGTATTTTCGATCGTTGAAGAATAGGTTATCGATCAACTCACGAGCGTTGTCGACACTAGGCGGCTCGCCAGGGCGTAGACGTCGGTAGAACTCTATAAGAGCCTCTTCTTCAGTCGCAGCGGCAGTGTCCTTAGTAAGAGTCGCCTGCATGAAGTTGTGAACCGGGTCATCATCGACATCGGATACGAGGCCGAGGATTTCCTCATCGGTGGCCCAACCCAAAGCACGGAGAAGAGTTGAAATAGGCGCCTTGCGCTTTCGGTCAACCTTTACTGAAAGCAGGTCCTTGTTGCTCGTTTCGAGCTCAATCCACGCTCCACGGTAAGGGATCAGCTTAGCACTGCAAAGCTTTCGGCCCGTTGCTGGGTCGGTCTTTGTTGTGAAATATGCACCCGGTGATCGAACTAGTTGCGAAACAACAACACGCTCAGCACCGTTGATAACGAATGTACCGTTGCGAGTCATCATCGGAACATCGCCAAAGAACAATGTCTGTTCTTTTACTTCACCAGTCTCCTTGATCACAAGTTGAACTGTGATGTATAGCGGAGCCGAGAAGGTAATCTCACGCTTTCGGCACTCCCGTTCGGTGTGCTTTGGCTTTCGAATTTCATGACTCAGGAACTTAAGATCAAAACGGCCGCCTGAGAAATCCTCAATTGGGGAGATTTCTTCGAGGATATCTTTTAGCCCCTCAGTCTTTAGCCATTCAAAGGAATTGACCTGAACATGAACGAGACTTGGAACGTCAACATTGTTAGAAATGCTGTTGAAGCCTTTGTAACCAGGCTGTTCTGATGGGGCTAACCGGCGATCAGCGATGACCATGCACACACACTCCTAGAGTGATGAAGGATGGATTACACGCGGGCGAGAATCGTTCTCAAACGCGTAAAAACCGAAGGACACACGGATCAACCGCGTGAGCTTTCGGTAATGTAGGGATTAAACAAATATGAACCAGAGCGAGACGAAAAGAGATGGACATTTCTCTGCCAGCCTCAAATTCTAGCCGTACACCATCCCGCCTGTCAATGCAAGTTTTGAGAGTGGCGCGCTTTTGAGTGGTCTTGATGTGGCAACTAAACGACTTGACTCTGTAGTTTTCCAAACGACCGTAACTGAAATCTAGATACCCCAAAGGGGCGTATTGGCAGTTGCATACTTATAAGAGGGGGTTGAGTAGAACACGCAAATTGCAAAAAATATGGTTTACAGTTTTCTATTAGTGTCTTATCTGCAAGAGAAACGAATGATTCGTACTCAAGGGTTTGTGGTGCTGAAGACAATAACCAAAGAAATAATTCTTAGCGGGTTTAGCTACTTCGCATTCGCGTTTGTGAAAAACCTCACCGACCCTCCCCCTGCGCTTCAAGCCGTTACAAATGGCTGGAGTGTAATAAAGCTCGAAGCTACCCGAACGGCTACGCGAACTCGATCAACGGTGGCGTGAACACGCTGGAAAAGTTCAAATACCCGATATGAAAGAACAACTCCTGTCAGGATTTATTCTCCGCGGCGGACACTGAGTTCAGCCGTCCAGTTAAAGATTACTGAGAAGTAATCCTCGGGGCTTTACTCCTAACGTTCAGCAATCATTCGGTCCCGAACTCGAAAACCTGAGCCTCGTACTGAACTGACCCTTCGTTCTGGCGATTCTTAATTTCGGGTAACCAATGGTTTTTTATGTAAGCCAATACCTGCATCACTTGTTCATCAGTCAAAGTGCCCCTGAACGCGGGCATTAGTGTGGCTAGTGGCGGCTTATCGAGAATCCATTGGTACAGCAGCCTGTCGGGGTGATGCCAAGTGTGCCCAGTATCGCCGTGCGGAGGTGCCGAATCCAAAACCTGTCGACCGTTGACAGGACCGTGGCACGATGCGCAGTTATCGATATAAATGATTTCACCAGCTTCGATTCGATCCTCAGTTATTTCAACTGGGAATTTCAACGACGATGACGATGCAGGCGAACCAACGTCAACCCTCGTATCCATACTGTTGTCGCCACACGCCGCGACGAAGACGACAATCACGATGAACAATGATCCAAGAACAGATTTTTTCGTCATCAGGTCCCGCGTCTAAACAAATAACATTACTAACCATACCCCCCTAGGGGGGGTGTAAGATTCATAATAATACACACAAACCGCCTATAAAATGCGTGAGGGTTAGATGATTCACGAACACCACGATCACCCGCAGCACGAAGTAGCAAAATCCGAGACTAAGTCCGATGCGATCAAGCGTTTGAGCTACATCGAGGGGCATCTTGCCGGCGTGAAAAAAATGGTCAAAGAAGAACGCTACTGTGTCGACATCCTTCGCCAAACATTTGCCGTGCGGCGCGCACTCCAGAAGCTTGAATCTCAGCTTATCGACGGGCACCTACACACTTGCGTCGTCGATGGAGTTAAAGAAGGCAGAGAAGAGCAGGTACTGAGCGAACTAGTGGAGTTGTACGAAATTGCAGACCGCTAATCCCAACCTTGACCATCTGCCGTTCGATGAAGAAGTCGCAGAGAACATTTCGACCCTGACCTTCAGCGTCGGCGGTATGACTTGTGCAGCGTGTGTTCATCACGTCAATAACGCTCTTAGAGAGCTACCGGGTATTACGAACGCTCGAGTGAGCCTCGGCACTGAAACAGCAACAGTCGAGTTCGCCACAAGTTCAGTTACCAAGCCAGATGTTCGTGATGCTCTATTAGGAGCAGGGTATTCAGTTCGAAGTTTCGCTGACGAGGACACCTCGATATTCGCTGATGGCGATCGAAAGATCCGTGAAGCAGAACTGAAATCCACTAGGGACATGATGATCGTCAGTCTTCTCGTAGCGGCTTTCGTTATGATCGCCATGAACTACACAAAGATCGACTCGCTCTCGAAGCTATCGCCAACCACGGTAAATATTTTCTTCCTGGCGCTGGCGACTCCCGTTCAATTCTGGGCTGGAAGCAGGTTCTATAAATCGGCGTGGGCAGCTACAAGGCTGCGCACGTCAAACATGAACACGCTTGTCGTCATTGGAACTTCGGCTGCCTATTTCTACAGTCTCGCCGTGACGATCATTCGGTCTATGTTCGATGATTCTCTGACGTTCTCAGGAGCAGCAGTTGGTGGAAGCCATTCGACAGGCACCTACTTCGACGTTTCAGCTTCGATCATCGGTCTCGTCTTGCTCGGCAGATGGCTTGAGGCAAGGGCAAGAGGCCGCACTTCGGATGCGATCAAGAAGCTAATGGGCCTGCAGCCATCGGTGGCGGTAGTTATTCGAGACGGTGAGTCAGTCGAAATTGATATTGCCGAAGTTATCGCCGGCGACACTATCGTTTTACGCCCCGGTGAACGTGTTCCGGTTGATGGTGACATCATTGAAGGCAACACGACAATCGATGAATCCATGCTCACTGGCGAGCCAGTTCCGGTAGAAAAGCAATCTGGCGACGGCCTATTCACTGGAACGGTAAACGGCACAGGCGCTGTTAGATTCGTTGCCTCTGCCGTCCGACGTGACACCGTTCTCGCCGGAATCGTTCGAATGGTTCAGCAAGCCCAGTCGTCTCGTGCGCCCATCGAGCATTTAGTCGATAAAGTTACAGCGCTATTCGTCCCGGTTGTCTTGACAATTTCGATTCTGACATTTGCGGTCTGGTCACTCGTAGCTCCTGAACCAGCCATGATCAACGCACTTCTCATGACTGTGGCTGTACTGGTAATCGCTTGCCCTTGCGCACTCGGACTCGCCACCCCTACCGCAATCATGGTAGGAATGGGCCGTGGCGCTTCAAGTGGAGTTTTGATTCGAAATGCTGATGCACTCGAACGTGCTCACAGGATCGATACGGTTGTATTCGACAAAACTGGGACTCTCACCGAGGGTAAGCCGTCTATTTCAAGCATCCTGGCATTCGGCATTAGCGAAGGCGAGCTGCTTCAACTAGCAGCTTCTGCTGAAGCAAACTCAGAACATCCACTCGCAAGTGCGGTCATCGCTGAAGCCAACACACGAAATCTTGATATACCTGCTGCAACAGATGTAAACGCTGTTCCGGGTCGAGGCATCACCGCCACTGTCGACGGATCTAAAGTGATCATTGGAAGCGTTACTTTCATTGAGAAAAATTTTCCGGCTGCCTATGAATTCTCCGAAAAGGGATTTGTCGTTGCTGAACGTGGCGAAACCGTTCTGGCCGTAGCAAAAGACGGTGAACCTATCGGGATAATCGGTGTTTCCGATAGTTTGAAACCCGAAGCTGCCGACGCAATACGTGAATTGAAAGCCCGCGGAATCAAAACCGTAATGCTTACCGGCGATAACCGACGAACAGCCGAAAAAGTAGCGGCAGTCATTGGAATCACAAACGTAATTGCAGACGTCATGCCTGAAGGCAAAACCGCAGCAATCATCGACCTCCAGCGAGGCGATCAGGTCGTGGCAATGGTTGGTGACGGCATAAACGACGCGCCTGCGCTTGCTACCGCCGATGTAGGCATAGCGATCGGCTCTGGCACCGATATCGCCATCGAAGCAGCCGATGTAACGATTACTTCGGGTGACCCAGCGATCGTAGCTGAGCTAATTGATCTCAGTCGCAGCACGATGCGTACCATCAAGCAGAATCTGTTTTGGGCATTCTTCTACAACGTACTGCTCATACCCATCGCAGCCGGAATTCTCTATCCAATATTCAACGATGGATCGGCCCCGAGCTTCCTGCAACCGATCATCGGAGAGTTTGGATTTCTGAATCCAATAGTAGCCGCAGGAGCCATGGCATTTAGTTCGGTGACGGTAGTCACAAACTCACTGCGTCTTGGACGTGGAGCACGCATTAAGCGAACGCCAACGCAACTATCTAGCAATCCACTAACGATCAAGATCTCGAAATAAAAGGAGTCCAGTAATGAAAATTCCGTTCCTAACTAGCGGCAAGTCCGAAACCGCAATCGACCCTGTATGCGGCATGACGGTCGAAACCAGCAACCCCGGCGGCGGCGCGTCTACTCACGACGGTAACGTCTACTACTTCTGTGGTCCTGGCTGTAAAGTGGCGTTTGAAAAAGACCCGGAAGGATATCTTTCTGGCGAAAAATCGATCGATATGTAATATCTGAAGTACGTTTATACGGCTTTTTACATCGCATGCTTTGTAAACAGTATTTGATCGAACTAGTCGATGTATCGCAAATAGAAGAATCAGCGCTGTCTAAGACTCGGTATTACGAGTAGCTCAGCAGCGAATCAGGAACAGGAATGCCCAAAACCGAACATCCGCCAGTCGATGGCGTCGCAATCGTTTACACCCATCCGACGTGCGGATACTGCGATCTTCTCAAAGAGGATCTCGTAAAAAGCGATATTTCATACCGTGAGGTCGACGTGTCCAAAGAGCCAGACCAGTGGGTAGAGGTCCAGCGCCTCTCTGGCGGAGACAAAATAACGCCAGTCATGGTCACGTCTTCTGGCGAAGTTGAAATCGGGTACAAAGGCATCGGCTGCAACTACGGTTAAACATCAGGCTGGCTCGGATTTATAGAAACGCCGGTATTAAATCGTCAACTGAAGTGTTGACTGGCATTAGGTACCAGCCGTATTCTCAGTACAAGCGGTTTTTATTAGCCGTTTACGCGGTCCCGTGGTGTAGCGGCCTAACACGCCTCCCTGTCAAGGAGGAGATCGGCAGTTCGAATCTGCTCGGGATCGCCACTAAAGCGAATTAGAAAAAGCCCTCGACAATATGTTGGGGGCTTTTTTTGTGGTGTTCACAACTGATTACGTCATCCGACATCCGGGCGTTTATCTCACATGTGATAGATCAGGCGTAATTTTCGTACTAAAAGGCAAACTTCGTACTTACAACGGCGTTTATGGCCCCAGAACGTGGGTATGGTTCCTTCAGGGTGAAACTATGGAGCACGGCGCAACCGACGAAGGCGACATGGTCGGAATTTTCATCACTGATTGAGCATTCGAAATTCACTATAACGACGAGAAGTAAATTCGATAAATAGCGACTACTATTCGTTTCGCAATCGAGAGCATCACAAAAATGAGGCGTAAACGCCTCGGACAGTATATTCATGACGAACAAGAGCATATTCAAAGCAAAGCGAGTGGCAAACCCCGAGGTTTCAGGCTGGCTAGAAGACCACGCAGTTGTTGTTGAAGACGGTGTTATTACAGCCGTTGAGCCAATCGGTAAACTCTCATCGGCAGATGAATCGTATGAAGTACACGATATCGGTGATGTCTCGCTGCTGCCGGGGCTAGTCGATGCTCACTCGCACATGCATTGCAGTGCTACTCACGATGCTCAAGCGCTTGCCATGAGTGAGAACGATCAGCAGCTTACGATCCGCGCTACGAATAACATGCGCAAAGCAGTCTTGGCGGGAACGACCACCATTCGTGATCTTGGTTCGAAGAACGAAGTTGCATTCGCAGTACGGCAAATGATCAACGATGGACACGTTCCGGGCCCTCGCCTGTTGTTGGCTGGCACACCTATCACTATCACCGCCGGACACTGCTGGTTCTTCGGAACCGAGGCTGATACCGAAGATCAAGTTAGAACTGCCATTAGAACTCAAGTAAAACTCGGTGCCAATGTAATCAAGATGATGGCAACCGGAGGAATGTTCACTCCAACAGCCAATCCACGCACGCCTCAATACTCGGTAGCCGTGTTAAAAGCAGCCGTCGAAGAGGCACACCGTATGAACGTGCCGATTGTCTCTCACACGCTTTCGGCTCAAGGAACTCGTAATGTAGTCGAAGCGGGTGTTGATCAACTGATCCACGCTCGTTGGTACGACTCAGACCCAAATAAAGGACTCGACTACACTGCCGAAACAGTGAAGCAAATGGCCGATCAAGGTCAGTGGGTCGATCCTACGATCGGACACCACCTTCTAGGAGTTGAGGCAAAACAACGCGGCGAAGTTGGGCCTGCTGATCCTCACTGGGCAGTTTCGTACAAGGTTGTTCCAGAAGGTGAGCATCTCGATAGGCTCAACGACATGACTGACGCCGGTGTGAGGTTCACAACCGGACTCGACATGGGAATGGCTTACGGCACTCACGATCGATCGGCAGCAAACGCTTGGGCGCTAGTTGAATTGCTCGGCTGGACGAACTGGAAGGCGATTAACGCTTCGACAACCGGCACGGCAGAAGCGCTAGGGCTTGTTAAGCAAATTGGAAGCCTTCAGGCGGGAATGTCCGCTGATTTGGCTGCATTTGCTGGTGACCCTGCGAAAAACATTCGCGACATGGACCAAGCTTCAACAGTAGTTCTATCGGGTCGCCTGATGAAGCTGAACGATACGGTTCTGGTCTAGTTATAGATCGAACCAATCTTTAATAATCGTCCGCACTAGCCGATCAAACTGCAGACTAAACTCAGATTCAATCGAGGGCGAGCACACCCTGAAGTTAAGTGTTGTTTTTTTCTAACGCCAACAACTCACGCTTTGTTTCTATTCCGCCTGCGAAGCCTGTCAGGTTGCCGTTTACGCCTACGACACGGTGACACGGCAGGACGATAGAAATTGGATTACGACCGTTCGCTGCGCCGATAGCTCGAACTGCTTTCGGCCTACCAATTCGCGCCGCATGCTCGCTGTAGCTAACGGTTTCTCCGTACGGGATCGTCGCTAGACCCACCCATGCTGAACGTTGAAATTCAGTTCCGCGTAGATCTAATGGCAAATCAAACTCAGTAAGCTCGACTCGAAAATACTGTTCAAGTTGAACACGAGTAGCTTCGAGTATCGGATGATCCTGACTAGGTATCATTTCATCCGGCAACGACAGCCGCCCTGCCCGCTCCACGGGCCATTTGATCGCTCGTAGACCGAGATCCGTCGCAACCAAAGTCAACACGCCGAACCGGCTATCCATTGCCGTTGTGTAGTGCTGATCCATGATTACGACCTGACCCTTATCTACGAAAACGTTATCTACCTAAAGCCTTCTTACCGGCTTCGATAGTCTCGACGATTGAGTCGACATCGAACACGCAACCCCCCCACGTTCCACCTGAAGCCGACTGCAAAGCGGCCCACAGCCGGGTGTCATCTGGCAATTGCGGGTGTGGAGAAAGATCATCTGGCTCAGAACGCTTCTCAAGTTCAGCTGTGCCCCAGTCGATTCCCTTGTTCTCGCCGTTCATTCCAACGAGGTTCAATGAGCCTGAAAGATTTTTACGATCGACGATAATCTCGATCATGTCGCCATCTTCAACACGACCAATCGGGCCTCCAGCTAATGCTTCAGGCCCGACGTGTCCGATACATGCACCCGTTGAAACACCAGAGAATCGAGCATCGGTGATCAATGCCACCTGCTTGCCGTATGAAAGGTGCTTCAGGGCAGCTGTTAGCTGGTAAACCTCTTCCATACCGGTTCCGAGAGGACCACCACATGTGACGACCATAATGTCGCCAGCTTTGATCTTCTGATCTTCGTCGCGCGACTTGATAGCCGCCATTGCTCCACGCTCAGAGCGGAACACACGAGCCGGGCCGAGTTTTCGGTACACATTGTCGTCATCAACCACCGAAGGGTCGATTGCGGTGCTCTTGATCACTGAGCCTTCAGGGGCGATGTTGCCCATTGGGAACGTAACCGTGCTCGTAAGATTCTTCTTACTGGCACCCTCTGGCGACATGATCACGTTGTCAGGCTCAACTCCATCAACATCTCTGAGGTATTTCCGAACGTCGTGTCGTCGTTCGGAATCTGCCCACCAGTTGAGGTTTTCATCGAGAGTCTGGCCAGTAGCCGTCATAACGCTCGTGTCGATTAGGTCCAGCTTTCGAAGGTGAAGCATTACTTCAGGAACACCACCTGCAGCGTAAAGCTGAGTGGTTGGGTGACCTACAGGACCGTTTGGAAGAACGTCGACCAAGCGAGGGACTTCAAGGTTGATTCTGTTCCAATCGTCCACAGTCATACGTCGTCGACCAGCAGCGTGTGCGATAGCTGGCATGTGCAGCAGCAGATTGGTCGATCCACCGCAAGCAGCGTGAACAGCCATTGCGTTCTCAAATGCGGCGTCCGTGAGAATATCTCGCGAAGTAACTCCGCGGTGTTCCATCATTACGAGAGCACGAGCGGAGCGTCGTGAAATGTCGTGCCAAGCAGGCGTACCACTTGGTGAAAGCGCAGAGTGAGTGATAGCCATTCCTAGAGCTTCAGAAACGACCTGAGAAGTTCCTGCAGTTCCGAGGAACTGGCAGCCACCGCCCGGTGATGCACATGAACGACATCCGACGTCTTGTGCGTATTCGAGCGTTACTTCGCCCTGTGCAAATCGTGCACCGATCGATTGAATCTGACCAGTGTCTTCACCAATGTTTGGCTTGAGAGTCGTTCCGCCCGGCACGATAACACCCGGCTGGTTATGCAGACCAGCAAGTGCCATCATCATTGCTGGCAGGCCCTTGTCACACGAAGCTATGCCCAACACTCCTCGAACAGTCGGAAGCGAACGAGCGATGCGCCTGAATACTTGTGCTGCATCGTTTCGGTATGGCAGCGAGTCGAGCATTCCAGTCGTGCCCTGAGTTCGGCCATCACAAGGGTCGGAACAAAACGCTGCGAACGGAACCGATTTCAGTTCCTTCAGTTCTTTTGCTGCTGATTTAACCATGTCAATGAGTTCAAAGTGTCCTGTGTGCAGGCCCAGCGCCACTGGCGATCCATCTTCTTCTTTCACGCCACCAACGGTCGAAAGAATGATGAACTGCTTGCGCATCAACTCCGAAGGATTCCAGCCCATACCAGCGTTCTGAGTCATGCCAAAGTGGTTACCACTCGGCTCTTCGATCAGGAATTCAGCAGTGAACGGGACAGTGCCTTTAGGACCGTCAGCGTGAGTTTGAATCTCGCGAGTGGCCGGATCGGATCCGGTTCCGAGCACATCGGCAATCGAAACTTCTGCAGTGTCGTTGCTGGGATTGACACGTGAGGTCATTAACTTTTCCTGTCGATATTTTGTTGATAACGGCGTTC
>JAPKCH010000008.1 GCA_026421185.1 Dehalococcoidia bacterium | reverse complement strand
GAACAAATTTGTCGTCGATCCATCGAAGCATCTGGTAGTGGCGTAGCGCATGAAGTTTTTTATGCTTGTGATTCGATTTTCGTATGGCGGGTGGTGTCGATACGAAATTTGGCCTGAAGGTTTTATTTGTTCGGATTTTAACTCATCACCTGAATCTTCTCGGTGTATATATCGTCCTTATGCAATAACTCGTAAGAAGCTTCATGTATTAAATATATTTGCCAAGTATGTGAACGATCACTAACATAGGTGTTCCAACCACAGGTTGAGGGAATTTCAAGATGGCTACACGAATCCGGCTGGATCACCAAACTCGACAAAGTCAAATTGTAGAAGCAGCACGAGATTTAATCGCGAGTGGTGGTGTAGACGCGCTAACTATTCGAGGTATTGCTTCGAAGGTAGGCGTGACTGAAGCTGCGATTTATAGGCATGTGGTTTCTAAAGAAGAAGTCATTCTACTTCTGCTGAAAGAAGTGGAAGAATCGTTGTTTCAGGCGATATCTCGTGCCACTCTTTCAGACCGACACGCTTTAGAGCGTCTCGAGCATATGTTGCAGCTTCACGTTTCGTATGTTGAGTTGCGGCAAGGTATTTCGTTTGTAGTTATTGCTCAATCGGCTCAATTTGAAGAGCCAAGAGTGCGTTCTGCTGGTCGACGTTTAGTGGAAAAATACTTGTCCCTAGTAGCCGGGATCATTTCTCAAGGTATTGAACGAGATGAAATCGCCAAAACCGTGTTGCCAGATGCCGCAGCGATGATATTTTTCGGTATGATCCAATCTGCAGTGACTAGGTGGTTATTCGATCCTTCGACACACCCACTTGGTGAGAACGCAGTTTCGATGTGGAAGTTGTTTAGAACTTCCCTTGAGTTCTCTGATGAAGATGCAAATTTGCATACTATTGAGAATAGTTCGAGTAAAAACGGAAGCAGCTGAGATGTCTGTAATAACTATTGATGGACATATTGGCGCTGGTGGTCCTGAACTGGGCAAGCGTGTTGCGAGAATGTTCGATTTCGAATATATCGACCGGATTGCTCTACCTCGTTCATTAGCAGGCATCAACGAAGCAGCTCCTGCTCCCATGACCCATCGTTTTTGGGCGATTGTTGAACGTGCTGTTTCAGGATTCGTACTTGGTAACGCCGTTGGCGATCCATATTTCAATGTTTCTGAAGCCCTGTTACTTCCTCTGACTTGGGATAGCGATGGCCCTTCAGAGAAGCGTGCAGAGGCTGGCGATGTTTCAAGCGTAGATAACCTGTTTGAACGAGGTAAATCTGTGCTTGTGCACCGAGCAGGCTGTGTTGAAGCTGGCGAACGTACAGTATTGAAGGTCGGACTCTTTGCTTCATGGGAAGATCGTGTTGAGCGTGTAATGAAGCGTGAAGGCCTAAATTCGGTATCTGACGCTGAGTACAATATCGAACGACGAGAGAAGCTTCAGCGCGAGTACTTCCGTGACATCCATGATGCCGATCCTGATGATCATAGCCTGTACGACATTACGATCAATACAAGTTCGGAAAACATCGTAGTGGCGGCCATAAATGTCGCACGCTTCGCCCGGCAAGCACTGTCGCGTCAGACTGCTTAGGTTTTACTAAGCAAGATTTTTTGGTTTGTTTCTGACGCTTGCTTCACGCGCCCGGCGTTATAGTGGTGAATATGAATACGGTTCAAATTGATGGAGTGTAAGTGGCTTAATGCTCACTAAATTGGCTAGCGAAATAATGTCATCACCAGTTTTGACCATTACGGCTGAAAAGCCTGTGTCGGAAGCTGCAAAAATTATGCTCGAAAAGAACGTAGGCTCACTAGTGGTTGTCGATGACTCAGGTCAGTTCGTTGGGCTGCTGTCCGAATCGAAATATCTTCCTGAAGAAACCGTTCTGCCTTACCTTCGACAAACGGTGCTGCGAGTACTCGGAAGCGAACTCGGTAATCCTGAGAATATCGAAGAAGTGATTCGCAACACCCGAAACACTTTGGTTGGCGATGCAATGCGAAAAAATTCAGAGACGATTGGGCCAGATACGCACATTTCTGAAGTAGCGAAATTGATGGTTAATGATGAATCGCATCACTTGACGGTGCTTGAAGACGGCATGCCAGTCGGAATGATTTCTCGGCACGACCTGCTGCGGCTTTTTGCAGAGAACGACTAGCCTGACACATAAGTGTCGCTAACGCTTACTTGCTGCTTGCCAGCACCATTCGACCTTCGTTGATTTGATCCGTAATGTCACTCAGATCCTTTGGGCTTTCGATGCTCGTCCACGCCATGTTTGAGTGGTACGCCGAAAGCTTGCCCTGCTTAACTAAGTCTTGAAACATTGTTGTTTCGTGATCACCAGTATCAGGTAGTAGCGACTCTATTATCCGGTCGAAAAGATAAATCCCGGCGTTAATCCAGAACGGCAAATTGCCCTTTTCTATGAACTGCGTGACGACGTTTTGATCATTGGATTCAACAACGCCGTACTGACTCGGGTAAGGAACCAACATTATGGTTCCAGTGGCCCCAGATTGTTCGTGCAGTTCAGTCATGAGGTCGAGTGGCTGATTGGTAATGATGTCGCCGTTCGCCACCAGTATGGTCTTCGCATCTTTCGGGACATGCGACAGCCCTTGCTTGATGGCTCCGCCTCTTCCGAGAGGTGTTTCTTCGCTGGAGTAGTGGGCTGTGATTCCGTGTTCCGATCCGTTACCGAAATAATCTTGAATCATCTTGCCCTTGTAACCGATCAAGAACACAACGTCTGTGACGCCCTGAGCGCACATCCAGTCGACCTGGTAGCTGATGATTGGCTTGCCGTTTATTTCGACCATAGGTTTCGGCCGCTTGTCGGTTAGCGGACGAAGTCGCTCGCCACGGCCACCAGCAATGCTCAATGCGAAGAAACGATCAGACATTTATAACCCTCAAGCGCAGGTTTTTTTTCATTCAGTCGAATAGGCGCAGATTAGCAGTCGCCCCGGTTAAGACGTATATGTGAAAAGAGGCCTTGTATGCGCAGTTTACACATTCGACTATTTTATCGAGTGGACTATTCGACCCAGTAGACCCTGCATCGATCGCCGATCTTCTAATTGCTCTTCGGAATCGAACGCACCGCGAGACGGGTATATTCCGGGGGACTGAACAATTACGAGATCGAGACTAGGGCATACCCATATATGTTGGTTTCCAGCTCCACTGGCTGCAAACGAATCCTTTGGAAGATTGGGCCAAACTTGACCTTGATCATTGCACCAGAATCCTAGACCGTACACATGCCGTTCTTCGGATTCGTTTTCGATAATTTCACTAGAAACTTTAGTGGCTTTGTCGATCCATTCAGACGGAATGATCTGTGACCCGTTCCAATTACCTTTGTTCAGCCACAGCCAACCCATTCGAGCCATGTCGCGCGACGACATCTGGTACGAGGTCATATAGCCGAATACGCCTAGCTTGGCTTCAGAGTGCATTTCTAAGTTGCTGTACTTCCATGCCCAACTGCCGTCGATTAGATTTCGGATTTTCCATTCTGTGAGAGTGCCGAATCCTGCGCCCTGTTCGGGTTTTGACGATTTGTATAGGCTGTAGGCTGAGGCAATCGCGTGCGTGAGAATGTTCATTCCGAACGTTTGGTAGTTGAACACCTTGCCGGGAGCTTCTCCGGGTTTCATGTATCCAGAGGTGTTACCGATCAACTGTTTGAACGTAATGCCGTCGTTGTCATGAAACGCGTACCTGCCTTCTTTGGGTCCTTCCCCGGGAGCGACGTTAAGCATTTCGGGATAGTAGTCGGCAACTCGGTCGTTTTCAGATTTGATTACACCTTCACTGATGGCGATTCCAAGAATTGACGAGAAAGTAGATTTCGACGCTGAGGCTTGGTGTGCCTGACCGGTGGGGTCGGATCGGAAGTTCCATTCGGCAGCGATTTTACCGTGCCTTATGATTAAGATTCTGTAAGGCTGATCGACGGCTATTTCAGCTTGATAGCGACCTGCCTCGGATAGTTTGGTCCTATCGAATCCTAGTTGTTCAGGTTCAGCCGTTTGCCATTCTTTGCCGGGCCATACGCGTTCCTGATTAGAAGCATTCACGATTGCTGGCTCCTTCGAATTTATCGCTACGACTGGAGCGATTTGTGTGAAGTCAGTAGCACTTGTCGATTCACGTATAACTTTGGCCATATCGTGAAGTCGTATCTTGTTTGGCGCTTCAATCTGCAATCGATTCGTGATGAATGCAACCGAAAGATCGTCGTCCAAGCTCGCCCATCCGGTGCAAGTAGCCATGCCACCGTGACCGACAGTGTCAGTTTCGTTGATGCTTGCATATTGATTCGGTGGCGAAGATGGAAGACGTACTCCGAATCCCAATCTTGAGTAGTTGCCAGATACGGCGTCTGGACCCTCTGCCTGAAGTGATGTGACTTCATTCACCACTTCTTCGGGCAGCCACGGAACACCCGAGAGTTTTCCTTTTCCAGAAATCGCCGAGTAGAACTTTGCGACATCGTGAGCGGTTGTGATCATTGAACCTGCCGGCATCATGATTTGTGCTCGTAGCAACGAATTTAAGTCGTTCACGGTGCTGGAATCGGGCCACTCAGAGCTGGCGTCGATTGGCACTACTCTGCCGAAATCGGCTTGATCAACTGTGAACGATGTGTTCTTGAGCCCCAACGGCAGGGTTACTTCGCGTGCGAACGCCTCTGCGAACGTGAGGGCAGATATACGAGACGTAATCTCGGCTACCAGCCATCCGAACGTTCGTGAGTGGTAGTGAACGGTCGACCCCGGCGTCGTCGCAGGGCGCATATCTTCGATGTGCGAAATCACTCGACCCCAATCACCGTAATCGTGATGGGGAATAGTACCGGACGAAGCGAGTCCAGCCGAGTGCGACAGAACATGTCCGATTGTTACAGATGATTTTCCGCGAGTACCAAACTCAGGCCAGAACTCGGCAACCGGTGTGTCCCAGTCAAATTTACCTCGTGCTTTATACCGCCAAAGGACGGCTGCTGCGAGAGGCTTACCCATCGAGAACACCCTGAACAGAGGCGACGAATGTGGTGCTCCCTGAACGATATCGATTACAAGGACGCCGTTCTTGAACACTGCAAGCGATGCACTTGAGTGAAGTCCGGCGTTAATTTGCCGGCTGAATTCGTTCTGAATTGCGGTTTGAGCGGAAGACGTAATTTTCAATGTCATGGTTGGTGTGATTGCTGGCATTGTGCCTTATTGATCAAAGAGGATTAGTTGGCTCAGGCGAAACAGGAAAATCTTCATCGATCAGATATAGCGGTGTAATGCTGAACCGGTTTCAGAAGGTTGCCGAATATAAGTGGGCCACGATTTGAGAGGTACTTCACGATTTTCAAATTGGCGCCGTCACTTCGATGGCCGAAACAGAGATTGATGCACTAACTGACGATAAATGAGTTATTCGTAATCGGCGTAAGTTGTAGGCGGTCACTGACAACGCTAGCACGATGATCGATCTTTCAGACGACTTTCGCACGTTCCAGAAGTATTTGCGATCGCACGATTCGTTTTGTGATTTGGTTAAAGACCTTCTCAAGCAGTTCAAATTCATGGGTGAAATTGACTATTACTACACGCTCCATATTGTCAGAGAAGACGTTCCAGATCACGATGGGTTACAAACTGAATCAACTCAGCCTAAAAAGTGGTAACTAGCGTCGCTAGGTAACCGGCATAAATAACCCTTAATGAAGTGCATACGCGTGGTAGAGTGGCGAATTCGGCTAAATTTTTGGAAGCATCCCTTAGACAACTCGCCAATATCGAACAAATACTTGCTCTTTAGTGAGACTTTTTATGACTACTGAAACACGCTCAAACGCCGATGGTCTGGAATTTAAGCAATTTGGAAAACGCTACCGAAAAGTCGACGGTGACGCGAAAGTCACCGGTCAGGCAATATTCGGAGCCGACTTCACTGCACCGGGTTCACTATTCGCAAAGATAGTCCGAAGCCCTCACGCACACGCTAGAGTCTTGTCGATCGACACATCAGAAGCCGAAGCGATGCCTGGTGTTGAAGCCGTGTGTACCGCAGCAGACTTCCCATCGGACGTCAGTGGTGATGTCGACACGGGTGAGGTTGAGATTGGTATTCAGTTCCTGGCAAATCTAATCATGGGACGCCGCAAGGCACTGTTCGAAGGTCACCCACTCGCAGCCGTAGCTGCGACCGATATTCACATAGCTGAAGAGGCTGCTCGACGAATCAAGGTTGAGTACGAAGTTCTGCCGGCTGTAACCGACCCTATTGAAGCGATGTCGCAGGATGCGCCATTGCTTCACGAAGGGCTAATTGCAACTTCGCTATCAGGATCGGCAGATGTTCCAAGCAACATTGCTGGTCACATGGAAGGCGGCAAAGGTGACGTCGAAAAGGGATTCGCTGAATCCGATGTTATAGTCGAGCGAACTTACCGAACTGCTCTCGTTCATCAGGGTTACCTTGAGCCAGAGGCTGAAACTGTTCACTGGCACGCCGACGGCCGCATCGAAGTATGGGCGAACTCGCAGGGAACGTTCCCATTGCGACAAAACATGTCGAACCTTCTTCAAGTAGATGTCAGCAAGATCAAAATCATTCCGTTGGAAGTCGGTGGTGCGTTCGGAGCCAAGAACACACCACGAGTTACTCCAGTTGCTGCAATTCTTTCTAAGAAATCCGGTAAACCGGTCAAGATCGTTCTAACCCGAGAAGAAGTTCTAAAGGCGACTGGTCCTGCATCGGGTGCGGTAGTCACGGTGAAGATGGGTGCTACTAAGGATGGTGTCCTGAAAGCCGCTCAGGCACGACTCGTATTCGGCGCTGGTGGCTTCCCTGGTTCACCAGTTCTGCGAGGAATGCAGACGATATTTGCTTGCTACCAACCTGAGAATTCGAAGGTTGATGCTTACGACGTAGTGACGAATGCACCTCGTGTTGCGGCATACCGCGCTCCGGGCGCAACTGTTGCAACTTTCTGTGGTGAATCTACGCTCGACGATCTTGCCAGAAAAATCGGAATGGACCCGATCGACTTTCGTATTAAGAACGCTGCGAAGACAGGTGACACGAACGTTGATGACGAGGAATACTCTCGTATAGGAATCGTTGAAATGCTCAAAGCTGTGAAGGCTTCCGACGAGTACAACCGACCTATAAAGAAGAGTGCAAACGGGTTCCCTGTGGGGCGTGGTGTTGGAATCGGCTGGTGGCCGTGTGGAATTGAGATTTCAAGCGCACGAGTCATGGTCAATCACGACGGTGGAGTCGACGTAACCATTGGGGCAGTAGATCTTCACGGTATTCGAACTGGTACTGCGCAAGTTGCCGCAGAAACACTCGAAATCGAGCCTGAAGAAATTTATGTTCATACCGCTAACACTGAAGGTATTCCTTACACAGGAAATGCCGCTGGATCACGAATTACTCGCACGTTGAGTCAGGCTGTATATAAGGCTGGAAACTTAGTCATCGATCAGATGAAAGAGAAAATGGCTGTTCGATTCGGCGTTGATGCCGAATTCGTTGAATACAAAGACGGTCATTTCTACGCTCGTGATAATCAGGATTCAAAGGTGTCGTTCAAGGACGCCGGCGCTGCTGTTACGAAGAACGGTTCGAACGTTGTTGCTACAGCTTCAAATGATCCCGGAATGCGAGCTGCCAACGGCTACGCAATGGCAGTTGCCGATGTTGAAGTCGATCCTGATACCGGCAAAGTTCAGCTCACTGATTTCACGTTGTTTCAAGATGTAGGTAAGTGCATCAACCCGACTCAGGTTGAAAGCCAGATGCAGGGCGGAGCTGTTCAGGGCATCGGCTGGGCATTGTCGGAAGAGTATGTTTACGACGATCAGGGGCTGATGCGAAACGCTTCGTTCCTTGACTACCGAATGCCAACAGCTCTGGATTTGCCGATGATCAACACTGTGATCCTCGAAACTCCTGCCGACGATGGTGTGTTCGGAATCAGAGGCGTTGGCGAACCGCCAATCGTTCCTCCTCCGGCTGCTATTGGAAACGCAATCAGTGATGCTATTGGTGTCCGCATGGATCGACTTCCGATGAGTCCGGAACGTGTATTCCAGGCGATGAAGTATTCTGCTTCTTCGTAAGTTTGTTTTAGGTTACGTAATTCACCACTTGTTTGACATGAGGTAGTACATATTGGCCGAAGCGAAAGCCGCTCCATTCCAAGCTGAGTGGATAGACCATGGTCTAACGCCTCGTCAGATAAAATTGACGTTGATCGGCGTGATGTTCGCAATGTTTCTGGCTTCGCTGGACCAGACGATTGTTGCGACTGCGATTCCGAAGATCATGGCTGATCTTGATGGATTTGACCGTTTTACGTGGATTTCGACCGCTTACATAGTGGCGTCGACCTCGGTTGTCCTGATTACTGGGGCTGTATCGGACGTTTATGGTCGCAAGTGGCTATTCGTGGGCGCCATTGCCATATTCCTTGTTGGATCGGCTCTGGCTGCGGCATCGCCAACTATGAATGCCCTGATCGTGTTCAGAGGTGTTCAAGGGCTTGGCGGCGGAATGATTATGGCGTTGTCGTTCGTGACAATCGCCGACTTGTTCCCACCTAACGAGCGTGCGAAGTACATGGGCATTATTTCGGCGATGTTTGGTGTTTCCTCGGTACTTGGGCCAACACTTGGTGGGTTTATTACCGACCAGCTTTCGTGGCAGTGGATTTTCCTTGTGAACATTCCGCTCGGAATTCCGGTCATCGCACTATTTATCAAGCTCTTTCCTAACGCCAAAAAAAATGGACCTAAGAGGAAGATAGATATTGGTGGAGCTGTATTGATCGTTTTGGCGATCGTGCCTGGGCTTCTAGGACTCTCATGGGGTGGCAACCAATATGAATGGTCAGATCCTATCGTTGTGGGATCTCTGGCGTTCAGTGGGGTGATGCTGGTGGTATTCGGTATTTATGAGACTCGCATCTCCGAACCATTGCTTCCTTTGGCAGTGTTCAAGAACCGAATCGTTGGAGTAGCACTGCTCGTCACTTTGCTCACCGGGTTTGCGATGTTTGGTGCAATATTCTTCGTGCCACTGCTGTTCCAGGGTGTTCTCGGAGCATCAGCAACGGCAAGTGGTAGCTTTCTAACTCCGATGATGTTGGGTATCGTGGCTGGTGCTGCGATAAGCGGCCAGATTCTGGCACGGACAGGTGGGCATTACCGCCTTCAAGGCATCGTAGGTGTTTCGATAATGGCTATCGGAATGTTCTTCCTTAGCCGTGTGAGCGGTACGACGACTCATGCTTACGCTCTGTCTTCCGCTGTTGTTATGGGATTCGGCCTTGGAACATCGTTCCCGTTGTACACAATAGCAATTCAAAACGGTGTGCCTCAGCAATATCTCGGCATAGCGACTTCGTCAGCTCAGTTCTTCCGTTCGGTTGGAGGAGCGATTGGTCTGGCGTTATTCGGTTCGTTCATGGTTCGCCAGTTCAAAGACGGCATGCAAGAGAACTTGCCACCGGAGGCGTTCCAGGTAGTGCCGCCTCAGCTTTTCGAACAGATCACAAGTAATCCAAACGCATTGATCAATTCAAGCGCATCGGAAAGTTTGAAGGATGCGTTCGCGGCAAACGGTGAATCGGGAGTAGCGCTAGGAAATAATGTTTTCGAAGCGATAAGAGAGTCGCTGGCATCTGCTATTGGCGATGTCTTCTTCTTAGCATTCATCTTCGTGGTTATCGCAGTGATTGCGACCGTATTCATTAGAGAAGTACCGCTGCGAAAACGTGGTGGACCGCCAGATGTAAAATCTGGTTCTGCATCTTCGTCGAAGCTAACGGAATAGCTTTACTGGTGTTCTGCTGCGAATTAGTTATAAATCGGTTAAGTCTCAACTGCTAGTGGCTATGTACTTCTGAAACTGCTATTAGTTGTGTGTTATGAATTTTGGAAGCTTAGTTCCTACTCGGATTGAGCTCTAGGATCAAGAGCTTTCTCACCAGAATCTGAGTTGTTCACCAGTTCGGACTTGTCACGATGCATACAGATCAGACTTGAATACCGCACCCTGAATTCTTTGCCAAGCCCAAGAATTGTGTGTCGGCGATGAAAATTGTCTGAACTAACAGCGCGTGCTTGTAACGCTGAGAGTGAATTCCGAGTGATCTCTGGTCTCTAGCTTTGGCTTGGGCGACTTCGTCTAACGATGACGCCAACTGCGGAAGCTTTACGTACTGCTCCCGGTTTACGCACGGTTACTTCTACCGACTGTGTGTTTTCATCTTCAAGACAAATTTCAGCTACCCTTGCCGCAAGGGCCTCTACTAATCCGTAGCTCGATGCTTCCACTTCAGCCGTTACGGCTTTAGATACAGTTCTGTAGTTAATCGTGTCTTCGATCGCATCCGATTCACCGGCAGCTGACAAATCGGTGTTCATTTCTATGTCGATCGTTATGCGTTGCTTGGTCAGTCGTTCCCACGGATTAATGCCGATGATGCAATCGAGCTGAAGTCGCTCGATACGCACGGTGTCTAGTTGCGGGGAGTTGTCGGAAGAAGATGTCATTGTTGTATCGAGTGAATACCTAGGGTTCGTGGATGCGTTATTGCTAGAAAAAGTAACAATGCCACCCATCACTTATTTAATGTGTCGTCCACCGTCGACGTTGATGGTTTCGCCAGTGATGAAGTCGTTTTTTATTAACATCATCATTACGTCGGCTACTTCGTTGAGCGTTCCCATTCGGTCGGCAGGTCCGAGGTCTATTTGTATTTCGCCACGTGGGCGGTCGAGCGGAATGTCGGCTGGAGGCAGTATCGCTCCGAGCGATACTTCGGTTACTTGAACATTAGGCGCCATACATAGTGCCAGTGATCGTGTAAGCCCTGAGAGGGCCGTCTTGGTCACACCGTAAGCAAACCTGGTTGGACG
The DNA here is from genome assembly GCA_026421185.1 of Dehalococcoidia bacterium. GTDB lineage: Bacteria > Chloroflexota > Dehalococcoidia > Lucifugimonadales > Lucifugimonadaceae > Lucifugimonas. Next base: position 44,429 of record JAPKCH010000008.1, on the reverse strand, counting down.
GGCTGTGCGCCAATCATTGAGGCTGATGATTTTGCCTGGTGAGTCGGACGAGCGTTGCGACTGCATCGCCTTGGCGAGTAGAAACGGCGCCCTAACGTTTATGGCGAAGTGGCGATCCCAATCTTCAACGGAAAGGTCTCTGAGTTCGATCTTCTCGAAAATCGATGCGTTGTTCACAAGAATATCGATAGACCCAAGTTGTTCTTCTACCGCAACGGCGAGCGACTCGACCTGAGCAGGATCTTCGAGATCGGCTTGAACGGTGATAGCTTCGCTGCCCATAGAGTGAATTAATGCAGCAGTTTCTTGGGCGTCTTTTTCTGATTTACCGTAATGCACAGCTACTCTGCAGCCCGCGTCGCCGAGAGCAAGAGCTAGCGAACGCCCAACTCTTCTACCGGCGCCGGTTACAAGGGCTACTTTTCCGTTTGTATCCATATGAAAATTATCTTCTACTCGGAATTACGACTGTCGAACGTGACTGAAGAATTCTTCACGTGTTGAGGAATTCTTTTTGAAGAGTCCTCTAACGGCGCTGGTTGTCATCGTCGTGTTGGGTTTTCGAACGCCTCGCATGGCGGCGCATAAGTGTTGTGCTTCGACAACCACGCCAATTCCAGCTGGCTGAATTAGATCATCCATAGTGATAGCTATCTGCTGAGTCATTCGTTCCTGAACCTGCAGGCGTCTGGCAAACATCTCTACGAGTCGAGGGATTTTAGAAAGTCCGATGACTTTATTGTTCGGAAGGTATCCGACATGAGCTTTGCCATAGAACGGGAGTAGATGATGTTCGCAAAGTGAATAGAAATTGATGTCTTTCACAACGACCATCTCGTCATACTCTACATCGAACATAGCGCCGTTTAGTAGTTCGACCGGGTCTATCGAATAGCCTGAAAGGACTTCGTCGTACATGTTAGCGACACGCTTGGGAGTGTCGACAGTTCCCTTCACATCAACACGGTCACCAACGGTCTTCAGGATTGAACTGACGCCATCGGCGATCACCTGCTTGCAGGATGCATTTAGTACTGCACCATCTTCGAAATCGAACTTAGTGAGATCGTTACTCATGGATTGTTCTCTGGAGTAGGTATTTGATGTTTGCGTATCGCAGATTGAGATTTTATACACAAATAGGATGCACGACAGACTTCTATGAATTCTTACGAACCCTAACAATCGAGAGTTGAATCGTATGAGTTTAGATTATCCGCCGGAAATAGCCGTGATGAAGTGAACCTCGGTATCAGGTTCTAACTTCTGTAGTAATCCTCTCCGGGTTGCCATGTGCCCGACAATTGCCGCCAGCCCCGGCTTGAGTCGACCATCTTTAATAAGATGAACTCCTGTGCCTGGGTAGGCCGCTTCAAGATTTTCGACAAGCTCGCCAAGAGTCTTGGCGTGTATTTCTACCCGCTCTGCGCCATCAGCGTACTTGCGCAGAGCGTAAGGGAGGAAGACCGTTGCCATTTTTACCTCCCTTTCAGATCGTTTTAGGTCAAATACGACCTGTTTGAATCTGATTCGGTAGAACTAATTAGTCGCCGTTAAGTGCTTCTAGGATTCGACCAGGTTTGACTGGAAGTGAGTAGAAAGACTTGCCGACTGCTTCCTTCACTGCCTGTGTAGCGGCCGAAAGCGGTGGGCAAATCGGAACTTCTCCGATTCCACGAACACCGTAAGGGTGCAGTGGGTTCGGAACTTCGACCATGATCGTGTCGATCATAGGCATGTCGAGCGATGTTGGCATGCGGTAGTCGAGGAACGACCGGTTGGCCATTGCTCCATCATCGGTGATGAAGTATTCCTCGTTTAGCGCCCAGCCAAGACCCTGAACAACTCCGCCCTGAATCTGGCCTTCAGCATACTGAGGGTGAACAGCTTTTCCGACGTCTTGAACTGCTGTGTATCGAATAACGTCGGTCTTGCCAGTAGCAAGGTCAATTTCGAGGTCACAGATCTGAACACCGTAGGCGTTACCAGCTTCGGCAAGGTTTACAGATGAAGTTGAGGTAGCTGGGCCACCAGTTGGGTCGAGCTTGCCTGCAAGTTCCTTAATACCGATTGAGTCGCCGTTAGCGGTGAATGTGCCATCGGCAAATTCAACGTTGCGGGCTTCGGTCTCCCAGAGGTCGGCAACACGAGTCTTGAGTTCAACAACTAGCTTCTGAGCAGCGTTGTAAGCAGCCAGGCCAGTTGTGTAAGTCGTTCGTGATCCACCAGTAACGCCCGTGAAACCAATTGTGTCGGTGTCAGGGATCGATGGGTGGAAGTCTTCTACTGGGATGCCGAGAACTTCGGCAGCCTGCATAGCGATAGAAGTTCGTGTTCCACCAATATCGGCAGAACCTTCGTTCAACATTACGGTTCCATCGTCCTGCAACATCAGGTCACAAGTCGACTTGCCTCCACCGTTCATCCAGTAAGCAGAAGCGATGCCGCGTCCACGTGCCTTGCCAGCAGGAGCTTCACCAAGTGGTGCGTTCCAGTGGTCGGATTCTTTAGCTGCAACGAGACATTCTTCAAGACCAACTCGGATAAACTGCACTCCGTCACCACGGCGGGTGCCTTCGTGAGCAGCGTTGTCGAGTCGGAACTGAATCTTGTCGAAGCCTAGTTCGTCACAGATTTCGTCGATGACAGTCTCGATAGCGAAAGATGCTTGCGGTGAGCCAGGGGCTCGGTATGCAGCAGACTTAGGCTTGTTTACGAGAACGTCGTAACCAGTGATTCGTGAAACAGGAAGGTTGTAGCAAGCAAATACGCAGATTGCTGCTGCGCCTACTGCTGATCCTGGGAATCCACCAGCTTCGAGCATGAGATCGGTGTCGGCCGCTTGAATCTTACCGTCCTTGTTTACGCCAATTTTCATGCGGATCTTGCCACCTGGGGCAGGACCAGTAGCTTCAAATACTGACGATCGGTCCATCACTAGCTTAACTGGACGTCCGCCCGCTTTGCGAGAGAGGAGCGCTGCAATTGGTGCGAGGTAAACGACTGTCTTTCCGCCGAAACCACCACCGATTTCAACGTAGTTAACTTTAATCTTGGATTCTGGCATGTGGAGCAAGCCAGCAACCTGTGATCGAACTCCGAAAGTACCCTGTGTGCTGGACCAAACGGTTAGGTTGTCGTCCTGCGCCCATATGGCGGTTGCGTTGTGCGGCTCTATGTAGCCCTGATGAACCATAGACATTTCAACTGTTCGTTCGATTACGAGGTCGGAGTTTGCAAATGCATCTTCAACGTTTCCGAATTCGTGCCGGAATACTCGCGCAACGTTGGTGTTCTCGACATTTTCACCGAGGTGGTCACCTATGAGTCCTTCAAGGATTTGCGGTGCGCCGTCTGCCATAGCTGCGTCGACATCAGTAATCGCAGGAAGTACTTCGTACTCGACCTTGATTGCCTGAGCAGCGATCTGAGCAGTGTTTCGGTCGACAGCAGCAACAGCAGCTACTACGTGTCCCTTGTAATGAACCTTCTGGTCGGCCATCACGTTCGACTGGCCACGTCGTAGGTTTACAGTGCCTTCACCAGTGTCGATCGTAAGATCGTCAGCCTGTGGGAAGTCGGCGTGAGTTAGAACCGCGAACACACCGGCTATTGCTTCAGCAACTGAAGTGTCGATGCTCTTGATTCGAGCATGAGCATATGGGCTGCGGATTACATCACCCCATATAAGACCTGGTTCTTTTACATCACCACCGTAAATGGCTCGGCCAGTCACCTTGTCCAGGCCATCGTGCCTGATTGGTGAGTTGCCTATGACCTTGTAGTCAGTCTTCGTCTCGTAGGTTGCGACCATTCGGTTTCCTCGTTGGATCTATATTGAATCGATCCGGTTAGTGAGCCAGTTCCAAAATCTATTGGAAACAAGTCGGCCGGAAAGTTGAATTCAACTTCCGGCCACTCGATTAGTTACTTTTTATTTAGCCCTGTTAAAGTTCTTTAGGAATCCTGTTTCAGGGCTTTAAGAATGCTGCCTGCATTCATAGGAGTGTTGTAGAGCCGTTTGCCCAACGCATCGTTGATTGAGTTAGCAATCGCAGCGACTGGAGGACAAATTGGAACTTCACCAACTCCACGAACACCGTAAGGGTGAAGTGGGTTAGGTACTTCTACCAACACTGTTTCGATCATTGGTAGGTCAAGCGAAGTTGGCATCCGGTAGTCGAGGAAGCTGGAGTTGGCCATCGAGCCATCGTCCTTCATGTAGTACTCCTCGTTCAGTGCCCAACCGATTCCCTGAACCGATCCACCTTGAAGCTGTCCTTCGACATATGCAGGGTGAATTGCAGTTCCAACATCTTGAATGGCTGTGTATCGGATTATATCGCTCTTGCCTGTTTCCAGATCAATTTCGATATCAGCGATGTGCAGTCCGAAGCCGTCACCAGCCGATTCGAGGTCAACAGAACCAGTTGAGTTTGCTGGGCCACCGAGGTCGTCAAGCTTACCAGCAAGCTCCTTGAATCCGATCGACTTTTGCGCTTCTGCCTTCGAGATGAATTTACCGTCGTTGAAATCAACGTCGTCCTTGTCAATGTCCCATAGGATCGCAACGCGGTCCTTAAGTACATCTACAAGATTGTTAGCGGCTAGCCAGCAAGCGTAGCCAGTTGCATATGTAGTTCGTGAGCCACCAGTTACATCGGTGTAACCAATGGATTCAGTGTCACCAACAGTAGGTCGAACATCATGAGCACCGATACCGAGTACTTCGGCAACGTGCATAGCCATTGATGTTCGTGATCCACCGATATCGGTAGAACCTTCGGTCAGCTGAACGGTTCCATCGCTATTTACAGCGAGGTTTGCAGATGACTTTAGCCCAATGTTGAACCAGTAGCCGTTTGCAATACCGCGGCCTCGAGCCTTGCCTGCTGGAGCGTCACCTAGTGGTGAGTTCCAGTGAGCAGATTCCTTAGTAGCTTGCAGAACTTCTTCCATACCAATTTTCGAGAAGAGAACTCCGTCACCACGACGTGTTCCTTCTTTGGAAGCATTGTCGATTCGGAACTGTAGTGGATCCCAACCGCCTTCTTCACAAAGTTCGTTGACTGCAGATTCCATAGCGAATGCAACCTGAGGCGAACCAGGAGCGCGGTATGGAGCAACCTTTGGCTTGTTTACGAGAACGTCCCAACCATCGATACGAGTGTTGGCGATTTCGTAAGGAGCATATACACACATTGCTGCTGGACCGATGAATGCACCAGGATTAGCGCCGGCTTCAAACCAGATGTCAGATGTTGCAGCAGTCAATTTACCGTTGGCGTCTGCACCGAGCTTGACGATCATTCGAGCACCCGGAGTAGGTCCGGTAGTTTCGAATACCGCCGTTCGCTCCATGATCATTTTCACAGGGCGTTGCGATTTCTTAGAAAGAATTGCTGCGATTGGCTCGAAGTAGACCGGAATCTTGCCTCCGAAGCCGCCACCGATTTCAGTCGGAGTAACTTTCACTCGAGAAACATCAACTTGAAGAATTCCAGCGATCTGGGTTCGAGCCGGGAATGCACCCTGCGTGCTTGTCCAGATCTTGATGCGGTCTTCTTCGTCCCAAATCGCCGTAGCGTTTTGAGGTTCGATGTATCCCTGATGAACCATCTGCATGTTGTACTCGCGCTCAACGGTGTGAGCTGCAGATGCGAATGCGCCTTCAACGTCGCCGAACTCGTGTCGGACGTGAGCGGCCATGTTGGTGTTCGTTACATCTTCACCCAGGTCGTCACCAACCATGTCAGGAAGAATGACAGGCGCATCTGGCTTCAGTGCATCAACTACGTTAGTGACTGATTCGAGTACTTCGTACTCAACAACCACTTTACGAGCGGCTTCTTCAGCGACGTACCTGTCGGTAGCTGCAATAGCTGCGACAGGATGACCACGATAGAGAACCTTGGTGTCGGCCATCAATTTATTTGATGCCCACTTGAAGTTGATGTCTCCTTCACCAAGGTCAACGAGCTTGCTTGGGGCATCTGGCATATCTGCCCCTGTAATAACGGCAAATACACCGTCTACAGCCTCAGCAGCTGAGGTATCGATCGACTTTATATTGGCGTGCGCGTGCGGGCTTCGGACCATTACTCCCCAGATTAATCCGGGTAGTTTTACGTCTCCGCCGTAAATAGCGCGTCCAGTTACTTTGTCGTATCCATCGTGCCGAATTGGGCGTGTTCCGACTACTTTGTAATCGGTTTTGGGCTCAAATGTTGCGACCATATTTTCTCTCCGGGACTAAGTTCTAGTGGGCCAGATTGTTTAGATAGCTGCCAACTTATTCGTTAATAACTTTTGGCAGCCATCCGGTGTGACATCTTAGTCACTTACCTTCTGTACGGCGCGGACAATCTTGTCGTAGCCAGTGCAGCGGCATAGGTTTCCTGCGAGCCAGTGTCGGATTCGACCTTCAGTTGGTGAAGGTTCGTTGTCCAACAGACCCTTTGCAGCGACGAGGAAGCCCGGTGTGCAAATACCACACTGCAATGCTGCCTCTTCAAGGAATGCCTGCTGAAGAGGGTGAAGACCCTCTGGAGTTGCCATTCCTTCGATGGTGTCGACGACCTTGCCGTTTACTTCTGCGCCGAGAACGAGGCAGGAGTCTACGATTCGACCGTCAACGCTGACAGTACATGCACCACAGTTGCCGTCGAGACAGCCTTCTTTGGTGCCTGTAAGGCCAATGAGTTCACGAAGAGTGTCTAGCAGGCTCATGTAACCAGGCACGAGTAATTCGTGCTGCTGACCATTAATGGTCGTGGTTACGTGAACTTTACTTGGGGAGTTTGTTGTCATGGTTCTTTAGCCCCTTGCCCGTTCAACGGCCTGTTTGATCATTCGGCCAGTGAGTACTTCTACAAGTTGTTTTCGCTGTTCAACCGTACCGCGCATGTCGGTAATAGGTGTCGCAGCATCCCTAGCTAGTGCCGAGGCAGCGGAGATTGTTTCGTCGTTGACCGGCTTACCAGCAAGACTGTCGCCTGCAGCTGACGCCAAAATTGGAGTCGGGCCTACAGACGCGAGTGCGATTCGGGCAGATTCAAAGTTCTTGCCCGAAGAATCTAGTTGAACAAAGACGCCGACACCAGCTACAGCGATGTCCATTTCATTTCGAGGAATGAAACGTGTGTAAGCGGCGCCAGAGTTAGCAGCAGGCTTAGGTACTTCAATGCTGACGAGTAGCTCGCCAGGTTTCAGAACTGTACGGCTTGGGCCGGTAGTGAAGTCTTCAATCGCAACTTCGCGGGTGCCGTTGACACTTGCGATTTTTGCGACTGCGCTGTGAACGATTAGCGACGGTATTCCATCGCCAGACGGTGCGGCATTGCAGAGATTTCCACCAAGACCGGCACGAGACTGAATTTGGATTCCGCCGATGATAGATACACCGTCAACAATTCCAGGGTACTCAGCAGCAATTTCGCTGTTGTCGTATACCTGGTAGCAAGGCACGCCAGCGCCAATACTAAGTCCGTCGTTACCGACAGAAAGTTTCATAAGTTCTGGAATACTCTTGATGTCTACGACGGCATCTAACTCCCAGACGTTAGCGCGAGCTTTGACCAAAAGGTCGGTTCCACCTGCGAGCGGTCGGGCTCGATCACCATGTTCATCTAGTACGGCTACAGCTTCAGCTACCGTACTTGGGGCAACGTATGCAAACGGGTGCAAGCGCCCACTCCTTTCGTGTGTTAATTCAGATTGTTCAAGCTGGCAACACAGAAATATCAGCAAGAAACCCCGGTATTAATTTTCATATCCGGGCTGTCCATCCGAGCACAGTACAACTTTATACCCGAGACGAGAGCGCTCATTATGCCCATAGTAGGGATAAGCCGCAACTAATATTTGAGGATTGGAGTGCCGGGAGAATTAAGCTAGAAAGCATTCAAGCTGATGCTTTTGGTCTAGGTTCAATTGGATCAGGCTATAGAATCGGCTTCAATGTCAGAATTTATGTTTGGTTTTGAGCCTGTTCCGAAGCTACTAATCAGATGTCGACCAACAAGCACGGTGGCGAGGATGGCGATTGCTCCGCCTAGTGTCATGGCTAGTGGAGCATCGAATCGCTGTGCGAGATAACCCGTCATTAATCCGCCGAGTGCCGAAGCGCCCCACGTTAGTTGGTTGATGCTCATTACTCGACCTCGGAACTCTTCGTCGACAAGCGTTTGAACGACGGTCATGTTCATAGTTCCGAGCACGATTTTGAATCCGCCAATAAAGGCGGCAATGAAAACTGCGAATTCGATTACATCGATTTGCGCGAATGTGAGTTGAGCCGCACCGAGACCTATGCCAGAAGCGATCAAGTAGAGGGCTGGGCGGACTCGTTTTCCGATGAGCGTAATCGATATGGTTGCCGTGAGCCCACCGATACCTGCTCCAAGAAGCAGCCTGCCGCCGGCATCCAAGCCTGATTCGTAAACCTCGTCAGCGAACACGGGTAGAAGTGTGTCGAATGACGACCCGAAGAGTCCCATGGTGACACCGAGCAGAATGACGGATGAAATCGATCTCTGTTTTTTAAGGTAAGCAAATCCTTGCATCAGCCCGGTCATGGCTGTTCGACTTGTTGACGAGACTTTGTGACCCTTAGTTTTCATCATTAGTAACGTTCCAAACGTTAGAAAGTACGACGTCCCGATGATGTAGAACAGTCCTTCATATCCCCAGCTTGATACGAGTGGTTCGATAAGTACCGGGCCAACGATAGCTGCTGCTCCGAATACGATCGAGTAGAGCGCTATGGCTCCGGCTAGATGCTCTTTCGGAACTATGGTTGCAACCATGGCTGAACGCGATGGAATATCAAATGCGAGTAGGGTTCCAGTTACTGCTGATATCGCAAGAATGTGCCACGGTTCGACCGTTCCAGTCTGGATTAATGCGCCGGTACCGATGGTTACAACCGCGAACATCAGTCTTGTGAATCGAACTATCTTGAGACGATTGAATTGATCTGCCAGCACGCCGCCCCACATCGAGAAGATGAGCACTGGCAGTAAATTGGCTGTTGCTACCAGCCCCAGCATTAGCTCGGATCCGGTGAGAGATCGCATAAGGAATAATCGACCGTATACGAGCGACCACATTCCTATGTTGGAAAATGCCGCGGCTATCCAGAACAGCCGATATTCACGGTGTTTGAATGCTGAATAACTGGTTCCATAGAGCAGTCTTACTCGCACTTAATTTGTCTTGTGTTATTCAATGTAATCAAGACGTTTTGTAGTTTTATGTATTTCATAATCAACATGCGCCCGTAAGAATAGTGCCTTGTTGAATTTCAGGCATCATGCTATTACCGGCGACTTGGGCGATCGTTGGCTTATTACGATGGACCAAGAGGGGTTCCGAGTTTGTCGAGATTTCCGCCACCGAGAACGTGCAAGTGGAGATGATCTACGATCTGCCCAGCGTCGACTCCCTGATTCACAGCGAGTCGATATCCACCTTCAGATATTCCGGTCATTCGAGCTACTTTAGCTCCGACTCTCATCATGTGTCCTAGTAACTGTTCGTGCTGATCTGTCGCACCGGTTAGGTACGTTACGTGATCACGCGGAACGATTAGTACGTGGACATTGGCGACAGGGTTGATGTCGTTGAATGCCATGCATTGTTCGTCCGAATAAATTTCAGTCGACGGCATGTCACCGTGGACGATATTGCAAAACAGGCAATCCTGTTGTCGTATCTGATTCTTCTCTTCTTCTGCGGTCCACCACATAAGTTGATTTTTCCTTATAGGCCCATGGCGTTCGCTAGTTTTGATTTATGGAACGCCGAGTCACCGTAGTCAGTTTTCCACGCAAGTGCCCTGCGAGTATAAAGGTGCAGGTCATGCTCCCAAGTAAATCCAATGGCTCCATGACACTGATGGGCTGTCCAGCATAGTTCAGCGATCTTATCGCTTGCCGCAATTTTCGCTTGAGCTGCGGTATCAGCGGAATATCCATAGGGTGAGAAACTCCACGCTGCGGAATGAACGAGATGGGTCACCTGCTTTGCTGCGATCGCCATGTTGGCAAGATGATGCTGAACAGCTTGGAACGAACCGACAGGCACTCCGAACTGCTCGCGATTGACTGTGTACTCAACCGTGGCTTCAATAACCGCTCTGCCGAGTCCAGCGAGTTGGGCTGCCCGGGCAACACCCCCGGCTGCGACAAGTTCCTCAGCAGCTTGAGTAGCTTCTTTGCCAGTGGCGATGATGTTGGATTCAGAAACTTCGAGCTCGTTGAATGATAATGACGATACGGGTACACCCGATGCATGGCTAAGCGGTGTTTGCTCTACTCCATCGGATTTCCATATTGGAACTACGACCAAAGTTAGTTCTTCATCGTCTGTGCGAACCAGCGTGAGGGCGTGAGTTGCTTGTTCGGCGAAAGCGACGAATCGTTTCTCGCCAGTTATTACAAGATTTGAACCAGAGGGTGTAGCGGCTACTTTTGTTGATTCCGGATCCCACGAAGCGTCACGTTCAACTATCGCCGGGGTGATTAGTATGTCGCCGTTTGCGATCTGTGGGAGCAGATCGGATTTGAGGGCGTCTGGCGCGAATCGTTCGAGAATCCATGAACTTATCGATGATTCGACTATCGGAGTTGGTGCAAGGCTTGCTCCGAGTTCTTCTAGGAGTACTGCGAAATCGCTGAACGACAGACCCGCTCCACCGTGTTCTTCTGAGATGATCAGTGAAGACCAGCCGAGTTCTACGATTTCATTCCATAGGGCGGTTATGGCATCTGAATCGCCGTCGGCAACTGCTCTGACAATTGCGGAGTCTGACTTTTCATCAAGGAATTCGCGTGCCGATGCCTTGATGAGTTCTTGAGTTTCTGTGAGTCCGAAGTCCAACTGAGATTCCTGAGTACTTTGACGAGATTATTTGGCGTTACTGTTCAGCGTGATTACTTTCTGGGTAGCCCGAGTCCACGTTGGGCGATGATGTTCTTCTGTATTTCGTTGGTGCCAGCCAGAATCGGTCCAGATGTGTAGAACAATCGCATCTTGAAGAATCGACCTTGTAGTTCAGATTGATTTGAACCAGATTCGAGCACGCCGTACATGCCGAGTAGCTCAACTCCGTAGTCGAGAACTTTCAGATAAACCTCGGACGCTGCGACTTTGCTCATTGAGGCTTCGGCTGATGGAATTTCGCCTTTGCCTTGCCTGTACGAAACGTCGTAGCACATGAGCCGCGCAGCCTCGACCTCCATGTGTAGTTCAGCGAGTTTTATTCGAACTGTCGCATCGGATTTAGCGGTACTGACTTCAGCATGGTCACTGTTCACATAGTCGACTAACTCTTCGAGTGCGGCACGTGCCCATGCTGCGTAGTCGATTCCAGATCGTTCAAAGTTGAGAACGGTCATACCGGCTCGCCAACCGCCGTTGAGTTCGCCGATTAGGTTGGATTTTGGAACTCGCACTTGGTCGAATATAACTTGGTTGAAGCTGTGTACGCCAGCCATGTTGACGATTGGTTGCACTTCAACTCCCCGCGATTTCATATTGAGGACAATTAAGCTGATTCCCTTGTGAGGGGCTGCTTCAGGGTCGGTACGAACGAGCATGAACATCATGTCGGCACGGTGTGCGAGCGATGTCCAAATTTTGGTACCAGTAACGATGAAATCATCGCCATCTTCTACCGCACGAGTTTGTAGTGAGGAGAGATCTGAGCCTGAGTTTGGTTCTGAGTAGCCTTGGCACCACTGGATTTCGCCACGTGCGATAGAACCAAGATGTTTTTTGCGTTGTTCTTCGGTGCCGAAACGCATGAGAGTAGGCCCAAACATACGAGTGCCGAAACGGTCGTGACCGGGAGCTCTTCGGTATGCCATCTCCTCGGCAAAGATGGTGTTTATCATTGGAGATGAATCGGATCCACCGTATTTCTTCGGCCAACTCATAACGAGCCAACCACGTTCGGCGAGGCCTTTTTTAATGTCCTGATTCAGGACCCAATGATCGTCTCGTGATTCGTCGGCAGGTCCATGCCAATCGTTGGGTAGGACGTCATCGAGAAACGAACTTAGCTGGCTTTTGAAGTTTTTTTCTTCAGGAGTGAATTCGAAGCGCAATATATGAATCCCTGACGCTGGTCAGGACTCTCGGTGCGTCAGCTTCTAACCGACAGGCACGTAACGGTTTTTACGATGCCCGGAACGCTGTGCATTACGTCACTGATCAGATCGCTAATACTTGGGAGATAGTCGGCTTCTGCGGTTGCGATGATGTTGAACGGGCCTGTAACTGTATCTACAGCCTTCATAATCGCCATTTGCTTCAGGGCTTCAGAAACTTCACTGGTCTTACCAGTCGCTGTTTCTATGAGGATGTATGCACGTGTCACCATATGATCTCTCCGTTGATCAGTGGCGCAATCATAGTCGCATAGTAATACGCGTGTCAAAGCTGAAATTCACTGAAGAACCGCACACTCTGTGCGCTGTAAAACAGCGACATGGTGTTATACCGAATCTTTTAGGCGAGTTTTGATCACATAGGAACTTCGAGACGCCGGACAGCTGCTGGCGCTCGAGTGTCAAAGTAAGTCGAGTTGTGGGTGCCAGTACGTCGGTCGGACTGAGCGGCCTTGGCTGCTTCAAACGTAAGGCGCTGTCCTGGTGCTGGCTGTTCTGACCGGGCGGAAACAGGACCTGAATCAGCAAGGCGGCGTGGTGCTAAGCCTTGTGAAGGACGTGGTGCCGTTTGTTCAGTAATCAGCGCGAGAATCTTTTCGTCGTCGTCGGAATCAGTTCCGAACTTGAAGCTCGAGCTAACAGCTAACAGTGTGAGAATGGTTACGGATGCGCCACGTGGTGCGTACATCCCAGTCTCCCATTCACTGATCGTCTGCTGCCGGATTCCGATTTCTCGGGACAGCGCAGTCTGTGAAAGTCCAAGGTGGGAACGCAGAGAACGGATGTTATCTGCCTGCCACTTGAAATCGGTTGGAGGTGCTTGTCTTGTCAACATGACTAGTAAGCTACGCTGGTTGTTTTTTCGAGCCATAGCGTTTTTTTTACATGCTTAACCGATTTTTGCGGAATTTTAATAATCTACGATTAGCTAATCACGACTGAAACGCTTACGTACCGTAACCGCAAGCGTGTCAGTCGTGATTCAGTATTAATCGAACTTGAGCATGTTCTCGAAGTGGCTGGCGTCGTCAAACGGACCAACTATCGAAAGTACGAGATTCTCGTCTTTTATCACGCGGTTGGCTGCTCGTTTGATGTCTTCTCGTGTGACCGAAGCGATTTTAGCTAGTACATCGTCGACGGTTTCTACTTTGCCGCGAAGGAGTTCTTGAATTCCTAAGAAGCTAGAAACCGCACGCGCTTCTTCCATTCGAAGCATCATTCGGCCTTTAGTGAGTGCGAGAGCTTGCGCCCATTCGGCCTCGGTAACGCCATCTCGCATCTTGGCGAGTTCGCTGAGGATTACCGGTATGGCTTCGTCGACTCTTGCTGGGTCGATTCCTGATTCGACAATGAGCGCTCCGCAATCGCTAAAGAAGTGCGCTCCGCTGTGAATGTCGTAGGCGAGCCCTCGCTGTTCACGAATTTCTTCGAACAGGCGACTGCTCATCGTTTCGCCAAGAATCACCGACATTATCGAAAGAGCGTGGCGATCTGGATCGTCGTTGGCTAGACCGGGAAGACCAAAGGCAATGTGAGCCTGTTCGGTTGGTCGGTGCTCAAGCGCAACACGCTTGATGAGTGGCTTTTGCTCGTGCGGGTACATTGGGAGGATTTCGCCATCGTGTAATCCACCGAGTAATTCAGTAAGTTGCTCGACGACATCGACGTGTTCTATGTTTCCTGCGATTGCGATTACGGTGTTCGAACCGACGTACTGAGTTTCGAGATATTTGAGCATCTGCTCTCGTGAGATTGCTCCAACGGATTCGACGGACCCTGCGATGTCACGACCCATTGGCTGTTCTGGCCAGAGCAGATCATCGAGCATCATCGAGACTCTCGCACCCGGCGAATCGTTCGAAGCGCGAATCTCTTCGTATACAACTTGTTTTTCTTTGGCGATGTCTTCGTCTTTGAAGAACGAGTTCAAGGTCATGTCGGAAAGCAGATCGATACTTTCTCGATAGTTCGGCTGTGCTACTCGGCAGTAGTAACCGGTTACTTCTCTATCGGTAAATGCATTAAGCATTCCACCGACGCCTTCGACGACTTCTGAAATCTGTCGTGGAGTAGGCCGAGTAGGGGTTCCTTTAAAGAGCATGTGCTCGAAAAGGTGTGAAGCTCCTGCGAGTTCAGGAGTTTCATACCGAGAGCCGGCTCCGAACAGGAACATGATGCTCACGGCGTTGGTGTGACGAATGGTGCTAGTTAGAATCCTGAGCCCGTTGGGCAGAACCGTTCGATCGAAAGAACTAGATACGAGCGGCTGAGTTTCAGATGTTTCCAAGTTGGATTGCTAACTTTCTGTGATTTATAAAAACGTTGGATTCAAGCGTAGATGTGGGGAAGTCGGTGGTCAAACGTCCTTTTTATTACGTTTACTTGGATGCATATAAGTCGATATTCGTTCTGCTGCCGGATTCAGTACTACAAATTATGCTGCACTTGCCTTCTCTACAGCGATAGAATTCTTCTTTATGCGTGAAGCTCAGGACGTGGATTCCAATGATTCGATCAACTCCTCTCCACGTGAGAATGCAATCACAAGTGATACGACATTGGAATTAGATTCCGTAACTAACAATTTACCGTCGGAAGAAGATCGGTCGAACCCCGTTGAAAAGCGTTTTTCGTTGCCGAATAATTCGACGCGCTATGCGTTAGCTTTGATTTTGTTGATAGCGGTTGCGCTGCGTGTTTACGGGATCAACTGGGATCAAGGTGGATTATTCCACCCCGACGAGCGAGCATTTTTGTCGCAGGTTTACAACCTGGAGTTTCCTCAAGGTGATCAGTGGGCCGATATAACTGATCCGCAGCTCAGCACGCTGAATCCGGGATCCTTCAACTGGGGCAGCTTGCCGCACTACGCTTTGAAAGCGGTTCAATACGCAGTCGCCCCATATAAATGGATGAGTTTGCACGATCTACGATATGCGGGTCGTGCGCTGTCTGCTTTATCCGACATAGTGACGATCTTCTTCATATTCCTTATAGCTCGATCTGTATTCAGCACGCGGGTTGGATTATTGGCGGCGTTGCTTTCGGCGTTCGCTGTTCAGCAAATTCAACTGAGCCACTTCTTCGCTGTAGATACGTTCATGACAACGTTCATTGTCGGCACGATCTACTACTCGGTTCGCGTGGCTGAACACGGGCGTAGACGTGATTCAGTGTTGGCGGGAGTCATGTTCGGGCTAGGCATAGCCACGAAGTTCTCAGTACTTCCGCTCGGACTTGCTTTGGTGTTATCGCACGTGATTTATACGACGTCTCGAAGCGGCGACCGATACGACTTAGACGGAATTCGGTCGGCTTCGTCTTCGTCCCGTCAGATGGTTATGTTCCGAAATGTTGTCATCACTGGGTTCGTGGTACTCGCTGTATTGATTGTTACGCAGCCGTACATGTTCCTCGATTTCAAAACGTACATAGACAACATTTCGACTCAGAGTCAAATGGTGCGGAGAGAAGTCGATTTCCCGTTTACTCGCCAGTACGAGGACACTCCTAAATACATCTACCAAATGGTGCAGTTAGGCACTTGGGGATTAGGACCTGTTCTTGGGATAACAGTCTGGCTAGGTTTACTTGGAGCGTTTATCTCGGGTGTGCTTGCGAGGAGAAAAGCTGACCTAGTGATACTTGCGTGGGTGCTGCCGTACTTGCTGATTACCGGCTGGTTCGATGTGAAGTTCATGCGGTACATGATGCCGATCACACCGTTCCTAATCTTGTACGGAGCGAGAGTGTTGTGGTGGTCGTTCGAAGTGATCAAATCGTTGCAACCAAATCGACGCTGGTTGCAAGCGTTGCCAATTGCACTAGTGCTCTTGTTTACCGTTCACTACTCACTTTCATTTATGAACGTGTACTCGGGTCAACACCCGCTTAACGACGTGTCGAGTTGGTTGAAAGAAAACGCCACGACCGGCGATAAAGTTGTTCAAGAGCATTGGGAAGAGGGCATTCCGGGTGTTATTGGCTTGGGCATGCATGAACGTGCCGATCTATATAACGACGAACAACCTCAGAAGTTTGATCAGTTGACCGAATTGCTTGCTGATTCGAACTATTTCGTGCTGTTGAGCAATCGGCTGTACGCAACAATTCCACGATTGCCTGAGAGATATCCGGTTACCTCGACCTTCTACGAAAAGATGTTCTCGGGCGAACTTGGCTATGAGATGGCGTACGCCGGTAGTCGGTACATTGGCGGTCTAGGAGTCGACTACTACGAAGATCCGTTTGCTCGTTTAGATTTTGCTGCGCCTGAAGGATTCGAGAAGCCATCTGACGGATTATTTAACGTCGGATTCGGATGGGCTGACGAAAGTTTTTCCGTATACGAGCACCCGCAAACGTTCATCTTCAGAAACGTTGAAAGCTATTCTGCTCAACGGCTGGAATTTGAAATTGGATCGTTAGGACCCGGCACTCGAATTTTTCCTCCACCAGAAGTAGGGCTTCTGCTTTCTGATGAAGATGGAGTCGCCCAACAATCGGGTGGAACGTGGAGTTCGATTACGTTTTTGCGCTGGATGCCTGATTGGATAACTCCGATCGTTTGGTACGCCGCCGCACAGCTATTCGCTCTAGTTGCACTGCCAATAGTATTCGTTGTGTTTAGGCCGCTGCCAGACCGCGGCTATTTATTCACAAAACCACTTGGACTGCTACTGGTGGCAACGACCGCATGGTTGCTTGTGAGCGCTAACGTATTGCAGTTCAGTTTCCTTGCTGTATTTCTTGCGCTTGTAGTTTTAGCGGCGATTTCATATTTAACTTTACGAGCGATCGGAAGCGATCTTATTGATCATCTACGAGCCAACAAACGCAGAATTCTCCGAATGGAAATCCTTTTGCTAGTTGGTTACGTGGCGTTCCTGTTAATCCGAGCTGCGAATCCCGATCTCTGGCACCCGTGGAAGGGTGGAGAGAAGCCGATGGACTTCGCTTATCTGAACGCGGTGGTGAAGTCGTCGACGATGCCGCCATATGATCCGTGGTACGCCGGTGGATATCTGAATTACTACTACTTCGGTCAGTTCATGATCGCCACGCTCATACGGTTCACGGGAATCGTACCATCGGTTGCGTACAACCTCGCTGTTCCGCTGTTGTTCATGTTCACCATCGGAGGCGTTTATTCGATCGTTAGTGGTCTTGCCGAACTAACCCTTCGAGCAAGACAAATTCCCGCATGGTCGAAGAAATCACCTGCCTATGCAGGCATAGTGGCCGTAGTGCTGGTTGCCGTTGCAGGGAATATTGATGGGTTGATGCAGGTTCTTCAAGGGGCGTCTCGATCGTTCTTTATCGGCGAACAGTTCGGGTTCTTCGATTTCTGGCGTAGTTCGAGAATGATGGCTCCCGGTTCACCCGGAAACGAAATTACTGAATTCCCATTCTTTACTTTCTTGTTCGCAGATCTACATGCGCACCTGATCGCAATTCCTATCGCAATTACAGCCTTTGGGGCGACGATCGCCGCTTATTTGAGAATTGGTAGAAAACGGCCGATTGCCGAATCGTTAGCAGGGTTGATCGTTGCAGGAGTTCTCATTGGCTCGCTGCGAACTATCAATGCTTGGGACTTCCCTACTCAACTGCTGCTGGCTGGCGTATTCCTTGTTGGCGGGCAGCTGATTTACAGTAAACGTAACGTGATTGAACGATTGATGATTGGTGGGATTAGCACCGTCTTTGTTCTGGTTGTTGGGTACATCGTGTACCTGCCGTTCCACGCGAACTTTGAACTGTTCAACGACGGTGTGGTGAAGAGCAAATTCACGACAGATCTATGGCGTTACATAGTTATTCATTCGGTGTTCTTGTTCGCAATCATCAGCTGGCTAGTGTTCATGTGGCGAGAGCGTCTTACTGATTCGATGTCAGCAATTACAAACTCACCGCTTCCAGGTTCTGGGATTGTCGGCTGGGCCTGGCATGTTGTGTTGGTACTAATCGCAGCGGCAGTTGCCACTTTGGCTCTTACTGGATTCGCAACGATTGCGTTCGCTGTGGTCATTGGGGTCTCTGTACTAGGTGCAGGAGTGGTGGCGTACGGATCTGGTATTCCGGGCGCACGCTACTCGCTGGTAGCGGTCGGTATGGTCGTTATGGCAATGGCGCTGGCTGCAGGCGTCGATATGTTCACTGTGAAAGACGATATTGGCCGAATGAACACGGTGTTCAAGTTCTACCTGCAGGCGTGGGTATTACTTGCGATGGCTTCCGCATACTTCCTTTGGTTCTTAGCTGACGCAGGAAAGCTTTCTTTGAGAAACTTGCGCGGACCTCGCGGGGTTTGGCTGGGACTACTTGCACTGTTGGTAGTCGGAGTGATGATTTATCCGGTGCTAGGAACCCGTGATCGAAACTCGGAGCGATTCGAGTTTAGTGGCCTGGGACTAGATGGTATGGCGTACATGGAAGCGGTGACTTACGTAGATCAGGAAGGCCCATTGACCCTTAAATACGACTTCGACGCGATCAGATGGATGCAGGAAAACATCGAAGGTTCACCAGTCATAATCGAGGGTATAAGCGATCAATATCGATGGGGCAACCGGGTGTCTATTTACACCGGATTGCCAGCTGTGATCGGTTGGGATTGGCACCAACGACAGCAGCGTGTTGGATATGCAGATACGGTTACTAATCGACGCATCGAAATCGATAGATTCTTCCATACAACTTTGCGTCAGACAGCCATCGCACTTCTCGACAAGTACAACGTCAAGTACGTGTACATCGGTGAAATGGAACTCGCGAAGTATCCAGAAAACGGATTAGAAAAATTCGGGAAGATGGATATCAACGGATTGATTCCGGTCTACCCGACGGCTGAAATGATCGCCGACGGCATAGATACGCCAATAGTGATCTACGAATACACCCCGAAAAGCTGACAATAAAAATCCCTCCCTCCCAATTTTCTATTGATGGGACGAAGGTATGCTATTTTCTCGTATGTATTTAACCTGAGCGAACGACCGTCTTACATTTCGTCGGCTTCTTCGGGAACGATTAGGCCGTAGTCTTCATCGTGCCTGCGGTACACAACGTTGATCTCGTCGGTTTCTTTGTTTCGGAAAACGTAGAAGTTATGAGCCAGAAGTTCCATCTGTGCAGCGGCGTCTTCGACAGTCTCTAGCACCATCTTGTGACGCTTGGTTCGAACTAGTTGCCCGTGTTCGAGAGTCGTAATGCCGCTGTCGTCGATTTCACTAACCGATTCCTGAGCGAGCTGCTCGGCAATAGCCATTCCAAGGCCACCCTCGGTTGAGCGGCGGGTCTTATCGGAGTAACGATTCTTGTATCGGCTTATTTGACGAGTGATCGTGTCGGAAACGTGGTCGACGGCTGTGTAGGGCGAATCGCCCCGCATCTCACCACGTATAACGCCTCGGTTCAATCTGATAGTTACTTCAGCTATGAACCGTTCGTCTTCCTTCTGAGTCTGCTCTTTTCGTATTTGTAGATATACAGGAACCGGATCACGAAATCTACGATCAAGGATGCTGAGTCGCTTTTCAGCATACGTCTTGATCGAGTCTGTAAGAGTCGTGTTGTTGGCGGTGATAGTAAGTTCCACGTATGCCTCAATTCGAGTCCGGGTATTGTTTTATTACCGGGACCGAGCCCGGTACTTAGATATTCTATTGACCGCTCAACCTTTCTGCTGAGAATTGTTATGAAGTATTGCTGTAGATAACCTAATTGGTTACTACTTTCAGAGAATTTACATCCGGTGTATTCGACCTCGTGTTTCCACCATTGTTTGTGCTCTGCGGGAGAGACGGTGCGATTCCTGTGCTAAGGATTCGACCGCAGTTCAAAAAGATGTATGCCGCCTGTGTGCTGAGCTGTTGTCGAAACCCGACACTTGTACCCGCTGCGTTATAGACGGCTCATCACTTGATCGCCTGGACGGTTCGTTTCTTTACGAAACACCTCTTGGTTCGGCGGTTAGGGCGTTATGGTTTGATGATGTTCGGGCGTTAGGTAATGTGTTGGCTAATATGTTCAACATTGAGTCGATGAAACGAAGCGAAACTGATCTGATACTGCTGATGCTCAAATCTCGATTGCGTTCTAGTGGATCCAACCGGTAGGAAATATTAGGTCGCAAGCTTTAGAATCATGTGTAGTTTGAGTTTTTTTTAGCGATGTATTGATTCGAAGTCAAAACATTGTTCTAAAGTCGGAACAACCCACGGCTGCTGCTCGAGAAACTGCATTTTCTGTAGATACTGGGCACGAAGATCTGGTCTCCGGCAAGAGAGAGTTGTTGGTTGACGATGCCATCACGGCTGCTAGTACGGTTCAAGCTACAGCTACAACCCTAAAAGCATATGGGGCAAATTGGGTTGGCGCTGCAGTGTTGACCGTCCAGCTGATTGGTTCGTTCAAATAAATATATGAGTTACTTTCCTGAAAATGAAACGAGCAATGAATGCCCGAGCTAAAGGCCGTGCTGTTTGATATGTACGGCACACTCGCAGGTTTTGATCCTCCTCGAGAACAGATACAAGCTCAGGCTCTAGGTAAATTCGGACTATCGGTGACCACAGATGGGATCGACGCTGGCTACCACATGGCCGACGAATTTATGACTCGCCAGAACGCCACAAAGCCGGTTCGGACGATGAACGGCAACGAACACTGGGCGTTCTTCGCACGATTTGAACAGCTGGTGCTTCAAGGTGCTGGTCACCAAGTCGATCTGGCTCTTGCTGGTAAAATCTGGGCGGAAGTTCGAAAACAGAAATACGAAATCGTCCTGTTTCCTGATGTGATTGATGGCCTTGATCAACTTCGAAGCTGGGGGCTGATCGTTGGC
Organism: Dehalococcoidia bacterium; assembly: GCA_026421185.1. Lineage (GTDB taxonomy): Bacteria > Chloroflexota > Dehalococcoidia > Lucifugimonadales > Lucifugimonadaceae > Lucifugimonas. Next base: position 23,405 of record JAPKCH010000008.1, on the reverse strand, counting down.
GTTGTTTCCAATATGAATTCGAGCAGTGATAAGTTACTCCACGATATGGGACTTACTGGTCACGTCGACTTCGCTGTGACTTCCGGTGAGGCCGGAGTTGAGAAGCCTGACAGACGGATATTCGATGCTGCGTTGGTGAAAGCTGGAGTTTTAGCTGCCGAAGCCGCGTTAGTAGGTGATCAACTCGAATCAGATATATATGGATCGGAAAACGCAGGAATGCGCCCGATATTAATTGATCGTTACAACGGTCATACGAACTATAAAAGTCATCCCCGAACGACCGATATGGCTTCAACAATCGCATTAATTGATGAGATGAAATCTAAATAGTACGTATCATTTTAACCGAAACACATTTGCAGCCCGTGAATATTAATTGCAGCCCAGAGTCCGAGAGTAAAAGAAAAAAATATGAAAATCGATCGAGTTGAATCGATACTTGCTGGAAATAGTCAGATAGTCAGGATATTCACCGACAACGGTCTAATCGGTGTCGGGCAGTCGGCTTGCTGGGGCTATCTCGAAGCAACCGACGCTGTGGTTAAGAAATTTGCTGACTATCTTGTAGGTAAAAATCCACTAGATATCGAACACCACTGGCAGTACATGTACCGAATGGGGCCGTTCCGTGGATCGGTTCTATCTGGTGCAGTCAGCGCTGTCGATATTGCATTGTGGGACATAAAGGGCAAGGCGCTTGAAGCTCCGGTATGGCAGTTGCTGGGTGGTAAGGTTCGCAACAAGATCCGATTGCACTTGCTGATGGGCGGCCGTCGTCCCGACGCTGCGGATCAGGGAACAAGCCCTCAGGGATTGATGTTGAATTCGCGTGAAGCGGTTGCAGAAGGTTTCACTGCCATCAAGACCGATCCGCTTCCAGATGGTTTCCAGTCGATGACACTCCCTCGTTTGATTCACGATACGCGTGAAAACGTTGCAGCAATGCGTGAGGGTGGAGGTTTAGATTGCGACATCATTCTCGAAATCCACCGCAAGCTAACTCCTATGGTCGCCATTGCTCTTGCTGAGCAGTTGGTTGAATTCCAGCCTATGTTCTACGAAGACCCTGTACAGATCGACTCGATCAAGTCGCAGGCCGAGGTTGCTCAGCGAACGACGTTGCCCGTAGCGAACGGTGAACGTATGCATTCGATCTGGGAATTCCGAGAAATGTTCGAAGCTGGTGGAAGCCAGTACGCGCGTCCTGATCTTGGGCTTGCTGGCGGATTTACCTCGGTGAAGAAGATCGCCGCTATTGCTGAGTCGTATCACTCGGCTGTTGTGACACACAACTTCTTGGGCCCAGTGCTTACTGCTGCTGCTTGTGGGCTCGATACTTCGATTCCGAACTTCCTTACGCAGGAATATTCAAAGGAAGACGAGCAACCGTTCAACGCTATGTTCAACTCGTCTTGGCAGCGTGAAGGTGGCTACATTCCTGTGGCTGATGTTCCAGGAATTGGTATTGATCTGGAAGTCGAAAGCTTCAAGTCGCAGCCGTACGAGCCGCGCAACTTACAGGTGATCCCAATGCGAGAAGACGGATCAGTCGGCTACTCGGTGTGAGTCGCTTAGCCACGTTGTTTTTAGGGTGTAATTACTTCAAATGAACGTTGAAAATAGCGATCTGATTTCGCTTCGGTTGCAGGCGGCGATTTATCGTGAATCGCTTGCATTGGTTGAGGCAGGCATTGTTTCAGCCGCTGATATCGATCGAGTAATTACTAAATCGATAGGTCGTCGCTGGGCTGTTGGTGGACCGTTCGAGATATGGGAACAGATCGGTTGGGATCTGGTACAGGTGATTGCTGGCGAGTTGTTTGGGGATATTTCTGTAGCTGCTACGGCCGATGAAATTTCTTCATCGGAAGTAAGCGACTCTCAGAACGCAGCTGCGGATAACGGTTCGTCAAAGTCGAAATTTAAGAACGTTACGGTAATCGGCGCGGGACTTTTGGGGCATGGAATTGCCCTCGAATTAGCTGTTAACGGCAAGCGGGTATTTCTGAACGATATTTCAGAAGACTTGCTGACTGATGCTATATCGAGAGCTCGTGTGGGATTAAGTTCTCTGGCGTCTGTCGGGCGCATTTCTGAAGACCAAATTGAACAAGCCCTGTCTCGTATTTCAACGTCTACTGACCTGGCCGAATCAGTGAAAAATGCTGATCTAATAATCGAGGCTGCATCAGAGAACATCGAACTCAAGAAGAAGATATTTGCTGAGATAGACGCTCATGCGCCCGGCCATGCAGTTCTCGCTTCGAACAGTTCAACATTCGTGCCAAGCGCTTATGGATCAGCCACGAAACGATCAACGAATGTGATTGGTATCCACTACTTCAACCCGCCTCATTTTCTGCCAGGTATAGAGATTATTACCGGGCCTGATACGTCGAGGGAAGTAGTTGAGTTAGTGAAGAACGAATACGAGGCTATCGGCAAGAAACCTGCCGTTGTTCGCGCTGAAATTCAAGGATTTGTCAGCAATCGATTGCAGGTTGCGCTTTTGCGAGATGCAATGTCGGTAGTTGAGAGCGGTGAAGCCACTTCATCTGAAATCGATGAAATCGTTCGAAGTGGGTTCGGTCCAAAGTTTGCTCAATTTGGAGTATTTGGATCGCTTGCAAACAGCGATTCGGCAATCTCGCATTCAGTTCTAGTTGAGCAATTCCAAAAACTCAACAATGACCGTGATCTTCCAAAACTTCTGATCGACAAAATCGAGTCTGGAGATCTTGGAGTAAAGACCGGCAAAGGGTTTTACGAATGGACACCCGAATCGGCAGAAGCGTGGCGAGCTAACATGGCTAATTCATTGCTCCAGATGGGGTGAATATGACTACTCGCTACTAGTAGCGCGCGAGTTCATAGCGCGGTAATCTCCGGAGATACGTTTTATCAACTGGAGTGAATTTTGCCAGACGCCTCGACTAATCCGCATCGCCTACCCTCGTTCGTCGTACCTTCGCACTACCGAATATCTCTTGAGCCGAACCTCGATGAAGCTACTTTTTCTGGTAGCGTCGAGATCGAAGTAGAGATTGGTCAAGCTACCGATAACATTCAGATCAACTCTGCTGATCTGGCCATTACATCGGCTATCGTGCTTGATGCCGTTGGGGGCAAGACCGTTGCGAGCGGCGTTGAACACGACGAAAAGATGGAACGTGCGACCCTGAGTTTCGACTCAGAACTGTCGAGTGGACCGTACACAATCGTTACCGAATTTACTGGAATTCTGAACGATAAGCTTCACGGATTCTACCGATCAGTGTTCACAGACAACGATGGTGTAGAGCACTCAATCGCTACTACCCAATTTGAAAGTACACACGCCCGTCGAGCATTCCCTTGTTTCGATGAACCAGCGTTCAAGGCTTCGTACGGTGTGACTCTAGTAGTTCCTTCAGGTCAGTTCGCAGTATCGAACGGTCCTGATATTTCTACTACCGATCTTGGCGACGGTCGCAAGTCGATTTTGTTCGAAGACACGATGGTTATGTCGACTTACTTAGTCGCATTCATCGTTGGTCCTTTCGAAGCTACCGATCCTGTAGATGTCGACGGTGTTCCACTCCGAATCGTTCACCCGATCGGCAAGGGTCACCTCACTGACTACTCTCTAGAAGCCGGAACATTTGCTCTGAAATTCTTCTCGAAGTACTACGGAATTCCGTACCCGGGTCAGAAGCTAGACATGGTCGCAGTGCCTGACTTTGCGTTTGGAGCAATGGAAAATCTTGGCTGTATTACATACCGAGAAGTTCTGCTTCTCGTCGATAAGTCACGATCTACCGAGCCAGAACTTCTTCGGGTAGCCGACGTTATCGCTCACGAAATCGCCCACATGTGGTTTGGTGACCTCGTGACGATGGAGTGGTGGAACGGTATTTGGCTGAACGAAGCGTTTGCCACGTTCATGGCAACGATGTGTTCCGACAATTTCAACGCGGACTGGGGCCGATGGAACCAGTTTAGTCTCGAACGCTCAATGGCGTTCGACGTTGACTCACTCGCGAACACTCGCCCTATCGAAATCGAAGTGAATTCGCCAGATGATGCAGAAGCCATGTTCGATCTACTGACCTACGAAAAAGGCGGATCGGTTCTTAGAATGCTTGAACAGTACTTGGGCGAAGAAGAGTTTAAGGACGGAATTTCGTACTACCTGAACAAGCACAAGTACCGAAACACCGAAACCAACGACCTGTGGGACGCTATTGAGCACGTGACTCAGCAGCCAGCACGTCGAATTATGGATTCGTGGATTTTCCAGAAGGGCTACCCGCTGGTAAGCGCTTCGATTTCAGATGATGGATCGACTATTTCGCTTTCACAGGATAGATTCCTGTACACCGAGGGTGAAGTTGCCGACACCACGATATGGTCAGTTCCAGTTGTTTTGAAAGTTGGAACTTCATCGAGTGTTGAGGAAGTCCGATACCTCCTCGAAGAAAAATCTGCCGAGATCAAACTCGATTATCCAGCCGAGTGGGCCACAGCAAACGCTGGCGGAAGCGGATTCTTTCGAGCTCGCTATTCAGCCGAGATGTTGAAGTCGCTTTCCTGCACCATGTTCGAAAATCTCACTCCAATCGAGCGATATGGACTTGTTGATGACACCTGGTCGTCAGTAATGGCAGGTCGTACATCTGCTACAGATTTCTTGGACTTCGCACGAAGCTTCCAACCAGAAACCGACCTTGATGTTTGGACTGTTCTTTCGGGTTGCCTAGCTGGTCTCGACAAGCTCGTCGACGGTGAAGCGAAGTTGCAGTACAAGACTGCGATTCGTGATTTGGCTCAGCCTGCACTTGATCGATTAGGTTGGGAACCGGGCGACAGCGACACGTCACGTGATCTAGAACTTCGAGGATTGTTCATTCGGTTGCTGGCAAACGTTGGTGACGACGATATTGCGATCAAGAACGCTGGCGATCTGCACGATTCTTACTTGGTTGACGCTGGTTCTGTTGAGCCTAACGTCGCCGCCGCCGCAACTGGTGTCGTTGCATCCAAGGGCGACCCTGCGCAGTACGAAGTGTTCCTAGATAAGTACCAAAACCCAACGACGCCACAGGAAGAACGACGCTACCAGTCAGCTTTGTCAGCGTTCCCGGGCGAGGCTGAAATGGATCGTACCCTGGCGATGAGTTTGGACGGAACCGTTCGAACTCAGGACGCCCCGTACCTGATCGCTGTTTGCATGAGAAATAAGGAACAGGGCTACCGTGCGTGGGAGTTTGTGAAGAACAACTGGGATCAGATCAACAAAGACTTCCCGGCTAATTCGATCGTTCGAATGCTTTCGGGTGTTACTTCGCTGGGCAAGCCTGAACAGGCTGATGATGTGATTGCGTTCTTCGATGATCACGAGGTTCCACAGGGTCAACTAACGCTTCAGCAGACCCTAGAGAAGCTTCGAGTGAACGTTGCATTGCGTGAGCGTGAGGGCGCTTTGTTCAGCGATAGTTTGACTAGCTAGAACGTTTTCTTTTGCTCCATGGTGAAAAGGTTGGAGTGAGGGAGAGTAATCAATCATGCCCACAGTCCGATACACAAAATCGCTGCCTGTTGTTGCAGAACCGGATGTTCTGGTTTGTGGCACGGGGCTGGCTGGTATTGGAGCCGCCGTTGGAGCTGCACGCAACGGCGCATCGGTGATGGCGATTGATCGGATGGGATTCGCCGGCGGGTTCTTCACGAACATCATTGGATCTGCATTCGATGGGTTTGTTTACGAAGAAACCGGCAAGCCCGTCGTGGGCGGCTTGGTGTTCGAAATGCTCGAACGAATGGGAGTTGTTGAACCGGGACAAGCTCCGCATCTCATTTACAACGTGAATGGCGACTTCACCGAAGTCGAAAAGCACCCTGATCGAGTGATTCCTCGCACAGATCCCGAACTGTTCAAAAAAGCTTCTGACGATGTGTTGATCGAGTCGGGCGTAACCCCGCTATTTCACACGCAGGTGTCGGACGTAATCATGGGAGGCGATCGAGTCGACACCGTGATAGTTAGCAATAAATCCGGTCTTGTAGCGATTCGCCCCAAGAATGTAATCGATGCCACAGGGGATGCCGACGTGGCTGCATGGGCGGGTGCTCCTTACGAGGTTGCTGAATCACTACAGCCGATGAGCCTCCACTTTCGAATAGGGTTTGTAGAACTAACATTTGAGCTTCGCCGTAAGTGTGCGGCTGTTTTAGAGAAGGCTCGTGCTGAAGGCAAGATCGGTCTATATGGCGGTCCGTGGCCAGCGACTTTTTCGGGTCGAGATATTTATTTCAACGTGATTCGAACGCCCGGCAACGCCACTAATCCGAACGACTGGACTAACGCTGAAATACAAGGCCGGCGTGACGCCTGGATGATGTTCGAACTCTGGAAAGAAGAATTGCCTGAATTTAAAGACGCTTATTTCTTTACGAGTGGACCAACCGCCGGTTCACGCGAATCTCGTCGCATCGTTGGCGATTACATTCTGACCGGCGACGATATTCGAACTGCCAAACGTCAGGACGATGTGGTTGTGCTTGGTGCATGGCGAATTGATCGTCACCCAGAAGACACCGCCGGTTATCATGACCAGCCAGTAGTGCCCCCTTACGATATTTCTTACCGAACGCTGCTTCCACAGGGAGTACAAAACCTTTGGGTGGCGGGACGTTGCCATTCTGCGACTTCAGAAGCGTTGGCATCGAGTCGAGTCACCGCCAACTCGATGGGCATGGGACAGGCTGCGGGCGTCGCAGCGGCGATGGCATCGTCGACAGGCTCCGATAGTCGTGGCGTATCGATCACTGAGCTGCAGGATAGTTTGACGGCGGCAAATGTAATACTTGATCCAGCTTCAGCAATGTAGGTGCTCTAAAGCACCCATAACTCAGAAAGTTTTCGATGGCGAACGACAACAACGACCATGATCCGGGCGACAACCGTAATAAGTCAGAACTTAAGCTACCGGCTTTGCCTCCGGTGATTTTCGGCACTCCGGTTTTTATCGGAGCACTGATTCACGTTTTCATCTGGCGTGGCGGGGTCATCGACGGCATGACCGGAGTCGTTATCGGTGCGATTTTGGCGACAGTCGGCGTCTTCATGATCTACTGGGCACAGAGAACCATGGTCGCTCATGGCGAGCACCCCGAGCCTGGTCAACCGACCAATACGTTGATTACGACGGGACCGTTCAAACGAACCCGTAATCCGATTTACTCTGGCTTCCTGCTGATCGCTGCTGGCTTGGCGATTTCGATAAATGCGATGGCGATACTAATATCGGTTTTCTTCGGAGTCGCAGCGCTTACCGCTTTGGTCATCAGGCGCGAAGAAGCTTATCTCGAACGTGAATTTGGTGAGATCTACACCAAGTGGGAAAATCGCACAGGTCGCTGGCTGTAGGGCATGTTGGTGGTGCTAAAAATCCCCATTGATTCTTGCGGCTATTTGTGGTGGATGGTCACGAGTGTTCGATTGCTGCCAGCATTTTAACGTGGCGTTGCTCGATATCGCTGATTGCCACGTCGTCCAACTCCTCGCAATCACAAAATTACGTAGACAGCCCGAGCTACTGAGCTTGCGAAGTTTTTGGCCAGAGCCTGTTTGATATGCCAGTGCTTGGCATTGCTATAGCGGTTGCGGCAATTAGGGCCATACCGAGGCTGAGCCACATGGCGAGATCGTAATTGCCATTCGTGTCGTAGATATTTCCACCCAACCATACTGCACTCGATGCGCCGAACGGCATGACCATAAACATGGTGCCGTATATCGTGCCTAGTCTTCGAAGTCCGAACTCATCGGACGTAATCGTCCCTGTGAGCGAAATCACTGAGGTCCACGAGCTACCGATGATCACGACTCCAAGAATCGCCAACGGCAGGCTGGTTGCCATCATAAGTACGATGTATCCGAGTGCTCGCATTGCGTAGGAGAGAGCTAAGAAAGGTCGGCGTCCGAACCTATCGGACAGATACCCGAAGCTCAGCCCGCCGACGAGCCCTGCTATTCCGACGGTCGCCAGTGCACCTGCGCCTTGAACTGCCGTAGCGCCTAAATCTGTCGTGTAGGCAACGAAGTGGGCATTCACGAAGCCCATTGTGTAGCCTCATATGAAGAAGCCTATAGTGAGTCGCCAGAATAGCCCTGTTCGACATGCCTGCCCTAGTGACATACCGGCGTTGGGATCGGCGGATCCTTTGCTGAAGTCTTTCCCTCTGCTTGTTACTTCACTTTCAACGTACCCATAGGCGTGTTGACCTGGCCCGGGTCTGCTCTTTATTAGGAAAAATACGAGCGGTAATATCAGTACGACAAGTATCGCTCCGAGGATCATGTATCCCTCTCGCCAGCCGATGTATGCGACTGCTATTGCAGCAGTTGGTACGAGTGCGGTTTCGCCGGCAGCCGAGCCGGTTCCGGCAATCGACATTGCGAGTCCACGACGTTTGGTGAACCATGCTCCGATGATTTTCGCCATGGCGCCTGGCGATGCGATGGTGAACCCGACTCCCATGACAATAAATGTTAGGTAGACCTGCCAGAGTTCTTGAACCTGCGACATTGCGAAGAGTGCTGATCCGCCGATTAACACTCCAATAGAGGCGATTATTTTGGGGTCGTATTTGTCGGCTAGTAGACCTGCGACGGGGCGGAGTGCTCCGGTAGCTAGCCCGGCGATAGCGAGTGCTCCAGCGAGAGAGCCTCGGCTCCAGTCGAATTCTTCAGTAACTGGCTTTAGAAATACTCCAAACGAGAAACGCGAACCGGCGCCACCGAACAGCATGAGCGCTGTGCCGAGTACGACTATCCAGCCGTAGTGAATATTTCGGATTTTGGAGATTATTGCGATTACCGGGCGTGGGCGTGAGGGTGTGTGGCAAATGTTAGCCACGAAGACGGGCGCAGGATATCTGATCCCCTTACATGCTGGGGCTGTTCTCGACTAATACGCAAAATAAAAAAGGGGATGGCCGAAGCCGTCCCCTTTTAGTAGTCTATTTAGTACGCATGAACTACTCAGAAGCAGCTGTGCAGACAGTTTCGATGATTAGCTGAGCGACAACGTATGGATCTACGTTGGCGTTTGGTCGTCGGTCTTCGATGTAACCCATCCCGGCTTTTTCAACTTGCCAAGGAATTCGTACTGAAGCACCACGGTCGGATACTCCGAATGAGTACTCGTCGAAACGCTGAGTCTCGTGAGCTCCAGTGAGTCGAAGCTCTACTCCAGGGCCGTAATTTGCGATGTGGAGTTCTGGCTTGCCAGGCTGTCCAAGTGCTTCGGCAGCTGCAATACAAGCGTCGAACGACTCACGCATAGCGATTGTCGAGAAGTTTGTGTGGCAACCTGCGCCGTTCCAGTCACCTGCAACAGGCTTAGGATCGAGCGTTGCTGAAATTGGGATGCCCTTAGGACCGAGATAGTCTTCTGCGATTCGGTAGAGCAACCATCGAGCGAGCCACATTTCGTCACCGATTAGTGGCGCGGTTACTGGGCCGATCTGGAATTCCCACTGTCCTGGCATAACTTCAGCGTTGATGCCTGAAATGTGAAGACCAGCTTCGATACAAGCTTCGAGGTGGGCGTTTACAACTTCACGACCGAAGATTTCGTCAGAGCCAACACCACAGTAGTAACCGCCCTGAGGTGCAGGGAAGCCATTATCAGGCCAGCCGAGTGGTGAATTGCCTTCGAAGAAGGTGTATTCCTGCTCAAGACCAAACCAAGTATCCATGTCGCCGAACTGTTCAGCCGTAACTGCGCACTTTGCACGGGTGTTGGTCGGGTGCGGAGTCATGTCGGTGAGTAATGTCTCACACATAACAAGCTTGTTTGCGCCACCGCGTATTGGGTCGTTGACCACGAGAACCGGGTTCAGTACTACGTCGGATTGGTCACCCGCTGCCTGATTGGTTGAAGATCCGTCGAATCCCCAAATTCCAGGCTCTTTACCATCGGCGAGCACCTGTGCCTTCGATCGCAGCTTGGCGGTCGGCTCGGTGCCATCGATCCAAATATATTCGGCTATATAGACCATCGTTGAATTTCCTCGTACTTCTTTTAATACTGGCACCGTGATCTCCGCATGTGCTCGATTTGGGTAACCCGGCGATCATTTTATATTTGCGCAATGTGAATTTTACTTGTGAACTGCGCTCTCGGATAGTTGACTATACCCACCAACTAACCCACGCACACTAAATTAGCTGAAACGTGTTTCAAAGATGTTTCAATTTGTAACACATATGTCAGGAGAACGTTAAAACGATTAAATTCTCACGATCGGATTCGACTATCAGCCGTTGTGCCCACATAATCGTAGGATGAATCAGGAACATTTTGAACTTCTCGAAGGATCACCCGAGGATCTCAGCGCGTGGCATAGTGCAAATTCGCCAGAGCAGCTAGATCTTAAGGGAGCCGATCTATCGGGTCGGGATCTACGTGGTAGGGATTTCACTCGTGCGCTATTAGAACGTGCGAATTTATCTGGTGCGAATCTTGATGAAGCAGTATTTTCCGAAGCGAGCTTGAGAAGAGCAAATCTTTCCGGTGCTTCGATGAAAAAATCGACGCTCTACCGAACGAACTGCACCGGTGCCGATATCTCGAACGTAGATTTGGCAGGTTCGAACATGTACCGATGCGTGCTTCGTGAAGCGACCATTACTGGGGCCAACTTCAAGACTGCCGCTATTTTCAAAGTAGCCTGGCCCGAAGGCGTCGATGTTCGAGCCCACGGGTAATCGTTAGTCGCGCTCTCGCTTAGCTTCGGGCGTCATAGTACGACTTGATCGCTCGTCGCATTTCTCCGGCTCTGGGAGAGAGGACAGTCATGATTTTCTCTTGATGCCTATCCGCTCAGGCCGCCGGTGACTCGCATTAGGGTTTCCTGAACGAGTAGTTCGTGGTCGAGGGTTCTGAGTGGCTCAGATTCGCCTTTGATATTGTGAACTAGATCAGCGAATGTATCGACGTAACGTTCTCGGTGTTCGATCTTGATTACATTGATGCCCTTTTTGTACTCTCCCTGATCTTCTTCAAGTGTGAGCTTGATGGTGTCGGCCGGTTCGAACGGCTCCATGATTGCAGTGCCTTTGGTGCCGTACACCTCGAATCGGCGTGCCATTGGGCGTGCTTCGAGCGCACTAATATCCACGGTCGCCATAGCATTCGAGTATTCGAATACTCCGAGGGTGTTGTCCATCACGCCTTGCGTTTCAGATGCTGAGTTCTGGAAGAAGTGTGAGACTTTGTTTGGTCGTCCAAGAAGCCATACAACCTGATCGAGCATGTGCCCTCCGAGGTCGTACATCACGCCGCCCTTGAAGTGGGCGAGTCCTTCCTTGCCGGTCTGCATGCCTTCAGGATTTTTCTCTTGGAGGAATGTCGACATATGAGCACGAACTTGGAAAATGTGGCCCAAAAAGCCTGATCGAGCCCAGTTGGCGATACGTTCGAAGCCGTCGTGCTTTCGAAACATATAACCCATTTGAATCATGGTGCCTTGTGCACGGGCGATTTCTACGATGTTCTCGAATCGGTTGTAGTCGTTTCCAGCGGGCTTGTCGTAGAAAACATGCTTTCCAGCCCCAACGATTTCTTCAGTGAAGCCGAGGCTTTCTTTGTTCGATCCTTCGGAAGCGACACAATCTACAGTTGGGTCGTCTAGAAATTCATACGGGTCATCGACGAACTCAACTTTACTCCACGATTGGCTAGCGTCGTTTTCAATCTGTTGACGCCGCGCTTCGTCGGGTTCGAATACTCCGACAACCTCGACTTCAGAGTGGTCGAGCATGATCTGAAGAACGCCCTCCGCATGGCCATGCTTAGTTCCGTACTGGGCCATTCGTAGTTTGTCGGTCATTTGATCGGTTACTCCGTAGATTGATATTTACTCAGTCATGCTGAAACGAGCGCTTGTCCGGGTGCCGCCGCAGTCTACGCCGTGTGAGTACGAGGTCGCTAGTTGAATTGGCTCTGTTCCGGTAGTTCAGGCGTTGCGAGCAGCTTCGATGAACGCTCGAATTAGGTAGGGGTCTTTCACGCCGTCGGTTTCGACTCCGCTTGCGACGTCGACTCCCCACGGTGATAGTTGCTTTATCGCACTTTGAACATTCTCGGGGTTGAGACCACCAGCGAGGAATACGTTGTCTCTATCGACAACACCTTCAGCAGCTGTCCAGTCGAAGGAAATGCCGGATCCGCCAAGTATTTTTTTGTCGTATCTGTCGAGAACTATGCCGTGCCTGGCTTCTAGTAACGGGCCAACTAAGTCGTTGAGTGTGGATGGAGTTGATCCTTCTTTCACCCGCACCATCTTAAAAACAGGAAGTTCGATTTTGGATATGTAGTCCGCATCTTCGTCGCCGCAAAGTTGAAGAGAATCAAGCCGGGTGTATCGCGCTGTTTCGTTCACGAATGTCGGGTCCTGATTGAGGAAAAGACCTACGAGTTCCGGGCGGTTAAACGTTTTTTTGCCTGACCTGTAATCAGTAATGATCTGCTTGCCATCTTCAGGTTGAATTTGGCGACGCACGCCTTCGATGAAGTTGAATCCGAGGTAATTAGCCCCGGCATCCGATGCTGCAATCGACGCACTGGCGCTACGCAGTCCACATATTTTGATTCGGATGTTCTCTGAAGTCATTTGGTTATCCGACTTCGACCGCAGCCATAGCTTCGGCGAGTTCACTCACGTCGGTTCCGGCCTTCATCAACGATTCGCCAACAAGTACCGCTTTCGCACCGGCGTAACCCATGCGTTCAACATCGCTGGGATTTTGCATTCCGCTTTCAGCAACCTTGATTCGATCGTTAGGAATTTTCTGAGCGAGTGTTTCGAAAACCGACAGCGAAGTTTGGAGGGTTTTCAAATTTCGGTTGTTGATTCCGACGATGCGCGGTTCAACCTCAGTCATAGCGATGTTGAGCTCAGGTTCATCGAACACTTCGACAAGCACATCCATACCCATCGAGGTTGAGAGATCGAACAGGTCGGTGTACTGCTTAGGATCAAGGCAAGCGATGATCAGTAGGATGCAGTCGGCTCCTGCGGCCCGGGCTTCGTGGACCTGATACTCGTCGACTATGAAATCTTTTCGAAGTACTGGAACGCGTGAAGCACGTGCAATGATCGATACTGCTGCGAGGTCTTCGATTGAACCTGTGAAGTAATCGTGTTCTGTTAGGACAGAAATAGCGGTTGCGCCCGCGTTGCAGTAGAGACTGGCTCTGTGGGCAGGATCAAGATCGGGGTCGAGCGAGCCAGCGGAAGGTGACGATCGCTTCATTTCTGCGATGAGAGAGATGCCTCTCTGTGACGCGACTGTTCGCTGAAGCGAAAGAGGAACGCTGGCGTTTTCCGCGATCAAACGCATCTCTGATACGGGTCGGGTTTTCTTGGATTGTTCGATGGTGATTAGTCGCTTTTCAACGATTTCACCGAGTATTCCTGGTATTTCGATCAAGACTGTTCCTGGCTTACTTTGACTAACGAAGTTAGTTTTTCTTGAGCAGCGCCGGAGTCGATAGAGTCCTGTGCCATTTCTGCAGCTTCTTGGAACGCGACAGCTTTGCCTGCAGCCATCAAAGCAGCGGCAGAGTTGAGTACGACCACGTTTCGGCGTGAGGTTTCTGGAGCAACGGGAGGATTGTGTCCGCTTCCGGCTCCTGCGAAAATATCTTTGATAATTTGTGCAGATTCTTCGGACGATTCAACTACGAGATGTTCTCGTTTTCCTTCTTGTAATCCGAAATCGGCAGGACGAGTGCGTCGACGCTTCAAGCCATCTTTGTTTACCTGATACAGCAGTGTGTGCCCTTCGATATCGATTTCATCAGCGCCTGATTCGGCGTTTACGACAAATGCGTATTGAGTTCCAAGAATTTCCAATGCTTTGGCGATTCGCTCGGCAAATGCAGCGTCGGAAACACCAATCACCTGCCGATTCACGCCTGCTGGATTGGTTAATGGTCCCAAGAAGTTGAATATAGTTCGAATGCCTAATTGTGGTCGTAGAGGACCAGCGAACTTCATTGCTGGATGAAACGCCTGGGCGAACATGAATCCAACTCCGACTTTATTGAAGCAGTTCTTTACACCTCCAGGTCCGAGAGCAATGTTTACTCCTAGGGTTTCCAAAACGTCTGCGCTACCAGTTGATCCCGACATTGCACGGTTTCCGTGTTTGGCTACCGGTACACCAGCTCCTGCAACTACGAACGCAGATGCGGTGGAGATGTTGAACCAGTCGAGTCCGCTTCCGCCGGTGCCGCAGGTGTCGATCATTTCAAGATCGGTTTCGACGTGGAGTGAAACCGATCTCATAACGCTCGCCATACCGGCGATTTCGTAAGGGGTTTCACCCTTCATTCGTAAGCCTGTTAGGAACGCACCGAACTGAGCCGGGGTCGCATCGCCGGTCATTATTTCGCGCATGGCGTCGGCTGCCTGATCTTGTTCAAGATCAGTACCTTCGACGACTATATGTATTGCCTGTTTAATATTCATGTTTTTGATTTAAGTTTTGTTTGCTGGTTACTGAATTACCCAAGTGTTCATTATTGAGAATGCGACTTAATGTCGCCAGCTAATTGCTTCTGCTCGGTGATGGCTTATCTAGGAAATTCTGAAGTAGTTCTTTTCCGGATTCAGTCATGATCGATTCGGGATGAAACTGCACGCCCTCGATGTCGAGTTCCTTGTGCCGGATACCCATGATGATGCCATTTTCGGTGTTGGCGGTAACTTCAAATTCCTCAGGCACGGTGTCGGGCTCGACAGCTAGCGAGTGATATCGCACAGCCTCGAACGGCTGAGGCAATCCTGCGAAAACGCCCTTGCCAGTGTGCTGAATCAGAGAAGTCTTTCCGTGTCGTATTTCGCCAGCACCCGTCACTAATCCGCCAAACGCCTGAGCAATGCACTGGTGACCTAAGCAAACGCCCAGCACCGGAACTTTTCCGGCGAAGTACTTGATTACGTCGACCGAAATTCCGGCGTTGTCGGGTGTGGATGGTCCCGGTGAAACGACTACCTGTTCCGGGTTCATAGCAGCAAGCTGCTCGATGGTCGCTTTGTCGTTCCGAACCACTTCGACCTCTGCACCGAGTTCAGAAAGATACTGGTATAGGTTGTATGTAAAGCTATCGTAGTTATCGATTAGTAGAAGCATTGGATTAGTCGCTGATTAGCTGCATTGTCGCAGGTTGAAGTAAGCCGGATGAAGATTTTTCGTTGCTTCGCAAATGCTGGTTTTGAATTGATTCGGAAATTGCTTCAGCTCGAGCGATCGCTAGTAGCGGTGCTTTTGCTTTCTGGATAGATTCGAGATTTTCGGCTTCTGGATCGGAGTCGAATACGATTCCTGCCCCGCCTTGAACGTGTGCTGTGCCATCACGAAGAACTATTGACCGAATGATCGTGCCGGTGTCGATATCGCCGTTCTGTCCAAACCAGCCGATGCCACCGCAGTAGGGTCCTCGACCCTCAGGCTCGAGTTCGGCGATCAGTTGGATAGAACGTATTTTTGGTGCGCCAGAAAGGGTTCCGATTGGAAATCCAGATTCGAATGCATCGATGCCATCTTTACCGGTGGCGAGCCGTCCTTCGACTCTTGATACTAAGTGCATAACGTGCGAGTAGCGTTCGACGTGCTTCAATGATTTCACTTGAACTGTGCCCGGTTTGCTGACCCGACCCAGATCGTTTCGAGCGAGGTCTACCAGCATCACGTGTTCAGCCGATTCTTTTTCGTTAGAAAGTAGATCGGCTTCGTATTGAAGATCTTCTTCCGCTGTTACGCCTCGTGGTCGAGTGCCTGCAATGGGATGCACGGAAGCCTTGCCATTGGTGGATCGAAGTAGTAATTCCGGTGATGCCCCGATTAACTGCATGTCACCGAGGTCGAGCATGTACATGTACGGCGACGAATTGATCGCTGATAGCTGTTCGTATATGTCGATTGGGTTAGCGGTCGTTTTAGTTTCAACCCGTTGTCCAAGCACGACTTGAATCAGCTCACCTTCGATGATCGCTTTGAGAGCTTTGCGGGCCATGTCTGCGAATGTTTTGTTATTTGCGGTTATGGAAATCGCGACTTCATCAACTAGTTCTTCGAGCTCAGTGGAGATGATCGCCTGCTGTTCGATCGAAGTGGATTCTAGAATCTCACAGATTTGAAAAATTCGGCTTGAGGCCGATTCAAAATCGTTAGAGTTGCGTGTAAATACGATGATGTGGAGTTGATCGAGGGCGCGATCGAATACAAGTAGTTCGTGCGGGGTTACGAATGCAGCTACAGGCGATCCGGTTGGATCGGAGGGTAATTCGCCAACCGTTGGCTCGAAATGTTTGATTGCCTCGTATGCCATGAATCCGAAAGCACCTGTGATTAGTGATGGTAGCTCAGCAACGGGTGCAACCGATCGTGACTCAAGTTGAGATCGTAACGCTGAAATTGGGTTGATGTTTCCAGCCGTTTCGGTCTCACCAGTGCGTACTACGCTCTCAACTGATGGGCACACGTACGCGTATCTCGAAGCTCCAGCTTCGGGTGATTCCGATTCGAATATAAACGCTGGTTCACCTTGATTTCGAAGTGATCTTATAGCTTCGATAGGGCGAACTTTGACCCCTTCGATGACGGCGTGAATCGGTACGACATCGTATTCAACGGATGCGTACTCGAATTCGCGTTTTGTGCCTTTGAATATCAGGCTAGACACCCGACGACTCCTCGGCGTGATCGATAGCTCGCATCAAGGCCCCCATCTTGTGAAGCGTCTCTTCGTACTCCGTTTGTGTATCGCTATCGGAAACAATTCCGCCGCCGGCTTGCAAATACGCAATGCCGTCTTTCATAATCATCGTTCGGAGTGAAATTGCGGTGTCCATGTTTCCAGTGAAACTGAAGTAGCCAACGGCTCCTGAATAAGGGCCACGTTTTTCAGGCTCAAGTTCGGCAATCAACTGCATCGCACGTACTTTTGCAGCACCTGAAACAGTTCCAGCCGGAAACGCAGCTTTCATGGCATCGAACATGTCGTATTTCTTGGAGAGATCACCAGTCACGTGCGACACGATGTGCATCACGTGCGAGTACTTTTCGATCTCGAAACTTTGCTCAACTACGACACTGCCCGGATCGGAAACTCTGCCGACGTCGTTGCGTCCAAGGTCGAGAAGCATTACGTGCTCGGCGACTTCTTTTTCATCGTTGATGAGTTCGTTTTCGAGTTCGTCATCATGTTCCGGGTTTATTCCTCGTGGTCGAGTACCGGCGATTGGGTGAACGGCCATTTTGCCGTCGATCACCTGCGTTAGTAGCTCAGGAGAAGCACCGACTATTTGGAATCCGTCGAGTTCCAAGAAGAACATGTATGGCGAAGGGTTGATAGCTCGAAGTGATCGATACATATCGAACGGTTTGACGGGTGTTCGTCGTGACAATCGCTGCGATAACACGACCTGAATGACTTCGCCATCTTGGATAGCTTGTTTGCACTTGGCGATTGCTTCGCCGTAGTACTCACGTGTCATGTTCGGAATGTACGGCTGTCCGGTGAGTTCGCCGCCTTCGATTGGTGACTGGTCGGGGTGGCCAACCGAGCTGTAATCGAGATTAGGGTCACGTGATGTGAAGCCTGAAGGCGGGAGGAAATTACGACGTGCGCCACTTGCGGGAACCGGCTTGTCGAGTCGTGCGATCACCTCTTCGATTTTTGCTGTGGCTCTTTCGTATGCCGCTTCGGTGTCGCCGTTGTTTATTGCTGCGTGAGCAACTACGAAAATGGTGTGACGAACGTGATCGAAAATCATGATCGTATCGGTGAGGATGAACACAGATTCGGGAACGTCGAGTCCTGATTTTTCATCAGAGATCTGCGGTACCGATGGTTCAAAGTATCGAATCGTGTCGTAAGCGAGGTAGCCAACAGCTCCACCATGGAACTTCGGAAGTCCTTCTACTGTTGCGTAGCTAACTTTCGACATACGATCTCGAAGTAATTCGAGTGGGTCTACTTCGCCCAATTCAGTTCCAGCACCTGTTGTTAGAACCTCTGAAGGCTCTGTGCCGAGAATGCTGTAACGAGCGAGGTTCTCTCCGCCTTCGACCGACTCGAAGAGGAACGAATGCCTGCCAGTAGCTGTCTTTAAGTAGGCAGAAACAGGTGTTTCAAGATCTGCGCTTATCTCGCGATAAACCGGAATAAGATTGTGTCCATCGGCGAGGGTTTTAAATTCTGGAAGAGCTGGTGTGTAATTGGGCATGACGTAAATTTCCTGAGTGATTGAAGTTGAATTTTGTTCTAGATTCAACTTCGCCAATAGGAAGTGCCGGTGGCTATTAAGTTTTTGATTCGATTGGTCATGGAATTAGTTGTGAAGTGAACTGGATGGTTCTAAGAAAACGTAGCTCGCTACTTCCAATTTTTTGTGTAGCTCGAAATTCGCATGGCGTCTCGCACCTGCTCCATCGTTTCAGCAGCGACTTTTCGCATACGCCCAACACCGTTCATGATCGCGTCTTCAACGAGGTTAATGTTCGCTTCGTAGTACGCACGCTTCTCACGAATAGGATCTAAGAATTCGTTGAGCGCTTCTGCTAGAGCCATCTTTACTTCAACGTCACCAATCGTTCCCTCGCGGTAGCGAGATTTGAACTCGTCGACCTGTTCCGTGTTCGGGTTAAAGGCATCGTGGTATTGGAATACTGGATTACCCTCGACCTTTCCGGGAGTGTCGGCTCGAATTCGGTTCGGGTCGGTGAACATTCCACGAACTTTCTTCGTGACCGTCTTCGCATCGTCAGACAGCATTATTACGTTGCCCTTAGACTTACTCATCTTGCCTTGTCCATCGGTTCCTGAGAGTCGAGGGACTTTACCGACGAGTGATTCGGCTTCTGGGAATACCGGCTTGAACATTCGGTTGAACTTGCGAGCTACTTCGCGTGTCATTTCGATATGAGGAAGCTGATCGTCTCCAACTGGTACCAAGTGAGCCTGCGGCAACAGAATGTCGGCGACCTGACTCATTGGGTAGTTGTAGAAACCAACGGTGCGTCGTTCGACCGCGAGATCGTCAATCTCACTCTTTAACGTCGGATTGCGTTCGAGCATGCCGAGCGGCGTGATGAAGCTGAGCAACATCGTGAGTTCAGCGAACTCAGGCACGTAGCTCTGCACAACGAACGAGGAATTGTCTGGATCGAGTCCGACTGACAACCAGTCGAGCGTGACCTGCAGCACCGAATCTCTGATGAGATCGATGTCGTGTAAGTGGTCGCCAAGTGCTTGATAGTCGGCGATCAGGAAGTAACAATCATACTGATCCTGCAGTTCAATCCAGTTGTGAAGCGCGCCAACGTAGTGACCCAGATGGAGTGCTCCGGTGGGTCGGATACCAGTAAGAATTCGCTTTTTAGTAGGCACTGCCATGATCTTGTTCGGCTCTCGATTTAGTTACTTGTCTAGTGATCGAGGTTCCGTTCGCCCAAAAATCAGGCATAAAAAAACCTCACTCCCAAATGAAATAATTTTCAAGGGGCGAGGTATGTATCCCGCGGTGCCACCCTTATTACTGCATCAAGTTTAGCTAAGCAGTATCTCTGTCGGACACACGATCAAGGCTATCTAAGATCGTAGGCCCTGGGCTCTGATAACGGTGCCCACTCCGTCGGTGGCTACTCGTATTGCAACAATACTTTTGCTTCGAAGCTCACGGGTCCATTCGGTTCCGGTCGTGATATCGGGCTTCCAGCTGACCCCGACTCTCTTTGATCCGTAACGAAACTTACTAGTCCCGATCAACGCAAATATGAAATTCGAACTATCTCCAAGATTAGACCTTAAAGGGGTGTTGAGTCAATTTTCGTTAGGATTTGAACTAGAAGATGTCTGAGGTAACGCGCGTGAAAGCAGGAAATAGAAATCGCCGAAAATTGATGGAACAAATCCTAACGCTGTGACGTCTTTAATATGATGGACGACCTAACCAGGTGCCTAAGTAAATCAAAGGTCCGCAGATTCAATTCGGGCCAATCAGCGGAAACAGAAAAATGTTTAGCAAAACCAAAAATAAGTGGCTCGTACTGGTTGTAATTGCAGTCCTCGCAGCATTCGTTATTGCGTGTGGCAAGGATGAGACCAAGCTTGTTTCGAATGATGGAAGCGGCGGAGTTGGCGCACAGCCTAGCCAAGACCATACTGAGAGTGACCCTCCACCAACTGATCCCGGATTCGTAGTAGTTGAAGCTCTTGCTCCTGTAGAGAGCGTGGAAATCCTAGTTCTCGAATCCTCCCCAGAACAGTTCGTTGTTCAGGTGATTTCAGGACTTCCAAGCGGATGTGTAATATTCGATCGTGCAGATGTAGCGTTCGAAGGCACTGATATTTATATCAGCGTGTACAACATGGTTCCTGCACCATTACAGATGATTGCGTGCACGATGATTTACGGAATTCACCATGAGAACGTTAGCCTTGGCGCCAACTTTGAACGTGGAGTAACGTACAGCGTTTACGTGAACGATCAGCCGTCTGAGAAATTCACAACTGGTGCGACTCCAATGACTGCGACTATCGAAAACGTAAGCATTGCTTCTACTCGATCAATTCCTGCACAGCACATGGTTGCTGTCACGATTGCTCTCAGCGGAAGCTGTGAGACCTTCAATTCGATCGACTGGAGCGTCGAAGGACGTGAGGTCGACATTGAAGTACTGACTCAGGTTCCGACGGCTCTCGTGCCTTGCACGCTGGCGATCATCTACGAAGATCAGTCGATTAACATTGGCTCAGATTTCGAAGCTGGAATTGAGTACGACGTGATAGTCAATGGCGAGCGACAGGGAACGTTCTTCGGTGGCTAATTGTTTAGCTTGCCGATAGTTCTCAAGAACTGATATCTCGACAGGAAACTGCCACAGACGCCCTACTTATAGATCCGCTACGCCCGGTGTATCGAATATGTAGGGTGTTTCGTGTTCATCGATATTTGGTTGGGTGAGCCTGTTGCCTTGTGACCGTTCTTCTGCGAGCCTTCTGCGCATTCGATTTTCGGTAATTCGCTGAACTGTTCGATCAGCAGAAAGAATCACTACATGCCAACTAAGCAGAAATCTCCGTACGGTTCGTGGGAATCTCCTATTTCGGCCGATCTGATCACTCAGGGCGGTCTTCGATTAGGTGAAGTGCGAGTAGATGGCGATGATGTCTACTGGCATGAGGGTCGACCCGAGGAAGCCGGGCGATACGTGATAGTGAAGCGTTCTGCCGACGGATCAACGACCGATATCAACCCCGCACCGTTCAATGCTCGCAACGCAGTTCACGAGTACGGTGGAAGTGCGTACGCAGTTCGTGATGGCGCTGTGTACTTCACAAACTGGGACGACCAGAGAATTTATAAAGCTTCTTCTACCTGCGAGCCTGTGTCGATTACGAACGTTCCTGCAATCGAACGAGGTCTTCGATTCGCTGACTTGAAGCTGACTAACGATTCCAAATGGATTCTGGCAGTAAGCGAAACACATCACGAAGATCGTGAAGCCGACAACTCAATAGTTGCAGTGCCTACCAATGGGTCGGGCGACGTTCAGGTGCTCGCAAGCGGTCACGATTTCTACTCATCGCCCCGCCAGAATGCTGCCGGCGACAAGATCTGCTGGCTGTCTTGGGATCACCCCAACATGCCGTGGGACGGCTGCGAACTTTGGGTTGCTGATTTCGACGCCGCCAATGGCTCGGTAGGTAAAGCTCAGAAAGTAACCGGCGGTGCCGACACCAGTATTGTTCAGCCAGATTGGTCGCCAGACGGATCTCTCGTATTCATCACCGATGAATCAGGATGGTGGAACTTAACGAAATGGGCGAACGGCAAAGTCACTCCACTCATCACCGAAGAAAAAGACCACGGAGGTCCTGCTTGGGCGTTCGGGTTCTGCACGTATTCGTTCCTAGAAGATGGAGCAATTCTGCTGAAGGGAACCAAGAACGGCAAAGGTCTTCTTCGGATGGTCATGCTCAGTGGGCGAGAGGTAGCTGAGACAGCGGTCGCTCACACTTCGATCGCCGAAGTGAACGTGATTGGTGACGATGTTGTTTACATCGGTGCGTCGCCAACTTCGGCAGCCGAAATAGTTCGAGCAACGTTGAGCAAGGGTTCTACAACGACTCTGAAATCGTCGAGCAGTATCGAACTCGATTATTCATATTTGTCTGTTCCAGAGGCGATCACTTTCCCGTCGACTGATAACGGTGAAGCCCATGCCTTCTACTATTCGCCAACGAACCCTGACTTCGAATCCGATGGGTTGGAAACACCACCTCTGTTGGTGATAAGTCACGGCGGTCCTACGAGCGCGGCAAGCTCGGCATTAAGCCTTCCAATCCAGTTTTGGACTAGCCGTGGATTTGCCGTTGTTGACGTCAACTACCGAGGTTCAACGGGCCACGGCAAGGCGTTCCGAGATGCTCTGAAGGGCAACTGGGGTGTGTACGACACCGACGACTGTATTGCAGCTGCTGACTATCTTGTTTCCAAAGGTCTTGCCGATACGAAACGACTCGCCATCAAGGGCGGCTCGGCTGGTGGCTACACGACGATCAACGCACTTACATTTGAAGATCGTTTCGCAGTTGGTGCGACCTACTACGGCATCGCTGATTTGATGGTGTTTATTGGTGACACTCACAAGTATGAGTCACGATATATGGACACTCTGATTGGTCCGTATCCTGAGGCGAAGCAGTTGTATCACGACCGATCTGCGATCAATTTCACAGATCAACTATCGTGTCCGATGATTATTTTGCAGGGACTCGAAGACAAGATTGTTCCACCTTCTCAGGCTGAAATCATGGCGAAGGCGCTTCGTGAAAAAGGTTTGCCGTTCTCGCTGATGATGTTCGAGGGTGAGCAGCACGGATTCCGACAATCGAAAAACATCAAGGCGTCGCTGGAAGGCGAGCTGTATTTCTACGGTCGAGTGATGAAGTTCACTCCGGCGGGAGATTTGCCGGGCGTGGAAATCGAGAACGAATCGGCACTCTAGATTGATTTAAATACGTGATTTGACTGTCCATCGATCTATTTTCGATGTGGTTCACAAGGAAAAATATTGGCAGAAAAAACTAACGAACAAGACTCAATACTCGTAATAACGCCGCATCCCGATGATTCAGAATCGGCTTCGGGTGGAACGATTGCAAAATGGTGCGCTGAAGGCAAGAAAGTCGTGTTGGTCGTTTGCACCAACGGCGATAAGGGCACCAGTGATCGCTCGGTGAAACCGGCCGATCTCGTCGCTACCCGGGAAGTTGAAACGTTGAACGCCGCCAAGGCATACGGCTTGGCGGACGTTGTGTTTCTGCGAATGAAAG
>JAPKCH010000037.1 GCA_026421185.1 Dehalococcoidia bacterium | reverse complement strand
GTCCGCTAAAGCCGCTGCGCCAGCTGCAACGGTAGCTCAAGCTGCTGCTGAAGCAACCAAAGCACCTGACAGTGCGGGTGGTGGCCCAGAAGGCACTCTTGTACGGGCTTTCCGTACACTTGAAGCTGTGTACGGAATTGGCTATGTAGGCCCTTACCGCACATCAGCAACCAACCAACTTGGTGGTCTTGAAGAATCACTCTTCAACTACCAAAACGGTAGCCCGATGACTCCGTATCTAATCGATACATGGGACATTGACGCAGGTGGAACCCGGGCACGCTTGACTCTCAAAAAGGGTCTGATGTACGGTAACCCGATTGGATATGAAGACGATGACTTCGGTGAGCTTAATGCTGCCGAACTCGTTGAATGGTTCAACCGCTCGAACGCAACAACAAACCCTGAGTCAACTTACGGAGATGCCGGTGACTTCGCCGCTATCTTCCTTGAAGCCAAAGTAATTGACGAGTACACACTCGAAATCGGACTTGTTGCACCTTTGTACTTCTGCCTACCGGTCTCACAGTTCGGCTGTCTTTCAGCTGGCCGCGGACCGCACAAGGTAACCACTGCCGACACTCACGGTGTTGAGTGGGCACGTGCGCATCACGTTGGCACCGGACCTTACGTTCAGGGTGAATGCATACCGGGTGACCGATGTTCAGTACACGCTAGGGAGACGCTCGACGTCGCTCGATACCCAGGTCAGAAGATTGGTAACGTTGCAACAATTACAGGAATTCAGGTTCCTGAAGCAACAACCCAGATTGCTATGCTGAAGAACGGCGCGATTGACATGACCGAGCTTGACTACAAGCTCCTCCCAGACGTGATTGCCGATGGCTTCACATTCTTGGAGACCATGCCTGGTGGTTTCGTTGGTCAGTCAATCCTCTTCCCTGGAAACCTCTGGGAGCACTCTCACGCACGAACGGCTGAGCCGCTTGCGCCTTGGGATGCTGCACCATATGCCAAGGATTACCCTTGGATTGGTAACCCTTGGGGACATGCGGGCGGAACTTGCACAGATGGTGATGGTCTAGGCCACACCCTCTGTGGAAATGCTCCTTACACCGACTCTGACAACCCGGCCGGCATGGACGATATGGAACAGGCTCGACTCGTTCGACTTGCTCTTTCGACCGCTATTGACCGTGGTTCGATCAATGACGTTCTTTTGAACGGTATTGGTACTCCGATTTACTCTGAGTACATGGGTCCTGAGTACCCTGGTTGGGATGCATCACGCTCTACTGGTTGTTGGGACTGGGTCGGTGGCACCGTCGATTGTTCCGGAACATCAGCCAGTGTCCCTTGGAAGATCACTGATGGTGACCTTGACGTAGCTGGAGCTCTTCTAACAACTGCGGGTTACCCGTTGGTTGATGGTAAGCGCCAGGGCTTTGAGAAGCTCACACTTCAGGCTTACGCAGCAGAAGCAGGACCTGTTGGTCTTGAAGTTGCTGACACTGTTATGTCTGACTGGGCACGACTCGGTATCGAAATCGATGGTCTTGTTGAAGACTACGGTGGAGTTATCAGCCCTCGAATGCGACAGCGTGTTCAGTACCTCCCTGTTCTAAAGAACGGTGACGTACACTCGAACGTATACCCTCTTGACTGGCCGTTGCCGGTGGTGGACACATCATCATCACGACCTGGTTGGGGTGTTGGTTTCGAATCTCAGGCTGGTGCGAAGTGGGTCTTCGAAATTCTTGGTGAGCAGGACGCTAGCGTCCGATCCTCCAAGCACTTGACTTGGGTTGACTACAGCATGTACTGGCTGCAATATGCCGGTGTATTCCAGGTTCCTAAAGGAATCGTTGTAAATGACCGAATCAAGTCATGGGATGGATTCCAGCAGCACTATTCAAACGTATCCAGTAACCCAGAGTTGATCATACTCAACTAGTGGTTATGCTCTACGTAAGAAGTTAGTTTGCTAACTGAGACGGGGGTCGGTTTATCCGGCCCCCGTCTTTATTTAACTGTCGTTTGTAACGGGCGGTAGATTTATGTCAATCTATAAGTAGGTATTTGCGCTTTGCTTGCTAGTTAGTCAACGTTGACTTGGTGTGTTCAAAATGCTAAATTTCGAGGGAATTTAATTGATTTTTATCATGCACTATGTATAACTAATCAAGTATGATGTGCTGAAGCGTGACAACTCGGGAATCTACACATATTTCAACGTGTGTAGAACAACTTCGAAAGTACTTATTAAATGGCTAATTTTCTAGCGAGACGATTCATTTCATCGCTGGTATCTGTGATCGGCGCGACACTCGCGATTTTTGTCCTGATCCAATTCCACAATGACCCACGCCAGTTGTTCGTACCTGATTCTGGTTTTGGAATTACAGAAGAGCAGTGGATCGCACTTGGCGATCGCATGGGTTTGAACGATCCGCTCTGGAAGCAGTACTTGACTTGGATGGGTAATACTCTACGAGGTGACCTCGGTGTCTCTCTTGCTCGTGACCGAGCGGTTGTAGATCTGATCAAAGGTAAGATTGGTGCAACAATTCAGCTGGCGGTCGGTGGTTGGATATTCGCCATCGCTTTGGGCGTACCAATGGGGGTGTTAGCTGCTGTAAAGCGAGGCACCTTCTGGGACTACTTTGGGAGAAGCGTGGCCATCGTCGGCCAAGCGGCACCGCCGTTTGTGACGGCGCTGGTCGCAATATGGATATTCGCTGTATGGCTAGAATGGTTGCCGGCTGGAGGAAGATCGGCCGAGTTCAAGCCATCCGAGTACATCCTTCCATGTGTGGCACTCGGTTGGGGTGCAGCAGCTAGCTTGATGCGCCTGACGCGTTCATCAATGCTCGAAGTGTTGGATTCGGAGTACATCAGACTCGCTCGTGCAAAGGGAGTTAAATGGAACTGGGTTATCTACAAGCACGCACTGCGAAATGCTCTAATTGCTCCTGTAACTTCAGCTCTGCTGGTGTTCTCAAGTTGGTTGAACGGCGCATTGGTTGTTGAAATCGTGTTCTCATGGCCTGGTATCGGATATGACGCCCTGTTCCGTGCGGTAAACGATAATGACTTCCCATTGCTGCTTGGAACCGTATTCATATTCATACTGATTTACTTGGTATTTGCGACTCTCGCTGATATCGCATACACACTTATCGATCCCCGAGTACGTCTCGGAAATTCTTCGGACTAACGAGGACTATTCATGACAACTTCTGAAACTCCAGCAGAGATTAATCACGTCGATTCGTCGTCGTTGGATGCTCCGTTGAACGCTGTAAAAGTTGATCGATCGATTTTCGGTCATATTTGGTATTTCTTACGGAAATATCCGGTACTCCCAGCGTTCGTATTAATAATGTTAGTTATCGCAGCAATAATTGGTCCAACGGTTGCTCCTTACGAACGAGACATCGGACCAATCGGTGACCGTCACCTACCAATGTTCTCGTTTACTGAACTGGCTCCTGAGGATCAAGACCCACCTAAATACGGCTTATGGCCAGCCGGGTACCACCTGTTCGGCTCAGATCATATCGGCAGAGACGTATTTACTCGTGTTCTTCACGGAGCAACCGTGTCCATGCAGGTAGTTATGGTCTCACTGGTACTCGGTATGGTTATCGGAGTGACTCTCGGCGTGGTTTCCGGCTACTATGGCGGAATGACTGACGAAGTTATAACGAGGTTTGTTGATATTTGGTACGCTATGCCATTCCTGATGGTCGCACTGATCGTGGTGTTGATTTTCGGACGTGGATTAACCGTTCTACTGTTCGTGCTGGCTCTTGTCGCATGGGCAGGTTTCGTGAGGGTTATTCGTGCCCAAGTATTGGTGCTGAAAGAAATGGATTACGTAGCGGCGGCCCGTGTTACCGGTGCATCTGACATCCGGATCATGTGGAAGCACCTGCTGCCAGGAATTCTCAACACGGCCATTGTCGTTGGAACATTGAACACTTCAAGTCTGATTCTTTCTGAATCTGTGCTTAGTTTTGTTGGTGCTGGAATTCAGCCGCCAACGCCAGCTTGGGGTGTTATGACTAACGAAGGACGTGACTACCTCTCGATTGCTCCTCACCAAGTACTTGTACCTTCAGCAGCCATCTTCATGGTGGTGATCTCGTTGAACTTCTTGGGTGACTGGTTGCGAGACCGACTCGACCCACGATTGCGACAAATCGACTAAATTCAACCTCTCAACAAAGTTTAGTAAAAAAGCCCTTGGAATTAATTCCGAGGGCTTTTTATTTGTTCATGCACTGCGTTCTTTTCATAGTGCGACTACAGTCGTTTTGTCACTCACTGACCACTTCCGACGAGGTGCGTCTAGGAGGATGGGTAGATTCCTGCCA
Organism: Dehalococcoidia bacterium; assembly: GCA_026421185.1. GTDB lineage: Bacteria > Chloroflexota > Dehalococcoidia > Lucifugimonadales > Lucifugimonadaceae > Lucifugimonas. Next base: position 13,038 of record JAPKCH010000037.1, on the reverse strand, counting down.
TATCGACCCAACTGCCAATCGCTTCATGTTCTACGTATAAGCACACATAGCGTTATTTACCTATCTTTAGCGTAATAGCTCGGGGGGCGATGTTAGTCGTTATACGCTGCTGCGCCGCTCTGTTCACGTACTGGGCAGGCAGCTACGGAGACAACGGCTCCATACACGCTCGTATACTTCTAGATCAAACTGCTACGTGAGACAAACACGGGCAGGTAAAGCTCGAATCATCAGTCTTTTCACAGCCGAATACTGTCCTGAAAGTATTTGGTGTCGCTTATAAGAATAATTACCAGACGCGACAAGGCCGCTAAATTTATAGCGACCTTGTTTTTAGATCTAAGATTATTTCCTCGGCGATTACTCAGCGACTACACAAACAGCACCAACACCCGGGTCCTCGGAGAACAGCGAAAAGTAAGTAAAGCAACCTTCAACTGTGAAGGTGTGCTCGAAACTAGGGATGGGCTTACCTTTGTCAAATGGTCCCACGTGAAGGTCTCCAGAATCCCATTCTTCATTCTGACCAGGATGGGAGGTGGAACTGCTTGCCGACCTACGATCGTGGCTCCATCGAACGGTTGATCCGACGGTTATCTTTACCATATCTGGGACAAATTGAACACCTTCAGATCCCAGTGCAGGAATATCCACTTCTATAACACCACTCTCGGCTGCACCGTCTGGTACTAATACTTCAAAAGCCGCACCCTGAGCGATTTCGCCGGCGGATCCACCAATTCCCTCTGCAACTACTCCTGATTCGGCTAGTGCAGTCGCCGTAGCTGCTGCATTATTGACGGCCACTGCCGCCGCACTGTTTGAATCAATCACAATTTCAACTTGTGCGTCTGGGTCGCCACCGGCATCTATAACCGTTTGCCGAGTGGCCTGAGCATTGTCTATTTTGTTTTGAGCTTGCGCAGTTTGAACGATTTGTTCAGTTGTAGGCCCACCGGTGCAAGCAGCCAATATGGTGGTAAGTGCCAGCGCACCAGCAAGAACCAGAATCACACGAGTACGAATAGACATTTAAGTCCCCCGGAAACGAAGCATTTACACAACGCAGGGTAAGGATGTTTTAGTTCAAATTGCCAAAAAAATCAATGTTGACTGCACGAGCCGATAATTTCAATGTAGCGGAAGGATAACATGGGCAATCAATTAGGCGGATGGTGAGTTTGTGCGGTTCCGAGTATTAATCCACATTAGAAACGGATATAAACGGTCGTGTGACGTTTTTTAGTACGACAACGCCTGCTAATACGGCAATTCCGGCTCCGACCAAAAACGTGAATTTATATGCTTCAGCAAACGATGCGCCGTTCGATGATTGCTGCCAATTAAACAAAGATGTCATTAGAGCAATCGAAAGTACCGTGCCTAGAGTCTGTGAAACCGTAAGCGCAGCCGAAGTCGCACCCGCGTGCTCGCTTGGTGACCCTCGAAGCGTCAACGCATAGACCGCAGCCTGATGCATTCCAAAACCAAGACCTAGAACTACAGTAGAAACGACGATAATAGTCATCGTTGGTGATGCACCTGCCGATCCTGCGAGAATCAGTCCGATCGCCGTGATGATGGTTCCCGCAAAAGTAACTGGTCTGTCACCGACACGATCCGCCAGCCAACCTGATAATCCCGATCCAGCGAAGTTCATTCCAGCCATCAGAGCAAGTAACGCCCCGAGAGTTAGTCCACTCCGACCCATAACGTCGGCGACATAAAATGGGAACAAGAACCACATTACGAACGAAGCCACCGTGAGCAGCAAGTTCGATGCAGCGCCAGACCTAAATCCTGCGAATGACGTAAGTCCTGCTGGGAAGATCGTAAAACGACCGCTCTGTTTTCCTCTGATAAATATGGAGCCAAGAACGATCGTCACAGCGAAAAGAACAAGAGGCAGCAGAGTTAGCCAGCCTTCGACTCGCGCAAACGACAATGCAAGTACGAAGGTGAATAATGCCGCGAAAAGAAAAATTGAACCCGGTAAGTCGAATCGATGGTTCAAACGACCGACCATTGGCTTTGCCAAACTACCGTTCAGCCAGATAACCGATGCCACTAGCAAAGTAAGTCCGATTGGAATTCGTGCCCAGAAAATTGCTTGCCAGCCAATTTCCTGACCCAGGAATCCTCCACCGAGTGTGCCTGCAAAAGTTCCAAGACCCATAGCGCCAAGCGTTACGCCAAGTGCTGCACCTCGGCGGTTCGGACCAAACGCACGAGTCACTAGCGCTGGTGCGAGTGTGAAAAGAATTGCTACCCCTATCCCCTGAGGTATTCGCAGAGCAACGATAGGAGTTAACGAGTCCTGTAGAGAAATGAGACCCACCGACACTGTGTACAGCACAATACCGGCTATCAATGGTCGCTTGATGCCGAATCTGTCGGCGATTCCACCAGCGACGAATCCTGTGCCACTCCGTGCACCGTGATACATGATGATGATCAGTTGAACGCTAATCAGCGTTTCGCCTAGATCGGAACGGAAACGCGGAAGGTTTACGTTGATAGAAAAATCGAGTGCACCAAGAAATAAGGCTCCACTTCCGATCGCAATTGCGAGGATTTGAGCGAATTTAGTCACTTGTGCAGTCGGTGAGCTTTTCGAATCAGCTGTATTCGATGTGGAGTTGGCTCTTGTAATGACTAAAGCCCCCCGCCGACTAGTCGGGTGACCAGAGCAATACCGTGTTCGCTCATCGTCATTTCGGTACGCTCCGAGATATTTCTAACGATAGCTTTTTCGGTCATTGATCAACGGAACTTCCAGCGCTTATTTCTAAGTAACTAATTATCGCATTTATTAACTACAAACTATCTATTTCTCACATTCGTTTTTGAAGATGTATGCACTCTTCCGCTAACGTTATATATTTGCCGAGATTTACTTGAACGTGTGAACAAAGTTGAAAATTACTTTCTGCCTGCAATTCACACAGTAGAAAGCACAGAGACGAACATGTCACACAGGGTTGTCCACTACGGCGAACACGACGGCGCACGAACGATCCGTGCATACGAACTCGGACCAGTTGACCTAGATTGGTGCGTTGTTAGTCTCTATGCTCCTGCAGTTGAACAGGCTGAAGCGCTCGCCGATACCGTTGAAGTGGTCACCACCGGATTATCGATCACGACCGAAATGATCGACGTACTCAACGCTGGTGAAATCATGGGCGCAGGACTCGATGTAACCGAAATCTAACCGACTCCGCTCGATACGCCGTTATTGAAAATGTACAATGTTGTTCTAACTCCGCATCTCGCTGGATCATCACACGAACGTGTATATCGCGCCCTTGAGTTCTCATTCGACAACGCCCGGCGTGCCATAAACGGTGAAAAGCTACAAAACTCTGTTCAAGTTCTTGACTAGTGCACCTAAAGAAAACGCAACACTAGCAGGCGTGATGCCTTCTGGCCTGCTGATCGACCTCGACGGAACTGTTCTTCCTGAGAACAATCGTCCAACATCTAGAGTCATCGACGCAATAAAATCTGCTTCACGAATAATTCCCACGGCAGTCGCTTCCGGACGGGTGCAGGACGATGTAGGCCACTTTGCTCGACTATTTGGACTGACCGGTCCGCAGGTTTCCGAGAATGGAGCCACATTGATCGATCCGATTACAGGCAGCGCGATCAACCGTCACATTCTTGAACGTCCGATGGCAGAGCAAGTCGTTTCAGATCTACGCCAAGCATCTTCACGAGTACTCGTATGTGATTCAGGCCGGTTTATCGACAATCCTGATGACATCAAGGATTGGCAAATAACTATCATAATGGCTAAGTTCGATAATGAATCCGAGGCACGTGAGTGGACCAATAAATACCATGCCGACTCAGTAAGCGTGTACGCCACCGTCGATAACTTAGGTGAGTGGTACGTTGACGTCACTCAAGCTGGCGTTGACAAGGCGACCGGTGCAAGAGATTTCGCCAAAGTTGTAGGCGTTGATCCATCCGAATTGATGGTTATTGGCGATGGGTGGAACGATGTTCCGATGTTTAAAATAGCTGGCACAGCCATCGCTATGGAAGATGCTTCAACCACGTTGTTGGAATTGGCTACGGCTAGAACGCTAAGCATCGATCATGATGGCGCTGCTTTAGCAATCGAAAAGTACGTTCTGAACCGCTAAGCCATGTTGGGGTTAGCTAATCGATCTTCATCTCGGAATCATCCTGAACATCGCTGTCGTCGAACATTTCTTCGCTGTCGTCGACGAACTCTGGCCCGCGATCAGTTTCGCTAGCCTGCCTGAATGCTCTAACGCCAACTGCCAAACCGGCCTGCCACGCTTTAGTCTCACGTCGTAACGCTGTCCTGAATCGACTGCCGTACTCACCAACTTTGCGGAATTTTTTCTGACGACGACGAACAAGAGTTTTCGTGTTTTGGCCCGCAACATCAGATAGCACTCGCATTAGCGAACGCTTCAATAATCGAGCGGCTTCATCCGGTGAACCATGCGCTCCAGATTGAGGCTCAGGAACAATCTCGTCGACGATCTCCATTTCGACAGAGTCGACGGATGTCAATTTCAATGCCCGTGCTATATCTGCAGCCTTGCTAGGATCGCTCATCTCCGACTGCGCACCCAGTTCGGGCGCAATTGGCGTATAGATTGCATTTTCGAGCATGAGGATACGGTCGGCGAGACCGAAAGCCAAAGCAGCTTCCGAACCGCCTTCACCGATAAGAATCGAAATGGTAGGAATTTTCACCTTGCCCATCTGATCGATCATTCTGGCGATAGCGCTAGCAAGTCCACGTTGTTCCATGTCTATTCCAAGACGAGGCCCCGGTGAATCGACAATTGTCACGACAGGGATCTTAAATGTTTCGGCGAGAATTACTCCACGCCTAGCCTTACGGAAACCGCCCGGAGTTATCTCGCCCATTCTCGCGGCTGAAGATTCATCATCGTCGTTGGGTAACGATTTTTGCTGAGCCACGATCATTACGTTTTGACCACCAAGACGTGCTAGCCCGACGATCACAGAAGGGTCATCGGTGTAAACCCGGTCGCCATGCAGTTCAAAGAAATTAGCGAAAACATTGTCGATGTAGAAGCGTGCTCGAGGACGATCTGGGTGGCGCGCAAGCTTGACCATATCCCATGCTTCACGAGGACGTACTACGACGGCATCAGGAGTAAGTTTTCGTGAAGATGTAAGCCGAAATTCTGGCGCTATCAGATCAAGCACTGAAGCCAATACGTGCTTTAGCCTGTCGCGTTCGATAATCGCATCAATATGACCGTGTGCAAGATGAGACTCAGCAGTGTGTTCGTCATTTAGCTTTTCGCCTTCGATTTCTCGAAGATCGCCTAGGGACGAGAACCCAATATGTGAACCTGGCTCCGCGAAAATAATATCGGCCATAGATGCGAAGCTACCAAGTACCTGACCTGTCGAAGGATTGCTAAGAGCAACGATAAAGGCTTGCCCTTTGTCCCTAAGGCTACGTGCAGCGAGCGTCGTTTTCGCCATCTGCATCAACGATAGAACACCCTCTTGGATGCGGGCACCACCGGAAGTGACCATCGCAACACACGGCATTTTTTTTCGCGCGGCCAGTTCGAGCGCAAGCGTTACTTTTTCGCCAACGACAACTCCCATAGATCCGCCCAAGAAACTTGAGTCGAGAACGACGATGACGACCGGTGTGCCGCCAATCAAGCATGTACCAGTTACAGCTGCCTCCGAAAGGCCTGTGCGTGTTTGGTCTTGGAGGAGGCGAACACGGTAAGAAATCCGTGGTGAGAACTCGAGTGGATCAAGCGATTGGATCCACTTACTGGTCTCTTTGAAGCTGCCCTCGTCGGCAATTGCGGCGATGCGTCGTCGAGCCGAAATCGTGTAGTGATAGCCGCATGTAGGGCAAACTCTGAATCGACGGTATTTCGTCGAAGATGAAATATCTGATCCACAAGACAGACAGGCTTTCCTCGGCTGCTCGAGATCAAGTGAGTCGAGCTCCTCTGTCAGCTTCGCAAGACCTTCGTCTTCATGCGGCTGTCCGTCTGGAAATAGGGGAGTTACATCTGCCAAAGCGGTGGGGATTGTTCCTGTGCTGTCACGAATCGCCAATTAGCGAATCTTGAATATTCATTCTTATTGAACGTGCTTGTGAGATAACGTACTACATAACCGGTCTTGGCTTGCCGGGTTCACCAGCACCAACTACACCTTCGTCCTCTAGTTCGTCCATAAGCCTTGCAGCACGTGGATATCCGATACGCAGCCGACGTTGTAGCAGCGATACTGACAATGTCTTTTGTGAACTAGCCAAGTTCGCAGCCTGATCAAATAATGAATCGCCATCGACGGCACTCGATGAAGTGCCGTTATCAGCACCGGCATCGTCGAACGAAACGACCAACTCAGGTAGAGCGGGACCGCCCATGTTCTGCCACGACGAAACAACGCTTTCGATTTCATGATCTTTCAAGAACGCACCCTGAACACGAGCAGGTTTCGGTTTGTCGATCGGCATGTACAGCATGTCGCCCCGACCCAGTAGCTTCTCAGCCCCTACTGAATCAAGAATAGTCCGTGAGTCGATTTGCGACATCACTGCGAATGAAATTCGGCTTGGGAAGTTGGCTTTGATTAGTCCGGTTACAACATCAACCGACGGCCGCTGCGTTGCCACAACCAAGTGCACACCAGTGGCTCGACCCAATTGAGCCAAGCGAACGAGTAGTCGTTCTACATCTCCGGCAGAGGTCAGCATAAGGTCGGCAAGCTCGTCGACTAGAATCACCAAATATGGCATCTGATGATCGGACTTTTCGTTATACGAGGCGATGTTTTTCACACCGGCCTGTTCGAGCTGGCGGAACCGACCCATCATTTCATCGACAAGTGATTTGAGAACGATTACTGCCCGATCTGCTTCGACGATGACTGGGTGGTAGAGGTGCGGAATACCTTGATATGGCGTCAATTCGACGCGCTTAGGATCTATCATGATGAGCCGCAGCTCGAGCGGAGTCTTGGTCATGATGAGACCAGTGATGATTGCGTTCATGCACACGCTCTTGCCTGAACCTGTCGATCCTGCGACGAGGGTGTGCGGCATTCGCGATAAATCTGCCATCACAGGTTCACCACCACTGCCAAGTCCCAATGGAACTGGTAGGGCTGCTGTCTCGGCGAACTCGGTCCACTCAGGGGTGTCCATAACCGACCGAAGCGTTACTTGCGTTGGATGAGCGTTTGGCACTTCGATTCCAACTACGGATTCTCCCGGAACAGGGGCCTCGAATCTGAGGTTCGGTGATGCCAGCGCTAGCGCGATATCTTTTTCACGATTTAGAATGGTGTCGACCCGAACACGTTGACCGGTCTTTTCTTCCGAGCGCCCTTTCCAGCCTGGACTTAGCCCGTACATCGTCACAGTGGGACCCTGTCGGACCTGATCCACGCTCACGTCGATGCCGAACTGCCCAAGTGATTCCTCGACTTTAATACTTGTTGCAGCGACTTCTTCTTGCGTAATACCGCCGGGCTTGGCAATTGCGAGCATATCGCGGTTTGGAAGTTGCCACTCGTACCGATGTGCCGCCGAGTAGTCAGGAGGCGGTGATACAACATCTTCCGCTGCTTTTACTTCGGTTGGAGTCGGATATGCGACCGTAACGGGAGTAGCTGGATCCTGAGGAAGCCGGTCTACATATTTCTCCAGCTCAGACTTGTTAGCAGGTTCGCTCGATATTACTGAACCGTTGTCTGCAACGGGTTTGTCATCCGACGATGTATCTGTGGCTGTTTGAATAGTGGCGGCAGCAACGGCTTCCTTTTCTGCGTCGATCTTGGCTTGTTTCGCCTGATCTACATCGTAGGCTCTGCGGTCTTCCTCTTGAAGTCGCTTTGCTTGTAAACGCAAAGATCGCCACGTTTCGAATTTCTGAAATAGAGCTCGAAACAACCCAACAATGGTCGCGTATACGACCACGACTCCACTTAGGAGCTTGGTGCCCGTTGTCTTCGCCCATTTTGGCGAAGCTACTACGAATGCGATTAGTAGCAATACGACTACACGGAGCCAAGCTATTCCGTACTCGTAAAGCCCAACGTCGAAACGGTCCCATTCGATTGGCAGCCGTGAAATAGCTACTCCAACGTCGCCACCGTAAGTCTCACTGCTCAGGATCTTGAGTGAATTCTCGACTGGGACGTAAAAAATTCCAAGCCCTCCGGAGATCGCTAGAACGATCGCTAGTGAGGACGCTACCCATCGCCAATTTGTTGCCAACTTCGCTCGGTGGAACAAACTAATGTAGAGCGAGATTACGACCCAAGGGGCAAGTGAGACTGCTGACCAGCCTAAAATCGTCGCTATATCTTCTTCCCATTCACCCCAGAAGACGTAAACAGCGGTAGAAACTACCGCTATCGCCACTACAAACCAAAACTGCGCAGGCGCCGTAACCAAAAGTCGACCAACAAGCTTCGTCAGCGAGCCGATTCCTCGGATTGCTTTGACGACGAGATTAGATCTGGACTTTTTGGATGAGGATTTAGACGTCAATTGCGCTTGTAATGATCAGTGGTCGTCGCTTGGTGCGTCGACCCAGAAAACTTCCAACAGTGGTTTGTACAATATCTTCGAGATCGCCCCACTCTATTGACTTTTTCAAATTCTGAGCAAGGACAGGCATAAGGGCATCTTCAGTTTCGCGTAATAGTCCAGCTGCGTCCTCTGTGTGCACGAAACCGGCTGAGACGATTTTTGGCCGCCCCACGAGAGAGCCATCAACGGTATCTCGTGAAAATGCCACCGTTACGACTCCGTTGTGCTGGAGTGAACGACGTTCAATAACAACGTTGCCCGACTCATTCCACATGCCGAGGCCGTGAACAAATATGTGACCCGCTTCTATACGGTCCACAATTTCGCCACCATTTCGATCGATTTCTAGAATATCTCCATCGGTGAGTAGGAATGCGTTTTCGGGAGAAACACCAGTCGAAATCGCAAGATCAACGTGAGCCTTCAGCATTCGATATTCACCGTGAACGGGAACAAAATACTTCGGTCGGGTTGCGTTCAAGAGCATACGAAGCTCTTCTTTTCGAGCGTGGCCAGGAACATGTGTTCGATGTTCGTGGTTCGTAATCACTCTCGCACCTAGTCGAACAAGTTCGTTGATCGAGTCGTTCACTGGAACTTCATTACCCGGAATCGTGCTAGCCGACATGATGATCGTGTCGTTGTCTTGAATTTTTATATCTCTGTGATCATTACGAGACATGCGAACGAGACCAGATTGTGGTTCGCCCTGACTTCCAGTTGTCAGTATCAAAACTTTATCGCCGGGCAAGCTGTTAGCTTTTCCAGCATTGATGATCAGATCGTTTGGAATGTCCAAGTGGCCAAGATCGCGGCCGATCTTGGTGTTGTTGATCATGCTACGACCAAGTACACATAGTTTTCGGTCGTGCTTAACGCAAGCATCAGCAACGATCTGAATACGAGCAATCTGAGATGCAAAACTGGATACTATGACCCGGTTCTTTGCTGCGCCAATCAAATCTGGTAAGTTCTCAACAACTTCGCGATCAGACGGAGAATAGCCCTCTTCTTCAGCGTAAGTCGAGTCTGCCATCAGAAGCAGTGCACCGTCCTGACATATATCAGCCAACACTCCGAGATCTGACGGTGGCCCGATTACAGGGGCGTTGTCGAGTTTGAAGTCGCCGGTGTGTATGACAACTCCCGCTGGAGTGGTGATAGCGATTCCCGTTGAATCTGGAACCGAGTGGCAAACTGCGAACCATTCGACTTCAAGATTACCGACTTGGTGCTGTTCGCCTGGGTGAATTACTTGTAGGTCAGCTTCATCTCGCATACGAGCCTGTCGGAGCTTTTCGTGAATTAGTGCTTCAGCCATCGCCGGTGCGTACACAGGCACGTTCACTCGTTTGAGGAAGTGCGTAACGGCTCCGATGTGATCTTCGTGGCCGTGGGTTATAAGCAACGCTCGAACTCGGTCGGCGTTCTTTTCGAGATAGTCCATGTCGGGAATTACGACGTCAATGCCGGGCATGTTCCATTCTGGAAACTGCACGCCTGCGTCGATCACGACAATATCGTCGACGGTCTCTAGGACCATCATGTTCTTGCCGATCTCACCGAGCCCACCAAGTGGCAACACTCGAATCCATGCTGCTTCGTTAGTTTTTGTTGTCATACGTTTTAAATGATGCCGACTAGGGCACTACGAGCGAATTACTTGGCCGCTTTACAGTCAGGAATAACCCGATTTATTTAGGTTGCGTAGTGTTTATGAAAATCCTAGTTGGCGATCTCCTTGCTCTTTCTCTGTAGTTTAGTTCTTCAATAGAGGTTCAAATAATTGAGCTTCGGAAATAAGTTCCTCAGCTGATAGACCCGGTTTGTTACCAATGGGTAGATTGGTTTTTTACTTCTTCGGTTTGTTCTTGTGTCGTTAGCAGATATTATGAAATTCGTGCTGCTGCTCTCAATGCTTCTGGCAGTCGCAGGACGTCCTGCTGCAACTCTTGCTTGATCGCTGGATTCCGAAGTCCTGCTGCAGGATGGTATAGCGGAAATAGGATACGACCTTCCCATTCGAGAATCTTACCGTGATCCTTTGAAATCTTACCTTTGGGATAGAACCTAAGCATTGAATGCCGCCCCAAAGTAACTATAACTTTAGGGTCGAGTAGCTCCATTTGTCGTTCCAGATAGGGTCGGCATGCTGTAACTTCCGCTGGCAACGGGTCACGATTGTATGGTGGTCGACACTTCACGACGTTGGTAATGAATACGTCCTCGCGGCTCAATGGTATTTCAGCCAGCAGTTCGTCGAGAAGTTTTCCTGAACGACCTACGAACGGCAACCCTTGCTCATCCTCGTTCGCACCCGGACCTTCGCCGATGATCATAATGCCACCGCTTGCAGACCCGCTACCGGGAACAGCGTTCGTTCTTCCAGCGTGAAGCCCGCAGCTAGTGCAAGAGCGGACCGCAGCGGCAAGTTCATCGAGAGACCCCCTGTTAGCTGAGGTATCGGCATTGTTCAAAGTGAAGTGTTTAGAGTTTCAAGCTAGTCCGAATGTGGACACGAGTAAGTACCTATAAGTTATCACATGAAGATTATAGGTACCGACCTTCATATCATTGCGAGGAGGAATAACGTGCGAATCAACCGTTCCTGGCAGCGCTACGTTAACCCACGATAAGAATCGTAATCCCTCACCCATAAAAAAAACCGCATTGTCCTCAACTACAAAATAAAAGAGAACGAATACGGTAATTTTCTATCAGGACCCAGCAAGCCAAGTCCTAGTAACTAACCAATCGAAAAGAGATTAGTCAGTGATTCCACGATCAGCTAGGTACTTCACAGCATCCTGAACAGTCTTGATACCTTCGGCATCTTCATCGGAAATCTCGAGAGGCTGATCATCTGATCCAAATTCCTCTTCGATCGCCATGATCAACTCGACTACGTCGAGAGAGTCAGCATTTAGATCCTCTGTAAAAGACGATCCTGATGAAACGTCTGCTGCATCAACACTAAGCTTGTCGGCCGCTATATTACGGACTCGATCCAACACACTGGCCATTTACTTCAACCCCCCGGGAGGTCATGCGGAACGGCCGTCCCGCTCGATCTGGTAATAATTTGTAATAACGTCGACTACTAAGCATAGTCGAACGGCAGTTTATGTTAGCAGAGCGCCGAGCACTCCGTTCACGAATTTTGGAGAAGTGTCCGACCCGAATAAACGAGCCAATTCAACCGCCTCATTCGCCACTACGTTCTGCGGAGCAGCATCCTCCATCTCCAACTCTGCCAACGCCACACGTAAAACGTTACGTTCTACAAGCGGCATTTGCTCGGAAGGGTACTGAGTAGCAAGCTTCGCAATACGTGAATCCAGCACAATTCTCTGATCCTCACACTCACGCACTAACCTGCTTGCAAAATCTATGTCGTCGTCAGTTAGCTCTCGTTCGATGGCGAGCCGACGTACTGCAGCGGTGGCAGGATGGCCGGCGGAATCTGATTCATAAAGCGCCTGAACAACAGCAGCTCGAGCGCCAGTGCGCCCCAAACCAATTGGAGGATCGCTTTCACCCACCATATCGCCATCAACTAATTTATCTAGGCGGTCGGGCGGTTGAGGGATATATTTTGATTTAGCTGCAGACACGTTTGGTCTAAGTCCGAGCCCGAAAATGGTTATAGGGGCGATGTGCTTACTAGTTTGAGACGGACGTTGAAAAGTTAACTGAAATTACGAATTACTTGCGTAAGCAAGAACCGAGGCGAAATCGCCAATGTTCGAGATAGTCGCAGAACGATCAATTCTCTTCACCATTCCGGAAAGAATCCTGCCGTGGCCAATCTCGTAGAAGTTAGAAATACCATCGTTCAACATGAACTTCACAGTATTGTTCCACTGAACGCAAGAAGTCAGTTGCAATCGCAACTCTTCCTTCACCTCAGTAGCAGTATCCAGAGATTTCGCAGTTACATTACCTACCAAAGGAACAAGGGGGTCATGGAACGTAAGAGAATCAATCATCGAATTCAGGCCGTTCTGAGCTGGGCTCATCAAACCTGAATGGAAAGCACCACCAACCTGAAGTGGGATAGCTTTCTTAGCGCCTCGAGCGCTGGCAATATCAATAGCCATTGCGAGACTCTGGTGGTCACCAGAAAGAATAATCTGTTGCTCAGTGTTGATAGTCGACATCTGTGCGCCAGACTCACGACAAATTTCTTCGGCAGTTACTTCATCTAATCCGATAAGAGCTGCCATACCACCCGGTCGCTGGTTACAGGCACCCTGCATAAGCCGACCTCGCTCCAAAACCAACTTCACAGCATCTGAAATGCTAAGCACACCCGCAACTGCTAGCGCTGAATACTCACCAAGTGAATGTCCAGCAGTGGCATTTGGAACCTGAATAACGCCAGTGGCTTCTTCCATAGCACGCCAAGTAGCAACCGAAGTAGCCATGATGGCGGGCTGAGT
>JAPKCH010000036.1 GCA_026421185.1 Dehalococcoidia bacterium | reverse complement strand
TCTCTGAAGTCGTCAATTACTTGCCTCTACTTCCGGTTCAACAGCTTTAGAACCGGCCTTGTATAAAAAAAACGCCGCACACAAATAGACGCAGGACTTACCTGCGCCGAACAATCGTGCAACGAATATACCCATATTCTAACACAGCTCTAGTTCAAAACCAGACTCAAATCCAGGGTCTAGTTCGAGCCGGGATTTACATACTGTCGAGGGGCGACAACCAGCCGCGCTGAGCTGCGAGTGCGGCAGCGTGGGCTCGGTTGTGAGTTTGGGTTTTATCGAGAATTTTTAGGACGTAATTTTTGACCGTTTGCTCGGCTAGACCAACAGCGACACCAATATTTTTGCTCGGTTCACCACGAGCGATCAGTTCGAGTATTCGAATTTCATAGTCCAATAGTGAATTAATCTCTGAAGTGACATCTTCTGAATCATTACGATGAGTAGAAAGTTCATGTAGCAGAACAGCTGAGCCACTTTCACTCGATGCTATTTGCTTCAGAAGCGGACTGCCTTCGGTTTTCACCAGACTACAGATAGTAGCTCCCAAGTCGCTAGCTTCACTTACGAACGCCCACGCTCCTGCCCGTGCTGCCTCGATAAGAGATTCATCAGAATTATCGATTCCAATGAAAAGCAGTTTTGGTGGCTGGAGTTCACACAGTTTCCGCTGCTGTGCAGGATCAGGGACTTCATCGACCAGCCGTACATCTGACTTGGCTGAATAGCCGATACTGCCCTTCACGACCGAGAATCTGGCGTCGCGTCCCAGCAAGCTCAGCATGGAATTTTCAAGACTGATGTCTGCTATTGCGAGGTGCACAGTAATGCGCTGCACATCTTGAGAGATAGTGTCTTGGGTCAGCGGGATCAGTAGAGGTTGCGTACTATCGAACTTGAGTGCCAATTCGAATAACTCTTAAATCAAGAATAGATCAGAACTTATTGCAGCAAAGACGCGCAATCCAACTAATCATAGTTGGCGTATTAAACTACAACCATCCGACACGAATTCGTCACCCACAATTCAGGCTACGAGGTTTATCGTGAATCTATCTAATAGAACATGCGTCCAATTAAGTAGTACCTTGCATTGAACACAATATGTTGTTTCCCAGAGTTCTTGGGGAAAGTCCCAGGTGAGTTATGCGCAAAAGCATGTTTCGATCGATAATTACATAAGGAAGTTTTAGTCCGGATTATGACAACGGCTAGCACGGAATTTTCAACCGACGAGGTCGGCTTCAATACGAAAAAACTCCCCATTCCAGCAGCGATAGCTGGAGCCATTGCAGTCCTAGCGTTAATCGCAGGACTGGTCGTTGGACCTGGAGCGAATGGCTTCATTCGAGGAGCACTAAGCTACTCCTCTGACAGCGCCGGAATGGTTGGAAATATAGGATCGTTTCTGCCTTTAGGTTTCGCATTTGCTGCCGGCATGGTCGCGACTGTGAATCCTTGTGGATTCGTTATGCTCCCCGCTTTCTTGACGATGTATTTGACCGATCAACAGGGCGATACGAATTCTGGCAAATCAGGACGAGGAATGTCTCGGTCGCTAATCAAGGCTTTGTACGTTAGTGCAGCGCTTGGAGCAGGTTTCGTGCTGATATTTGGGGGGGTTGGACTCGCTATATCGTCAGGCGCACGATCGTTCATCACCATCTTCCCATGGATGGGCTTTTTCCTCGGCTTCATCATGACGGGACTCGGTGCATATTTGTTCGCTGGTGGCAAGCTCTACAACAATCGAGCGCAGTCGGCTGCTTCTAGGATCGGTACAGCTTCCGATACGAGCGTGAAGGGTTACTTCTTGTTCGGAGTTTCCTACGCAGTGGCTTCGCTAAGTTGCACACTTCCGATCTTTTTGGGACTCATCAGTAGTTCGCTGGCTTCAGGCGGCATTGTCGAGGCAACCGGTCAATTCCTCGCTTATGCGCTTGGTATGACGTTCGTGATTACGGTACTAACGATTGGAATTGCTGTATTCAAGGGAGCGATGGTGAATCAGATTAGAAAAATCATGCCATACGTTCACCCAATCTCGGCGGGTGTACTGATTCTCGTTGGCGGCTACTTGATCTTCTACTGGCTGACTGAAGGCGAAGTAAGCCGAAACTTCGGCATTGGCTGAGTGGCATTGGGATTGTCACTTGTGAGCGATTCCGCCCCCATCTAAGTCATCTCCCCTAAGGATATGACTTGAATTACGACAACCCACAACCGTAGTACGATGAATCCTTACCCTTTGGGTTACTGAGGAACATCAATTTGCAGACACGTGAATACGGCAATACTGGCCAACAGCTTTCGATAGTCGCCTTCGCTGGCATTGTCGTAAAGGACGAATCGGCAAAGGACTCATCCCGATACGTGTCATGGGCAATTGATCAGGGCATAAATTACTTCGATGTAGCGCCCGGATATGGCAATGCGCAGAACATGCTTGGTCCTGCTCTCGAGCAATACCGCAACGATATTTTCCTTTCCTGCAAATCCAACAAGCGCGATGCAATTTCGGCTCGTACAGATTTGGAAAATTCGCTGGAACTTCTTCACACTGATCACTTTGATCTTTATCAACTGCACGCTATGTCCACTATGGAAGAACTTGAAACTGTCACCGGGCCAGGCGGAGCACTCGAAGTACTCGTAAAAGCACGTGACGAAGGGTTAGTGAAGCATCTAGGTTTCTCAGCTCATTCTGCCGAAGTGGCAATCGAGCTCATCAAGCGATTCGACTTCGATTCGATCTTGTTCCCTGTGAATTTCACCACGTGGTTTGAGGCAGGATTTGGTTCACAAATCATGGAAGAAGCCGAAAAACGTGGGGTCGCACGTCTGGCACTTAAGGGTGCTGCGCTACATGCTCTTGAAGATCGTAATTACCGAGTGCGCGAAAAGTGTTGGTACGCCCCGATCGAAGATAGAGAATTGATGAAGCTCGCACTACGCTGGACTCTTTCTCAGCCGATCACGGCGGCTATTCCACCTGGCGATCCTGAGCTTTGGCAGATGGCGGTTAAGATTGCGCAGGACTTCACGCCGATCACGGCTGAAGAAGAAGCGATACTTCGTAACGAGGCCAAAGGCAGGGCTCCGTTGTTCGAGCTGGCGCATGCGTAGAAAAGACGCTCAGTCTCTTTAGTTAGTGACTAAATATAAAAGCCCGTTCGTCAATGATTAGGCGAACGGGCTTTTATATTTAGTCACTAACAGTCGAACTGTTTAGGTAAGCGGTATAGCACTTATCCTGCGATAACTGGGTTGTGGAGTACACCGATGTGCTCAAGCTCAACAGTTACATCACCACCCACGTTGATCGGAGGAGTTGTGCCTGAGGTCCCGGTCCAGATCATGTCGCCTGGGTAGAGAGTCACGTACTGGCTAAGATACGAAATTGCCTGAGCAGTAGTGAAGATCATTTCGGACGAGTGACACTTCTGCCCTTCAACTCCGTTTACCAATCCACGAATGGCTACATCCTGTGGGTCGATATCAGTAACGATGAAAGGGCCTGTAGGACCGAACGTGTCGGACGACTTGGCGCGCCACCATTGAATGTCAGCGTTCGCACCGGACTGCCATTCTCGTGCACTTACGTCGTTACCGGCGGTGTAGCCGAAAACGTAGTCGAGTGCATCGGCTTCAGAAACCTTGCTGGCTTCTTTTCCGATGATTGCGATCAGCTCTGATTCACAAACAACAAGACCTGCGTCAGCAGGAAGTTTAATTGGATCGCCAGGACCAATAATTGCATTGGTGTTCTTATAGAACGGCTGAGGACGGGTTGGTCGGTCGGCACCAAGAAGGTGTGAGCCGTAGTTCAACGCCAAGCAAAGCATTTTACTTGGGTTTGGGTTTGGAGCGAGGATTTTTACTTCATTCAGGTCGTGGGTTCCGCCTGTTTCTGAATAGTCCTGGCCAATTGGCGAGTTAGAAATCTCTTTTACAGTGTCGCCATCGACTACGCCGTATGCAGCGTCGCCGCCATTCGAAAATCTCACAAATTTCATTTTCTTATTCTTTCCGGGTGCTCGTTCAAAATTTGATATCGGTTCAGTGCTCGCCAGTTTCTCGACATTCCGTGTAATTCACAACGAAACTCTGGAGAGATCTTATATTGAGCGGAAATATATTACTCCCGTACACGCGGTATGCTCATGCTCGTCTCGTGTCTGTTAAGGGAATCTAGCGATCTCAGGAGAAAATTGTGTTCGATCTAATCATTAAAAACGGAACGGTCGTCGACGGGACAGGGTCGGCTAGGTTCAAAGCTGACGTTGCAATCAAAGATGACACCGTCGTCGCAGTTGGCGAAATAACCGGCGAAGCGGCCCATGAGATCGACGCTACTGGCAAAGTCGTGACACCCGGATTCATCGATTTGCACACGCATTCCGACAACTCGTTCCTCATCGATCCACACGCTGATTCGAAACTCACTCAGGGCGTGACATTCGAACTAATGGGTAACTGCGGTATGAGCTACTGCGCCCCATTGAACGAGAACACGATCCCAGGATTCAAAGATCGCACCGACAAGTACGATCCTGACTACCATCCCGGCTGGTCGAGCATGGACGGATACCTGAGTGCGCTTGAAGGAGTCGGCTCAACAATAAACATTGCAGCTCAAGTAGGACACGGAACAGTACGTGGTGCGGTGATGGGCATGGAGGCACGAATGCCAACGCCTGAAGAGTTGAATCGGATGATCGGCTTGTTCGCCGAATCTCTCGACGCTGGGGCGCTCGGAATGTCGACCGGACTTTGGTACAGCCCTGGTTCGTATTCTCTAGCCGACGAGATAATTGCTGTAACTCAACCAGCGGCCGATCGAGGCAAGCTATATTCCTCGCACATTCGGTCTGAGGCCGACGACCTAAGTGGATTATTCCCCGCACACGAAGAAGCGATAGAGATAGGTCGACGCACTGGCGCACGCATTCAAATTTCACATGTTAAGGCTGTAGGTCCCAAGTTTTGGGGGCGGGGTCACGAGTTGATCGAAGGGATGGAACGTGCACGCGCCGAAGGTATTGACGTCGCTGGCGATCAATATCCATACGAGTGGTCTTCCACTGGATTCTCAGGAGCAATGTTCGCTCGGTGGGCGCTTGAGGGCGGTCGTCAAAAAACTCTTGATCGTCTTGCTGATTCCGACACTCGTGCTCAAGTTCGGGCAGATGTGACTTACTACATCAACCGGAATCACTCGGCAGAAGGATGCGTTATCGCCAGCTTCCCGCCTGATCAATCACTTGAAGGACGTTCACTTCAGGATATCGCCGACGAATGGAAATGTGAACCTGAGGAGGCTGCACTGCGATTGTACGAGCAGTCGGAAGGCTCTTATGTGCTTCATTCAATGGAGCTTCAAGACATTGATTCGATCGCAAAGTGGCCCTTTATGTCGATTGCTTCGGATGGTTCTTCGCTGCGTGATGAGGGGCCACTGTCGTCGGGCAAGCCTCACCCACGAAGCTACGCCACAAATTCAGTGATTATTGAACAGTTTGTTGAGAAACGTGGATTGTTCACTTTCGAAGAGGCGATTTTTAAGATGACCGCCCTACCCGCTTCACGGCTGAATCTTTCACGTCGAGGCAGAATAGCACCAGGGCAAATTGCCGATATATTGGTGTTCGATCCTGTCAACGTAAAACAACACAATGATTTTGTGAATCCACACGTTTACTCGACAGGAATGGACTACGTATTCGTCAACGGCAAGCCAGCGCTGGAGAACGGCAAGCCGAATGGGGAACTACCGGGAAGAGTTATGCGTTCGCTGGGTGACTAAATTTCATAATCGGCCAAATCGGAAAATTATCGTCCCGAGCGTTGGAACGATCGGCCACTTGATGCACCGCCTCGTCTTGAACCGGGGCGTCGTTTTGACTTTGACCCGGGTCGGCGTGAATCACCTGAATCAAAGGTAGCTCGACGGTCTTCAGATCCGGTGCGCCTAGTCGGTCGATTCGCCTGAAATGCCAAACGACGGTCGTTCCGAGTTTCTTCTACCGGTTTTTTCCACGGAGTGACAGGCTTGGCAACTCGCTTCGATTCGATGGCAAGATCCATCAATGAGGCAACTTCTCTCCCAGATAGTTCACGTACGCCACGTTTTGGTAGATCGCCTAATACGACAGTGCCGAACTTGACTCGCCTGAGACGGATAACTGGAGATTCGATGGATTCAAACATTCGTCGAACAATGCGGTTTCGACCTTCATGAATCGTTATTTCAACTTTTCGTCGTCGATTGGAAACTATTTTGATCTTGGCGGGAGCAGTTGGCCCGTCTTCCAACATGATTCCGCGTTCGAGAATTACTTGGCTTTCTTCGGTAAGCGTGTTCGAAAGCTCTGCCAAATAGGTTTTTTCAATCTCGAAGCTGGGGTGGGCCATCTTCTGAGAGAAATCACCGTCATTCGTCAGTAGCAGTAGACCTTCGGTGTCAACATCTAGTCGACCAATTGGGTAGATACGTTCTCGTACATCAACCAAATCCATCACAGTTGGACGATCGTGCGGATCGGTAACCGTGGTCACATACCCGGTTGGTTTGTTCAGCAGTATGTAGCGTTTTTGCTCGACGGAAACTTGGTTACCATCGGCAACGATGTCATCAGTATCAGGATCCGCAAAATCACCGATGTTCGAGGTATTGCCATTTACCTTGATTCGTCCTTCCGTAATCATCTGTTCTGATTTTCGAAGTGATGCGATACCGGCGGAAGCGAGTATTTTGTGAAGTCTTTGTTTCATCTCTATTTACGAGTCTGTCACACGCACTGTTAGCCAGCGTTAAAAGAATAAAACCACTCGCATCTTTCATCCTTGAAGTTTAGTATCGCCTTTGAGACGACATCCTCCAGCACCAAGGCTCTCCTATGACATACGATCTCGTGATCAAGAACGGCACAATTATAGACCCTGCTCAGAACGTACATGCCAAGAAAGATATCGCTGTTGCTGGCGGCAAAATTGCTGCTATCCAAGACTATATCTCCGATGCCAATACTCACGATGTCATTGAGGCCGAAGGACTGCTCGTGGCTCCAGGATTGGTGGATCTTCATGTTCACGTTTGGTGGGGAGTGGCCCACCTTGCCGTTGAAGCCGACCCTGCTTGTGTCTACCGTGGTGTCACCACTGCGATTGACGCAGGATCGTCTGGAGCCAACACAATCGCTGGCTTCCATCGCTATGTGATGGACACGGCTGCCACCCGCGTACTAGCTTTTCTTCACATATCGGGAATGGGACAACTCGATAACGACATTGGAGAGCTTGAAGATATTCGCTGGGCTCGTGTGGAAAAAGCAGTCGAAGCAGCCAAACTTCATGCCGATCGAATCGTTGGTATAAAGGTACGACTTACCGACAATATTGTTGGATCAAATGATTTAGTTGCATTAGATCGTGCCCTTGAAGCTGGAGAAGAACTGCAGAAGCCGGTGATGATTCACGTTGGTGGATCTGTGAACCAGTTCGAGCAGTTCATGGAAAAGCTACGCCCCGGTGATATTGTTACCCACTCGTTCACCGGTCGACCTCATGGCATCCTCGATAACAACAACAAGGTTGTGGATGCTGCTTGGGACGCTATCAAGCGTGGTGTGATTTTCGACGTTGGGCACGGTGCAGGCTCGTTCTCGTTCCCAGTGGCTGAGGCATGTTTGGAACAGGGTCTTGGTCCTGGTACGGTTTCTTCGGATGTTCACCGATATAACATTCGCGGGCCTGTCTTCGACCTTATGACTACGCTTTCGAAGTACGTGCATCTTGGTTATTCAGTAGATGAGGCGGTCGCTCTTGGAACGATGAAGCCGGCGGCTGCAGTGAACTTGCCTGACCACATAGGAACACTGAAACTCGGAGCCGACGCCGATATCGCAGTCATCCAACACCGAGAAGGTCCGGTCAAGTTTACGGACGCTGACGGAAACGAACGCGCAGGCAGACAGTTAATGCTTCCGGTTGAGACGCTCCGAAAAGGACGCCGGTTTAATCCGCAGCATTCGGCTCACCCGAATTTGGTTGGGCACCCGCACAAGCACTAGGCCAGTCGGAGATATCGAAAACTTAGCCCATAACAGCACGTTCCCTTTCACCTAAATCCTATCCCTAATGGAGAGGACTTTTGAGATCGGCACGCCTTAACTTCATCTCGCCTTCTACCCTGCACGTAGTTCGGTTTTCTCTGGTTCGAGGACTTTTACAGTGCTTCTCGGAATATGACGCCTGAAATCACTACGTGGTACGGGTGACTCGTAGCCGAAATACGATTATTCCGCTATACATTTACGCCAATCTCACGCAACTTCCCGTTTGTTCGCATATTCTTGGATGCATTGTGTCTTAGAAATAGCACATAATTCGGTCATACGAATTCAGTTGACCGGGAGAACGATGGATGGCGAACAAGAACGGACGTATCGGAATCTTAGTTGGTGGTGGTCCCGCACCGGGCATCAACAGCGTGATTTCAGCTGCGGTAATCGAGGCGATTCATTCCGGCCACGAAGCTATTGGGATCAAGAATGGATACGAGTATCTCGTAAAAGGCGATATAACCCAGACGGTTAATCTTACGATTGATGACGTCGCCACTATTCACACTCGCGGTGGCTCGATTCTTCACACATCGCGAACAAATCCAACGAAGCGTGCGGAAGATCTCGAAACTTGTGTTGCCACACTCAAGAAGCTCGGAATCCAGAATTTGATCACCATTGGCGGGGATGATACTGCGTTCGGTGCTTCTGAGATTGCCCGCGCTGCCAATGGCGAGATACGTGTTGCTCACGTCCCAAAGACCATTGATAATGATCTGCCTCTTCCGGGTGGTATGCCAACGTTCGGGTATGAAACAGCCCGTCACGTCGGTTCAGAAATCGTGATGAATCTGAAGGAAGATTCACGAACAACGAACCGTTGGTATTTCATAATCGCAATGGGTCGCCACGCCGGTCACCTTGCGCTCGGAATCGGTAAGTCTTCGGCTTCGACGGTCACTCTAATTCCAGAAGAATTCCCTGGAGAGACAGTAAGCCTTTCAGAAGTATGTGACGTACTAGAAGGCGCAATTCTTAAAAGGAAAACTTTGGGGCGTCCCGACGGTATTGCGATCATTGCTGAGGGTGTTGCGAGCAAGCTGAATATCAAGGACCTGCGAAACATTTCAGGTGTTGATATTCCACGTGACGAGTACGGAAACATTCGACTTAACGACTTACCGTTCGCTCGAATCCTTCGTGCCGAAGTTGAACGCCGATTTATAGAACGAGGCGAGGCGATGAGCATCATCGATCTGACTCTCGGCTATGAGCTGCGATCTGCCCCTCCGATTCCGTTCGACATCGATTACACCCGAACTTTGGGTCACGGTGCTGTCCGATTCTTACTTTCGGATCCTGAAGGAAAAACGGGTACGTCTCAGGGCGCAATGATTTGCACGGTCGACAATAGGCTTCAGCCGGTGCCGTTCGACGATATGCGAGATCCTAAAACAGGTAAGACGATTGTTCGCATGGTTGATACGGATAACCTTTACTACGATGTTGCGCGGCGCTACATGACTCGTATCGAACAGTCGGATCTTGATGACGAGGTAATTCTCGCCGAGATTGCCAAGATCGCTTCGATGCAGCCTGATGCGTTCAAACGTCGTTTCGCAGTAAAGAACTAACGGGCTTAGCACGGTGGTAAATCAAGCAACTCAACTTGCCGTCAAAGCCGATGCTGTAGTTAAGAACTTCGGCGAAACGGCTGTTTTACGTGGTCTATACCTTGATCTGCCTACCGGAGAAGTAACTGTTCTGCTAGGGACGAACGGTGCAGGCAAGTCGACCTTTTTACGTATCCTCGCAATGCTCACCGAGATCGACTCTGGCAGCATTTCGATGCATGGAGTAGACGTGGCGCAAAACGGGCCAATTGTTCGCGCAATGACAGGTTCGGTCTTACATTCGCCCATGCTCTACGCCGATATGACGATTCGTGAAAACTTGATGTTCTTCGCCGAAATGTATCGGCTCGAAGGCGTGGACGAACTGATCGCCAGCACTACTGCTCAAGTTGGTATCGAGCCAAGAATCGACGATCGGGTTCGAACGCTGTCCCACGGATTTCAAAAGAGAGTCGCTTTGGCACGTGCACTGATGCATGAGCCACAGTTGTTGCTACTCGACGAACCAGAATCGGGTCTCGATAGCGATTCTGTTGAGCAGCTCGACCGAATAATCGAGAACTATAAATCGATGGGTCGCACGGTAGTAATGACCACGCACATTGTTGAGCACGCAATGGAGATCGCCGACCGCGCCGTTGTTCTAAACAATGGAACAGTGGGCTTAAACAAGACTAATCCTTCTGGAAATCGAGAAGAAATACTTGCTGCATACTCGTCCACAGGTAACGACCGATGATGGGTTCACTCTCCGTTATTTGGGCGATTGGTCGTAAAGACTTGCTGCTTGAGATACGCAACAAAGATGTTGTTGTAGCTATCGCTGGATTTGCACTTCTCGTTCTAGTGATTTTCACTTTCGCCATCGATCTTAATCAAGGCAACGCAAAGCTAGTTGGGCCCGGAGTTCTATGGGCAGGAATCGCATTCGCCGGAGTGACCGGACTCAACAGGGCTTTTGCTCTGGAAGTAGAAGGCAGCACTCTTGAAGCCCTGATGCTCGCACCAATCAGCCGAGACTTGATCTATCTAGGCAAGGCCCTCGGTAACTTCCTATTCATCGCTGTCGCACAAATAATCGTCATTCCGGTATTTGCAGTTCTCTTCAACCTCGTCGTGTTCCGATGGGAGATGCTCGTAATTAGCCTGCTAACGACTATTGGGTTTAGCGCGGTAGGCACTCTTTTTGCTGCTATGTCAGTGAGAGTTAGAGCGAGAGAAGTTATGTTACCGCTGATGTTCTTGCCGGTTGTGACACCACTCTTGATGGCGGCGGTTGAATCTACTAGTCACATGGTTCACGGTCGTAGTTGGTCAGACATGGCTCAGTGGCTACAGATAGCGGTAGCTTTCGATGTCGCATTCGTGGTTATATCGGCATTCATTTTCCAACACATCCTCGAAGACTAATCTCCGATAATTCGACATGCTCAGCACATACAAAGCTTTATCTGAATTTAACGTCGTTCGTGGTAAAATTTTCTAAGTATTCGCCAAGCAGAAATTTGTATAGAGCCTCTTGTTAAAAAAAGTTCTCGACCTACTCGACCCGCTGTTGATCTTAAGCGCCGCCCTTATGGGTGTTGCGCTCTACCTAATATTCATCTGGGTTCCCACTGAAACGAATCAGGGCGCAGTACAGCGCATCCTGTACTTCCACGTGCCTGTTGCGTGGGGTTCCATGCTCGGAATTTTAGTGGTTAGCGGAAGTTCGTTCATGTACTTGTGGAAGAAGAACGAAAAGTGGGATCGTCTTGCCGTAGCTTCTGCTGAAGTTGGAGTCATTTTTGGCGCCATAATGCTGCTTTCAGGCATGATCTGGGCACGACCTGTTTGGGCAGTTTGGTGGACTGGAGAGGCGAAGTTGACAACTGCACTCATCCTGTTCTTCATATACGTTGCCTACTTAATGTTCCGAGGCTATTTTCCTCCGGGTGCACAGCGACAGCGCCTTGCCGCAATTATTGGTGTCATCGGTGCAGTGGATACGCCGATCATCTACTTCGCAGCGAATCTATGGTCGCAAGCACATCCCCCGCTCATTACCGGACCCGCGGCTGATGCTGAATCGACATTGGGTAGTGATCTCGGAATCGTGCTAATGGCGTCGACATTGGCGTTTACATTCCTATTTATATTTCTGGTTCAGACTCGGTACAAAATCCGTAAATCGGAAGACGATCTTGTTGAATTGAAGAGAATCTTATCTACGTCAGCAATGACGGGAGTCAATTGAAGTTGATGTTGTACGCAATCAATACCCTTACTAATTCAGGCAAAGGCGCTATGGGAACTAAGTTAGCCCTCGCGTTGATCATCGCTTTGACTGTTTCCTTAGCCGTTGCGCAGACATCGTATGCCAATCACGAGCCACCGATAAGCGGCATCGTAGTCGGTGTCGAAACTGACGACGCCGGGAATCTAACCCGGTTCGCAGTCTCAGATTCCACCGGGACTGTCACGACATTCACCATTTTCGATGGCACTGAATACGGACTTGAAAACCAAGCGGGAGACCGCTGGGTGTCCACTCAAGGTGAAGAGCCATCGGAATCGGTACGACGACTTCGAGATCACCGCGAAAGATTCGCACCAATCACGGTTACATTTGAAAACGAAACTGCCTTTTCTGTCGTAGAACGAGAAGAAGGTAAGCTCGAAGCAAATCTTGGTTACCTCTTCGCAGTGTTCGCAGTAACGTGGGCACTCTTCTTCGCTTACGTTCTATACATGGGACGGAAACAGCGAGTTCTACAGCATGAAATTGCAAAACTCAAAGGCAAAACCGGCTAGAGCATTTCGAAAATGACAAACGACTTAAACCACCAGAATTCTACTGAACATCAGCAGCCAATCGAATCGCCAGCGGCGATAGCTGTTGCGCGCACTTCGACTCTAATGGGACCACGAGCGAAATTAGGCTTTGCTTTTGTATTGGTTGCAGCAGCACTAGTGTACTTCGCTTTCACTGCTTTCGAGGGTGCGACAGTCGACTATCTATCGGTCGCACAAGTTTCCGAGGGCGCTCCGACTGCCACTGATCGTCAGGTTGGTGTAACCGGTAAGTTAGTTCAGGATTCGTACGTTCGTGATGCCGATGGGATTACTGCTCACTTCGCAATCAAAGACGAAGACGGGCTTGAGGTGTTGGACGTTTTATACGCGGGAGAAATTGGTCAGGTGTTTTTCAACGATCACTCAGAGATCATTCTTCAAGGACAGAAGATGGTCGATGGATCGTTCAACGCTGACAATCTAACTGTTCGCTGCCCTTCGAAGTATCTGACAGAAGCTGAACGGGCTGAACTCGAAGCCCAGAACGAGGGCGATCCTTTAGCTCCACCGTATCAGCCCGATTACTTCGACCAAGACGCCTAGTTCAGCTAGATCTTTCGATTGCAAACGCTCGCATTATCGTACTTAGACCGCGTAACTAATCGATTCGGCTTGCTCGAAACCTACTGCTTACCAGCGCAACGACGACCGTGAATATGATCAGTCCGATGGCCAAGATGGTCAGAGCGCTACGAAGCCCGAATACAGCAGCTAATGATCCGCTCGCAAGACCACCAAGTGGGAAGCCAGACCAAGCGATTTCATACGCACCTATCACCCTGCCTCGTACTTCAGCAGGCACGCTAAATTGAATGACAGCGATGCCGAGGGCTACGTGTACAGAGTTGAAATATCCTAGGAAGAATGCGAGCGGCAGCGCCATCGACATGTTGCTGGTGTGAGCCCAGGCAATAACAAATCCACCGAACAATAGATCGGTGACCAGAAGCGCAGGACCGGCTCTGCGAATACCGCCTGTCCACGACATTGTTAGCGCCCCTGCAACTGCTCCCGTACCGACACTTGCAAATATCATTCCAAGCCCTGCTGAGTCGGTGTCGAACACTTCTTTTGCAAATGCGGGAATGATGAAAACCATTCCGCCGAGAACCAGGGCATTCACAGTTGTGAACATCAGGTTCAATCGCAAAATCGGTCGTTCTCTGATCACCCGAATAACTTCGACCAGATCGGGGATGATACCTTCAGATTTCGCCCGAACCACCTGTTTGGCTGGTTTAAATGTCGTGTAGATCAGAAACGTAGTCCCGAATAGTCCAGCGATGACACCATATGCAATGCCCGCTCCGGCGGCGCCTATCAGGAATCCACCGAGCAATGGTCCTGCAACACGAGCTCCGTTGAATACAGATTGGTCGAGCGATATAGCTCGAACAAGAATTTTCTTTGGGACGACATCTGGCAAAAGCGAGAGTCGAGAAATCCAGTCGATTGCGAGTCCTGATCCCTGAAAGGCTCCGGCAACTACGATATGCCACGGTTCAAGTACACCGGCCGCGAATAAGAGTCCGACAACGAGCATGGGTGCTCCGGCAATTATTGATCCGATCTTCAACATACGAGCTCGTGGAATACGGTCAGCGAGTACACCAGCAAACACACCTACGATTAGGTTAGGAATACCGACTGCGGCACCAAGAGCTGCTAGCCACAGGGTTGAACCAGTAAGTTCAAAGAGTAAATAGCCCTGCGCTACGTTGATCAGCTGGTGACCAGTGCCCCAAACCAATGTCGCTGCAACGAATCGTTGAAGCGCCGAATTACGTATTGAATCTACAAAGCCAATGTTTTGTTGTGATTCAGATTTATTTGCTTGAACGTTCTGATCTGAGGAATTGGACATGACGAATCATTGTGACCCCATCCCAAGCGATCGTGGTGTTTCAAACGCCGTCGGTTTTTATCATGCTTACAGTCATGTTCGGCTTGCATTCGGTAGCTGCCACTACCAATAGTGAACTTGATAGTGGTGTCGATCAGGCGATAAATAAATTACACGACGATGTACGAGTAGCTGTCATGCTTCGAGATGTTCAGGGTCTATCTAATCAGGAAGCTGCCGACACATTAGAAGTTCCGGTTTCAACATTGCAGGTCCGGCTGCAACGCGGGAGTATCACCCTTCTCTATTCGGTGGAATCCTACGTCGCTGAACATTCCAAAGCGGACTAGCTTAGCATCTGGTGGATATCTTAGATCGACGCACTGCCCAGTCTTAATTCACCTCGTTGTGATTGAGAATTCGATTCAGAATGACAATCTAAAACAAACCATAGTAATAAAACAATAAAAAAAGCCCCACACATGGCGGGGCTTTTTCATTTTATCGAATGATCTAAATGACTATTGCAACAAGTACGAATCCAACAATTCATCGTTGGTTCGTTTTGGAGCCCGAGCAGCCATATCTTGGTATCTATCCTCAAGAGATTTGCCTTCCTTCTTGAAGATAACTCCAAGAGGGACGCCAGGGCGGCTCAGCAAATCGTTTGCATCTTCGACGCTCGTTGGATCATGATCTTCAGGAATTTCGAATGCGATTCCCTTGATCCCTTCCTTCGGCTTTCCCTTAAGGATGTCGTAGGTGTCGTTATACGTAGTACATGGCGACTGTACGTGAACGATGCTGAAGCCTTTGTGGTTCATCGCATCTTGGATCATCTTTGCCAGTACACGAGGCTTACTCGAATAGTAGGAAGCGATGTAAGTCACACCAATCGACATGTACAAGTTGAGAGGAGAAACAGGGTTCTCGATCTTGCCGAGTGGTGTCGAAGTTGTAATCGCTCCGAACGCACTAGTCGGTGATGACTGACCTTTAGTAAGACCGTACACACCGTTATCCATGATCACTGCCGTGATATCGACGTTTCGATTTGCAGCTGGGCCAATGTGCTCTCCACCAATTGATAGGAAGTCACCGTCACCAGCAACTACCACTGTATTTAGTTTAGGATTGCCCTGCTTCACTCCGAATGCGATCGGAAGTGACCGGCCATGGATGCCGTGAATGCCGAATGGCTGATCGCCTTCGACTAGATGAACCATGTTTCCAGAACAGCCGATACCAGCTACAACAACGTTGTTCGCCTGTGGCTCTTCATGTTCTACGGAGTAACCCTCAAGTGCGACTTGAAGTGCTCGTCGCACTCCAAAGTCGCCACATCCTGGGCACCACGCGAAATCGTATTCAGGATTGCGCTTGCTCATGCTGTAACTCCAGCCCCGATTCGCTCGCTAATTCTTGTCACAAGATCTGCAGGTCTGAATGGCAAACCTGTGTATTGAGTAATCGATTCAGCATTTACGCCTTCCATGCGGAGGAGAGACGACCACTGACCTAAGTAGTTTAGCTCAGGAACAATAACTTTCTTACCTGACTTTAATACTGTCATTACTTCTTCAGGAAGCGGGTTGAGTGCTACTGAGTAGAGCCAACCAACGTTCTCACCCTGCTCGATGAGTCGATCATATGCCTCTCGGGCCGGGCCCTTCGAGCTGCCCCATGGCATGATGATCATATCGGCATCGGCGTTTTCGATTTCGTAATGCGCACCGATAAGAAGATCGAGCTTCTTGAATCTACGCTCCATAAGTCGCACGTGGTGTCGAGGAAGGTGAGTAGTGTCACCGATCTCATCGTGCTCTGAACCGTTTGCAACATAAGCGCCGGGGCCACCAGGAACTGGCATGCCCGGAAGCGGAGTTGATCCGTCCCAGGAATCGTACCGTTTGCCGGTGTCGCCTTCGCTAACAGTTGCTCGGCTTTCCTGACTCACCTTTGAGAGATCAGGACGGCGAATGTTCTCGCCACGTTCAGCAAGACCAAATTCTGAAACCAGGATCACAGGTCCCTGATAGCGTTCCGCCCAGTTGATGGCGAGGGCGCCAGCATAGAAACATTCCTCAATAGTACCTGGTGCCAGTAGCGGCATTTTGATATCACCGTGTGCTGGATGAAGACACGTGTAGAGGTCCGATTGTTCCGACTTGGTAGGCAGTCCGGTTGCAGGTCCACCACGCTGAACATTTGTGACCACCAGTGGGATTTCGGCCATCCAGGCAAGACCAAGCCCTTCGCTCATCAGTGAGAAACCAGGTCCTGCAGTCGCGGTCATCGCTTTTTTGCCAGAAAAACCTGCGCCGATAATAGCGTTGATTGCTTCAATTTCTGATGCGACTTGATGGACGAATCGTCCTTCGCCCCATAGGTTATTTTCCATCCATACCAACACGGTGGTTGCAGGGGAAATTGGGTAGCCAGCGTAGAAATTTAGCCCAGCGGCAGTTGCACCCATTGAAAGAGCGGCATTACCGGTAATTACGATCTGTTGATAATCGGGTGGGTTGGGTGCTTCAAGCTGACCAACGGTGAATCCGGCTGTTTTTGCAATTTCAACACCGAGGCGGACTGCCTTGATGTTCGCTTCGATTATTTCGTCATCACCGGGTCGACCACGGGTGAATCTTTGAGTGATAAATCCATCGATCTCTTCGAGTTTGAAATCGATCAGTTGTGCGACGGCTCCGATTGTAACCATGTTTGCCGCACGTGCGTTACCAGTCGACTTGGCGAGTTCATCGGCCTTAATGCCAAAGTAGTTTCCACCTTCTGGTAGATCGTACTCTTCAGCGTTGTAGACCGTTACACCGCCGGCATTCAGATCTTCATTGTGGTGGTCGTAAGCGTATTGGTTGAGAGCAACCAGTACATCAACACCATCACCTGAGCTCAACACTGGTGTGGTCGAAATTCTCACCTGCGATGATGCCGGGCCACCCATGATCTGCGACGGGAATGTCGAGTGGGTTTGTACAAAGTACCCAGCGTGAGCAGCAGCTCGTGCCAGAGCGTCAGCCGATGTGACCAGTCCCTGTCCGCCCTCTCCGGCGAATCGGATGACGAAGTCGTGCTTATCCAATGTTTACT
>JAPKCH010000096.1 GCA_026421185.1 Dehalococcoidia bacterium | reverse complement strand
ACCTGAGGACTGACGTTCTTCGGTGATCACTCCGATTGCTATAGCTAACTTAGGATCATAGAAATCAATAGTGACTAGCTAGTCCTGACCGACTGATCGATTCCCCAAGAACCGTCGGGTCGAGTTAATACAGCTGAAGAAGGTGATATTGGCTACAACTACGAATTTTGAAGTATGACTACTCGCCCTCACTTCAATCCTCTCCCGCATGGAGAGGAGGTTGCGTTTGTTGCTAGAACCTACTTCACCATCTGGTCAAAGACCGGTACGAGATGGGCACGCACCGTTGCGCGTTCGTCGTTGTCAGTAGTAGCGTCGAATGCAGACTGCTCTTCTGGGTCGTCATTGACGTCGAACAATCGACCATCGTCATAGAGCTTGTATTGGTGCGTTCGAATATAGCGTGCGAACCGATGTACGCGACCGCTCATAGGCTCAAAGTGGAAGTAGACCCACTCTCGTGAATTACCCTTCTCCCCCTTGAGTTGCGGTAGGAACGTACGACCATCCATAACGTAATCAGATGGAGCTGTAATTCCTGCGGCTTCCATGATCGTAGGCAGGAAGTCCGATGAATCAATAAGATCGTTTTCAACGTGGCCAGCCGGAATAGTTCCCGGCCAATTGGCGATCAACGGAACGTGCGTTCCACGGTCAACTGTCAGACCTTTACCACCACACACTTCAGTGTGCGAGTGTACGGTTGAACATACCTCGATTGGCGATCCATTGTCGCCGACGTATATAACAAGCGTGTCATCCGCGATGCCAAGTTGAGCGAGCTTGTCGCTGACTCGACCGATCACCTTATCGTGGTACTCGACCATGTCTTTGTAGTAGCGAGCATCGTCGTCCCAGCCCTCTAGCTCGTCCCATGTTCGACCGCCTAAAGTTTCGTTTGAAGGCGGAATGAAATCCTCGTACTCAGGACTATCCGGAGTTGGCTCCAGAGGACGGTGGGTGAGTGCCATCGGGAAGTAAACGAAGAACGGGTCGTCCTGATTCCTCTCCATGAAATCCATGATGTAGTCGGCAAATATATCTTCACCGTACTTGCCCTTGGTGTTGTCGAGAAACTTGCCGTTTTCGTAAACGATCGGGTCCTTATAACGTGAACCTTTATCCTCGGTATGGTGCGGGTGCCACACACAGAATTCATCGAATCCGGCGTTTTCGATCGTCTGACCTGTCGAACGTGCCTCAGGCATTTCGTCGGGTGGGTTATACGAGTGAAGCTGCCACTTCCCAGCGATGCATGTCTTGTAGCCAGCATCAGAGAACAAATGACCGAATGTGACTTCATCGGGATGAATCAAACCGAAGCCAAGGTAGTTACGAAAGTTGTATTTTCCGGTCATCAACTGAATACGAGTCGGAGTGCAGAGAGGCTGCACGTGAGCGTTTTCGAATCGCGCTCCCGCTGCCGCCATATTGTCGAGAACGGGTGTGGCATACGAGGTACCACCGTTGGCCCCGATAGCTTCGTAACCGAGGTCGTCGGACATTATTAGAACGATATTAGGACGACGGTCTGATGCCATTACTGTTCGATTCTTTCTTCAGTGCGTTAACTCCCTTTCCTTGGGGTGAGGGAGGAATCCAGAGACGGATTCATTGCATACCGTGCGAAACCTAGCTCAAGTACTTTAGCGCATTGAGAATTAGCTTCTGGAACTCTGGGTGCTGTTGTGATGAACCAGCGTGCCCCAGCGCAATGTTGGCTACCTTGCCGTCACCAAATTGGTGAGTCCAGCCGAGTGGCTTGTCTTCGCCCTCAACAACGCCGTGTATGAACACATCGACACCAGGCTGAATATCTAGACCGCAGTAGCACTCATCGTAAGTCCAAAAGTTAGATACACCAGCAACAATCGGATGATCAGGTTGATCTACGTAAACCTGGAACCATCCGAAAGGCGGGTGCCAGCTTTCACCGAGTACCCAGCCGCCGCCAGTGATCTTCTTAGTCTCCGACCAATCAGGGCACGATGCAGCTGAAATGTGAACAGATAGAAGTGAGCCCCCCCCAGTGACATAGCCTTCAAAACCAGAACGCTGTGCTTCGTTCAAATCGTTATTACTCGCTTCCTGTCGAAGCGTATTCAGTACGATTGCATCGAACTGTGTAAGATCCCCCGCTAGTTCATAAGCAGATTCCGACAATGTGATCGAGTGTCCCGCTTCCTCTAGGAACGCCTGTAAAACCGGGGTTGACTCTTCGTACGGGTGCTTGCCACCGGTGATAAGAAGCAGATTCATTGAGTATTCTCCTGTTGGAATCGGGGGGGCTGTAGTTCAGGAACCTAAGATTGTATCGGCATCGGTCTGAGATACCGGAGAAACCGATCTTCCGTGGGGCTCGGTTGGATTAGATATTTCTATCTCTGGATTATTGGCTTCCCATTCATCACGCCAAACTTCCATCAGAATAAACTCGTAACCGTCTCGATTCACCTTTGTCAGTGGTGTAAATCCAGCCTTATTGAACGACTTTTGGGCACGGAAGTTATGAGAAAGAGTATGCAGGTAAATACGGTCAAGTTTGGTGTCGGTGAATATATGCATAACAGCCGTTCTGATTACATCAGTTCCGTAGCCTTTGCTCCAATAATCACGATCACCAATCATGATTCCTAGTTCACACTGCGACTTCTTAGTACTGATGTCGTAGTACATGCAATTGCCGATGTGGTGACCATCACGAGTGTCGATTGCAAGTCGAACCGACCATGGCGACGGATAATTCACATCATCACGGTGGTAACGGAGATACTCAGCAAAGGTCAGTGTAATAGGACGAGTAGCGTCGAGATCCGCAAGTTCTGGATCGATACGCCATGAATAATCAGCCTCTGAATCATCCATAGACTTTGCCCTAAGCACTGTAAGTTCTCCGACTAAATGCAGATCAGTCGGAGTCTCTTGCCCGGCCTTCATAAAAGGCCACAGCTTTTTCCAGGACTCTCGCTTCATTCCGATGGGTCAGCCTCTGTGATGCTTCTTTAATGTCTATCCATTCGACATCATCGTACTCATGATCATGACCCGATGTGTTGCCACCGATGTGCGTCATCAGGTACCAGTGAACCGTTTTATTAATTCGCACGTTGCTATGTTCGGCAAAGGTAAGATCGCCGAGTATTTCGCTCCCTGATCGGAAGAACGAGTAGTACGTGTCATCGATAGCCGGGCCGGTTTCGACTTGAAGACCAGTCTCTTCAGTGACTTCCCTAGCAGCTGTTTCAGCCACCGATTCGCCCTCTTCAGGAGTTCCCTTCGGCAGCGCCCACAGCGATTCTGCGCGCCGATGGCAAAGGGCAACAGTCAGTTTCCCGCTATTTTCTGGATCGATACGCAACACTACACCACCGGCGGACCAGCGATCGATCGAGTGATCTGTTGTGCGTTGTCGAGACATTGGCTTTACCTTTGAACGACTTCTTCGTTCAGCGCGAAACTAACGAGATGAATGAGTAAATACGTAAGTGGATTCTAAGTTTGGTTGCGGCTGTGGTCAAACGCCAGTGGCAAAACTATCAATCCAAGTGGATATCACTCCCAAAATCGCTACTTAAATAAATTGACACTGAACTAAACGAATTCGATAATTAGTTTCGGGAAAATATACAAAGATGCGACTACGTAGCACACCATCAAATAATGTAATATGCAATCGTTCGGTTGGAAAGATTTCATATCTATTTGGGAATTTATTTTTCGGTACGTTCACAGAAAAGATCTGATAAAAAGTAACCGCATATTCATAACTCGTTGAGTGCGGTTTTTTTGCGCCTTAAACACAACCGCTTGGGTGTAAAACAACATGATTCGCCGAACGCAAAGTTCGGGAGAAGGTAGTAAACATTGGATAAGCACGACTTCGTCATCCGATTCGCCGGAGAGGGCGGACA
>JAPKCH010000035.1 GCA_026421185.1 Dehalococcoidia bacterium | reverse complement strand
TCGGTGCTGACCTTGGCTTTGAAAAGTTCATGGATATCAAGGTTCGCCAAGGTAGTCCGAAGCCTTCAGCTGCAGTTGTGGTCGCGACCATTCGTGGGCTCAAATGGCACGGTGGAGTTCCAATAAAGGAAATGGCGGCGGCCAATCCGGATGCAGTGCGACGTGGAGCAGAAAACCTTAAGAACGCTTTGCGTATTGTTGGTTTATATGGACTACCGGCTGTTGTAGCTATCAACCGGTTCCCTACTGATACGCCAGAAGAAATCGCTGTTGTGAAAGAAGTGGCTTTGGCTGCGGGTGCGGTTGGTGTGGAAGAGGCAAAGGGATTCGCTGAGGGTGGCGATGGTATGACGGAGCTGGCAGCGGCTGTTGTAAAGGCTGCCGACATGCCATCGGACGTCAAACTGCTTTACGAAGATGATGATGACTATTTCGACAAGGTCGAGAACATGGCGAAGTCTCTGTACTTGGCTGGCGATGTTAAGTGGGGGCCGATGACTAAGACCACTGCTCGCCGATTTGCTGCAAACGGTTGGAACTTCCCGGTTTGTATCGCTAAGACTCATCTTTCGATATCATCCGACCCGAAACTAAAAGGTGCGCCTAGCGGGCACACACTTCCTATCAGGGAACTGCGTATTCTTGCCGGTGCTCGACAGATCGTGACCCTTGCGGGCGACATCATCACACTTCCGGGTCTTCCATCGAAGCCGAATGCGTGGGATATTGATCTGAATGATGATGGCGAAATTACCGGCATCCTGAGCACTTAGCCAGAACATCTGAAAAGACTAAGAATGACTTCCGAAGCCCAACCTACATTCACTTGCAAACTTTGCGCCAAGATTCTGACACCACGGTTCCTGCCGTCGTCGGCACCGAACTGCCCTGCGTGTGGAGCTGACACGTTTCCTAATCAGGCTGCGCTTGATGCGGGACTGATTACGTTCTGCGCTAATTGCCACACTAAGGGTCACGTTTACGAATCTGACAGCTGCACCAATTGCGGTTCAGATTGGGGGAACTGGTCTGGCGGCGATTCGGTGGAACAACTACCGGATTCGTCCAGCGAAAACCATCGGGTTATCTATAAGTCGAGTCGAGGCCCTGAAGGCGGCACGGTTCCTCGCTGGAAAGTCATCTAACCAGTTTCTTAGCACGAAATATGATTTTGATTCTTAGGATTTACATGCCTTCGACTAGCTGCTGATACCTAGTATCTCAAGTAACGGGCTACACTTATTGTCTACTACTTCTAAGGTGATTATCTGAATCGCCTAATCATTTATTTCTGTTACTACAAATGACCAAATCTGTCTTAGTTATTGCCCTATCACTCATGCTGTTATATCTCGTAGCCACTGGCTGTGCGAGCGATCTAAACGAACAGACGGGTGGTGAGATTGCGGTGATCACAACGACGTACCCTCTGACGTATTTTACAGAGCGAATCGGTGGCAATAGGGTTGTTGTTACGCAGTTGGTGAAACCCGGTGTTGAAGCTCACGATTTTGAGCCGGCACCATCGGATATTCGAGCGATTACGAACTCCTATGTTTTTATTTACAACCACCCAGCGTTCGAATCGTGGGCGTTGAACGCTGCTACGGCTTCTAATTCGGGTTCAGATAGCCAGACGGTGATTGTTCAGACGATCAATCTAGAAACCACTGGTGAAGATCACGGTAGACAGGCTGTCGATGATTCGAACTTTGATCCTCACGTGTGGCTGAATCCGGTCAAAGCGCAGGAGCAGGCTGGTCGTATATTGTCGGCATTGATTGAGGTCGATCCTGATGGCGCAACAATCTATGTGCGGAATGCCGATGCTCTGGAAGTCGAGCTTCGAGCTTTGGATGATCTAACTTCCAAGAAATTATCGAACTGTGAACTCGGAAGTGTTGTTGTTTCGCATCTTGCGTTCGGGCATATGGCGGATCGATATGATTTCGATCAGATCGGGTTGACAGGGCTTTCACCTGAGTTCGAACGAGGACCTTCGCAGCTCGTGAAGGTCCTCGAGGAGATTGGCGAGCTTGGGATCAAGCACATTTTGCAAGAGCCCATCGTAAGTGATCGGCTTGCCGAGACGGTTGCAGGCGAAACGGGTGCGGAATTACTGACGCTTCATCCGCTTGAAGTACGTACCAGTGACGAGGCATCGAAAGGCGTTAACTACATCGATATCATGAAGTCGAATGGTGATGCCGTAAGTACAGCTTTACGCTGTAGCTAGGTAGTTAGTTACCCCGCACCTAGTTCGAATCGTTCGACTCGCTTCCAGACTCCGCCCCAAGCGAGGCCGTCACGCGCCATCAGGTCGATGGAGCCGAATCGCAGTTTCTCCCCGAGATCGATTTCCGCCAATCGTGATTTGGCGATCTCTACTCCCTCAGGTTTTACTTCGTTGACAATACTCATGTGCGATCGATAAGGGTCGTCAGGGTAGGCTGAGTTTCCAAGAGGGCCTATGTATGCCATTAAATCATCGTGTAGCGATTGGATTTCAGGGTTCACCGTGAATCCAAGTATCACACTGTGCTCAGATTCCCAGACTTCGAACCCTTCTGTTCCAAGATCGAACGGCTGGTGGCGATCGGCAACCGTACGGATCGCTGCGAGTAGAGAATCAAGGCTTTCAATTCCATAGAAAGTACCTTTGACGGTGACATGGCCAGGGATCTTGGCTCGTTCTTGATCCGCTGTGCGCTCTATTTCTAGCAACGGTCCTGCGAGCTCTTCTGGCGCCGGTGCGACGATCGTGTAGCACGCATAGCCGAATTTATCGTTTTCAAGACAAGTTGAGTTAACAGCCATGAAGCAGTCCTATTTCGAAAATGAAGCCTAGTGTGAAGCTCGGTAGTGGGCAGCCAGTAGATCTTCACCGAAGTCGTGAGCGTAGTCGCGCAGAACAGAATGAATGTGGTTGGCTTCGTTTTGAGTATTGTCGTACTCGATCAAGAATCGAGGGTGACGGATTGCGTAGTAGTGCGGTGCACCTACTTCTGCGGGTCCCGCCCAGGCGAATGTCATATTATCGAATCCTGCAGCTTCAACTTCTCGCCAGTAGTTGGAAGAAAGATCGTCGGAAGCCCGAGTAACGTAGTGCTTCACTAGCGCAACTAGCTGTTCGCGTTGCGAATCGCCGAGCAGAGTAAAATCGATGCCTTTTGGGGCAATATTTGGATCGGCTGACCGAACGTTGGTAGTCAAAATGTCAGCGGGTGCAACGGCGTCGACTACAGCGAGCTTCGACTGATTGTCGCTCATCGATGTCAGCAGCGTTCGTGCCCAGTCTTGTTCTTCTACAAGAGTGCGTTCACCTTTACGATCGCCGTGACGAATAACTGCGGGGTTGGCACCGAAGAAGAGAGGAAGTATTGAAACTTGCTCTCCACCAATTACGTTGGCTGTGAGACCGATGTGGTGCCCACCGACTCGAAATCCCCATGGTTCGTCGACACTACCAGGGGTGCCGAAAACACTGAACCAGTATCGATCTGTGTTTCGTTCCCACTGTGAGATGTTGTCACTGATCTTCTCCCATTCACCGAGGATGGTTTCCAGTTCCATGATTCGATTAGCAGTTACTACTCCATGGGCGCTGTAGCCGGTTTCCATCATGGTAAACGCAGCTTTGCGCTGTGTATCATTCATCTCTCGGAGTCGAAGACCTTCTCGGTCTATTGGCGTGTATGCCCATTTGTAGCGTTCATCGCCAGCAAAATCGAAAGTCGCCGTCTGTCGCTGAGAATCATCGAGAGTGTTCAGAAATTCATTTGCTGCAGCAGTCATACGCTTTACGGCGTCGGGTGCTGAAGATGGGATTGGCGACGATGTCATCGGTATTCCTTTTGGATGTGAAGATGGGACTGCAAACTATATGCCCTGCTTATAGCGCGTGGTGATGTTGCCGTTTGTTGAGAGCGGTGGATATTCAAAATGGAAACAGAGTTATCCGAGGCCCCAAGTTCCAAACAATCGCTCGCAAGTACCCCCGAGGATTTTATCTAAAAGGACAGGATCTATTGCTGGTTCGATCCACTCTGCGATTTCCCAGCCTTTAGAATAGCCAGCCTGTTCGACGATGAACGGGAAATCAGTGCCCCACATAAGCCTGTCCGACGAATATTCTTCGATAAGTAGGTGTACCCAGTCAAAGAGGTCAATGTACGGGAACTCTTGATTAGAGGCACGAGGGAATTCAGAGACTTTCACATTTAAGCGTGGATAGCGTGCCATCGCTAGTAATTGCTCGAAGGCTGGTACCTGTGAACCGTCTCTCGATGGTGCGCAGTGTCCGAAATGATCGATGATGGCGTCGGTGTCAGGGTAGATCGATGCCAGGGTTTCGATCTCTTGATAGTTGTGCGGACTTACTAGGAATCCGACTGGTATTCCGAGTTCACCAGCACGTTTATATAACGCTCTGCCGACATCGCCGTTCATCAGTTCTCCCTCGCGCCATAGGCCGGGATTGAACCGAACTCCGCGGTAACCGCGCCCAACTAGTTCGTCGAGCATGCCTACGGGATCGGGATCTTGGGGATCGACGAGGCACATGCCAACGAATCGGTCAGGCCAGCTTGCGAGGGTGTCGTCGACGTACGAATGATCAAAACCGTGCACAATCGGCTGGACGATGAGTGCGGCGGCGACGTCAGCCCTATCCATCAAATCAAGAAGGAACTCTGCATCGCCACGGGCTGCAGGATTGCCCTCCCCTTCTCGATACGGATATGTATCAGGATCATGTGACCAAACATGCAAATGTGAATCGATTTTCTTCATATAAATCGCCCCTACCTAGTACTGCCCCACCAACTGTTGTAAACGCGGTTTGCCGTTAGTTGGAGAAGTTTACGTGATCCCCGCTTAGTCAGAAAGAGGATTTATCTCAATCAATATTCGAAGTATCAGACGCAAGAAATGCCTTCTCAATGCCTTGATTCACGACGGGCTGGTGGTACATTCCCTGCCAACTCCAACATACTAAGTCGACCCAATACATCTGTTGCCGATCGTGGCATCAATGTCGGCACACCAGACAATCAAGCAAGAATCGAGACTCCATGATCAAGCTAAGTCTTCAATCGCTCTCTTATCGAGATACGTTCAATGCGGGCAAGATTAGCCTTCTTGGGATTATTGATAAAGCAGCCGAGTATCAGATGGATGGTGTGGATCTTCACTTCACGCATTTCGCTTCTACAGATAACGATTACCTTGAAGAAGTGAAGCAGACATGTCTCAAACGCGGGCTTCACATGTGCTACATCGGCGTGTCGAACAACTTCGGCAAGACCGGCGATGATCTACGTGAGCAGATCGCCCTCATGAAAAAATGGATCGATGTGGCTGCCAAGATGGGTATTCCAATGATTCGAGCGTTCGGATCGTGGCTGCCAGAGGGCGAGACGGAAGAAGAGGCATGGCCTCGACTTGTAGCTTCGACTAAAGAGGTAGCTGAATATGGTCAGTCGAAGGGTGTTGTTGTTGGGTTGCATAATCACAATCACGGCTGCATTCCGGCTACTGGTGACCAGGTGATTCGACTGCTTGATGATGTCGATAATCCTTACTACTCGCACATTCTCGACACAGGTCAGTACCGTGGTTCGCCGGGTGCTTCGTTTGGTGAGCGTGGCCAGGAAGATCCACAGTGGAACTTCTACGGTTCGATCCAAACGTCGGCTCCTCGGGCGGTTCATGTTCGAGCCAAGATTTATCGAATCGCCAGCGGTGTCGAAGCGTGGTTGGACTACGAACGCATCATGCCGATCATCAAGAATGTTGGTTACAACGGCTGGATGTCGATCGTGTTTGAAGGTCAAGATGAACTCGACGAGCGGAGTGCTGTTCCTCTTGCAAACACGTACCTTCGTTCAATGCTCGCCAAGCACCAGATGTAGGCGAACGGATAACTAAAGCAAGATGAATCCGATCTATCTTCAGGCTCTCTCGCTTCAGGACATATACGGCAACAGCGATGACTGTATTCACGCTGCTGCTGATATGGCTGCTGAACTCGGCATTGCCGGGATTGATATTGAGGATCGGCTTCTAAAAAACTACGAACCTGAGTACCTCCTAGAACTCGCTCACTCTGTGGAGAGTCGAGGCATTCAATTCGGTTACTGCGGGTTGATCATTTCGTTTCAGGCGCCTGTTGCTTATATCGCTGATGAGATCGTTCGGGCTAAGACCTTGATCGATGCTGTTACGCATATGGGAATCGGTGCGATTCGAGTTTCGGGTAACGGTGTGGTTGGTGGTCAGACGCTTGAGTTCACGTTCGATGCAGTACGAACAAAGTTCCAGACGATTTGTGATTACGCCGTCGATGTAGGTATTACGATTTTCTTGCACAATCACAATCATGGATCGACGCCATCGACTGGCGCGCAGGTTCTTCGGATGCTTGATGAAGTCGATAGTCCGGCGCTTTCGTATGTTCTCGATACCGGACAGTTTCAGGGATCGCCAGGGGCTTCCAGTGACAGTGTGCCTTCAAACAGCGCACTACCCGAGCTATATGAGTCGATAAAAATGTGCGCTTCGCACGCGGCTATTGTGCGAACTAAGTTCTATTTTGCGGAAAGTGGCGACGAGCAATGGCTCGATTATCCACGTATAGTTCGCACTCTGAAAAATGCAGACTTCAATGGTCCGATATCAATCGTTTACGAACCGCGCGGTGATGTTTTATCGACAGAGGCGTTGCCGGCGGCGGTGGAGTATCTTACCAACTTATTTGAGCAATCTTAATCGCCAGAAACGTTGATATAGATCGATAGATTTACTGGCATTCAACCGAAGTTTCTAGAAGGAAATATGAATGGGTACGTTTTACGATAATTCAATTGTCCCTGATCATCTCAAGCGCGATTTTGACGTTTATGATCGGATTAACAAGCTCAATATCGATCTTGGATCATTCGAGACAGATGTCACTAGTCTAAAAGATAGAGGCATCAGCGGAATCGTCTTCCACGAATCCGGTTTGGTTTACCTTTCGGGACATGGTTATGGTCCAGGCCAGATGTACGATAACCCGGACCGCATCAAAGAGGGTCAGGACGCTGCACAGTGGATCGCTAGCTCTATGATCAAGCGTCTTCACTGGGGTTTGACCTGTGGTGGTGAAGGTGGGGACTTGAACGATGTTATTTACACCGTGAAGGCTTTGGGAATGGTTGTTTCAACCGACGTCGCCTTCAATGGTGGTCCAGCCGTTATGAACGGTTTCTCAGAGCAGTGGCAGTCGGTATTTGGTGGTGGCACGGGTGAATTCGCCGTAGATGGTGAAGACCAAAACTACGGTGGTGTTCACGCTCGAAGCGCTATCGGAGGGTTCACGGGTCGATTCTCGATCGAGCCTGAAATCATCGTTGCTATACCGCCTGAGCTTTCAAAGGCGATCATCCAAAACCGTGGATGGATCTTCCCGTTACCACCTGCAATGCTCGATAAGGTTTCTGATGCACGCAGCTAGTAGCTCAGTTTCGATATTGGAAAATTGAAAAAGTCCCCGAGTTGTTTCGGGGGCTTTTTGTTTTCTCGAAGAATGTTTGTAGCTTTGAAGCAAAATCACGCTTTGTTGCGCATAAGCAGTCGTCAGTCTTCAACGGATCGACGTCGATCGCCTAGTTCCGACCATTGGCGTTGCACGCCGGGTTCGGTCCAGGTTAATCTGCGTACTGATTTCACAGTTGCACGAACGTGGACTGGGTTAGCGACCGATGCTCTTGTGACAATTGACCATATCTCGAATCCGTAGACCCAGAGCTTTTTGAATGCACGAGGATTCAAGGCTGGCATGTAAATCATGATTCCAGTTATGGGCGAATTAGCAGCTACTGAACGGGCGACGTCTAGCCCCTGAAGTTCACCGTCGCAATTAAGTTAGATTATTGCGAGATCTACTTTCGACATTGCAGTCATTGCAATCATCGATTGAGCGTTCGCAACGGTACCAGCAAGCATCACACTGTCCATCGGATCGATGCACTGCTGAATTACGTGATCAAATTCAAAATTTACATCTAAGACTATTTTAACGGGAGTGTCCAACGCTGCACGCTCAGCCCCATGTCAGGCTATCGGCTGCTATAGAACACGGACAGTACCCTCGCGTACGGTGCCTATTGGTGGGGGGGTCGTACCGCAGAAGTGCAGCCTCTAACTAGACCTAGTACACGTCGTTTTTCACTGTTTGGTAATCGAATGACTTTTTATATTTCCCCTCCAAAGATCCGACTTACTCATATAACTATGCGTGTATGTAGCGCCCCAAGAATCGTTCGGTTCCGCGAACCGTATTAGGGTAAAAGAGAATTAGCTAATGCCGAAATCCCATGCTAAATTCCACAATTCAATCGATAAACGAGGTAATTTGGCGGCGGATGCTGAATCACCCCTTGGTGACACTTTTACTCTCGCAGAAAGCTCTGACCGGCGAAATTGGGTAAGGCTAAGTTAAGAATGAATCGAACACTGCTAGCGGTTATGTACAGGGACATATACAAAGATCACTAGAATGTTCGAGTAACCGATTGACAATCTGCAGATCGATATCAGTATTGGAAGACGTATGAGAATCCTCGTGTCGGGTGGTTCTGGACTGGTTGGTAAAGCGTTAATTACCAAACTCACCTACGAAGACCATGAGGTAGTTAAGTTAGTTAGACGAGAGCCGAATCCGGATGCTCCATACGATGAACTAAGCTGGGACCCAGAGCATGGTGGGTTCGATTCATGCGCTGTCGGAAATATCGATGTAGCAATTCATCTTGGCGGAGTTTCTATCGCTGGCAGTCGCTGGAGCGCCGAACGCAAACTGCTGATACGCGAAAGTCGTGTTCGTTCTACCCGATTGTTGTCCCAGACCTTAGCTGGAATGGTCAATCCTCCGAAAGTATTTATTGTTGCCTCGGGTGTTGGCTATTACGGTGATCGTGGGGAGGAGCCACTCACTGAGCAGTCGTCTTCCGGTGAAGGTTTCTTGGCAGACACTGCAATTAGTTGGGAAGCGGCTGCGGACACTGCGAGAGAATCAGGTATCCGAGTTGTTCACGCCCGGTTCGGGCTTATCATGTCTCACTACGGCGGGTTGCTTACGAAAGTTCGTATACCGTTCCAAAACGCACTTGGTGGGAAGCTTGGGGATGGACGACAATGGTGGTCGTGGATTTCTTTGCCAGACGTTATTAATGGAATTACGTTTTCAATATATAACGAAAACATTGAAGGTCCAGTAAACTTCACAGCGCCGACCCCAGTACGCAATGAAGAGTTCACCAAGCTGATGTCGAAGACGATATCTCGCCCAGCATGGTTCCATGTTCCGGCTCCAATTATCAGAATGGTATTTGGTGAGATGGGGGAAGAGACGATGCTTGCTAGCCAGAGAGCGTTCCCCGAAAAGTTGCGAGCTGCAGGGTTCAGCTGGCGGTATACGGAGTTGGCTGACATTTTGCATCAGGAACTGAATTCGGAGCGGTCTGACCGTTGGGATAATCAGTCCTAACTTCGGCTTGAGCCTACGATTTCAACAGCTAGTATTTTTCGTAAGACGCGAAAAGCGGGAAATGCAATTGCTTTCCCGCTTTTCATTTTTCTACTCAGTTGCTGGCAATGAAGCCTTGAACCAGGTTAGGCCTCGGCCATCATCTGACGAAGTACGTAAGGCAGTAGCCCACCGTTTCGGTAGTACTCGTTTTCAATGGCGGTATCGATTCGAGCTAGTGTCTCGAATTTAGTCACAATCCCACTTTCCGATGTCGCGGTAACTGTGACGTTCGAACCGGGCTCGACTGAGTTACCGATGTCAGGAATGTCGTAGATCTCTTTGCCATCGAGCCCCAACGATTCGGCCGTGTCACCGTTTGTATATACGAGAGGAAGAACGCCCATTCCGATCAGGTTAGATCGGTGTATTCGTTCGAGGCTCTCGGCAATAACAACACGAACTCCGAGAAGCATTGGTCCTTTAGCGGCCCAATCCCTCGAACTGCCAGTG
Organism: Dehalococcoidia bacterium; assembly: GCA_026421185.1. Classification (GTDB taxonomy): domain Bacteria; phylum Chloroflexota; class Dehalococcoidia; order Lucifugimonadales; family Lucifugimonadaceae; genus Lucifugimonas. Next base: position 8,467 of record JAPKCH010000035.1, on the reverse strand, counting down.
CCATATTCCTTGCCTGCCAAAACGATTAGCGGGGTACCTTCGGCAAGGTATTTTTCCGAAGCTTCAAAAATCCGCATCTGCTCACCGTCGGGTTGGTGAATTGTCCAGTCACCTTCCATTTCCGGAGTTAGCTTGTTGCGGAGTCGAATGTTTCCGAATGTTCCTCGAACCATCACATCGTGGTTTCCACGACGTGAACCGTAGGAGTTGAATTCTCGACGTGGGACATCATTTCCTACAAGGAATTGACCGCCAGGCGCGCTCGGGGGGATAGCTCCCGCTGGTGAGATGTGGTCTGTAGTTACAGAGTCACCGAATCCAACAAGAACGCGTGCGCCCATAACTTCAGTTCGAACGGCTGGTTCATCGCCGAAGTCATCGAAGTACGGTGGCTCTTGAATGTAGGTTGACTCTCGATCCCACTCGAAGTTAAGTCCGGTTGGAGCAGGGAGTTCCTGCCATTCTTCTGAACCACTGAATACTTCACCGTACTGTTCTTTGAACATATCGGCTGTCAGTGACGAAGCGATAGTATCGGCGATATCTTTCTGTGAAGGCCAAATATCCTTCAAGTAAACATCGGTCCCTTGATCATCTTGACCAAGCGGCTCGTGAATGAGATCGGTGTCGACTTTTCCGACGAGTGAGTAAGCAACAACAAGCACTGGTGATGCAAGGTAGTTGGCTTTCACCTGAGGGTGAACTCGGCCTTCGAAGTTTCGGTTACCACTGACTACTGCAGCTGCAGTTAGCTCGTGATCGTTCACGGCGTCTGAAACAGCCTGTGGCAGTGGCCCTGAGTTACCGATACACGTTGTACAGCCGTATCCTACGGTGTTGAATCCGAGGGCATCTAGGTCTTCGTTAAGACCGGCAGCCTCTAAATATCGAGTAACCACGGTGGAACCAGGAGCAAGACTTGTTTTGACCCACGGCTTACTGGTCAATCCGCGTTTTAGGGCGTTTCGGGCGAGTAGCCCGGCGCCGACCATCACTGATGGGTTCGATGTGTTTGTGCAGCTGGTGATAGCAGCGATAACTACCGATCCATCGCCGACTGCGCCTTTGGCTCCATCGACATCAATGTCATGTTTATCGGTCGAAGCGTCAGCAAAGGATGAATTGAAATTCGAACCGACTTCAGAGAGCGTCAAACGGTCTTGAGGTCGCTTTGGACCTGCCATAGCGGGAACGGTGGTTGCTAGGTCGAAGCTAAGCGATACCGAGTACTCAGGCTCGTTGACAGGGTCATAGAAGAACGAGTTTGCCTTAGCGTACTTCTCGGCAAGTTCGACAGTTGAATCGTCTCGTCCCGTGTCACGCAAATACTTCAGGGTCTGATCATCGATCGGGAAGAAGCCACATGTTGCCCCATATTCAGGTGCCATGTTTGCGATAGTCGCTCGATCGGCGAGCGGTAGGCTGTCGAGGCCTGGACCATAAAATTCAACGAACTTCTCGACAACGCCTTCTTCACGAAGCATCTGAACGATGGCAAGTACGAGGTCGGTTGCTGTTGCACCTTCTGGAAGCACACCGGTTAGTCGGACTCCGACTACTTCAGGAACGACCATGTAGTAAGGCTGCCCGAGCATTACTGCCTCTGCTTCAATTCCACCAACACCCCAGCCGAGTACGCCAAGACCGTTGACCATCGTGGTGTGTGAGTCGGTTCCGACACAGGTGTCAGGGAAAGCAACTCGTCCACCATCCAAAGTCTCTTCAGAGAGCACGGCTTCAGCGAGAAATTCGAGGTTAACTTGGTGAACAATTCCTGCTCCTGGTGGAATAATTTTCAAATTATTGAACGCACCCTGTGCCCATTTAAGCAGTTGGTATCGTTCGGTGTTTCGTTCGAACTCTCGTTCGATGTTCAAGGCGAGCGCGCCAGCGTTCGAGAAATAGTCGACCTGCACGGAGTGGTCAATGACCATGTCGGAACGAACAATCGGGTTGATGATCGAAGAGTCACCTCCAGCGTTGGTTACAGCGTCACGCATTGCTGCGATATCAACAACTACTGGGACACCCGTGAAATCTTGTAAAACGACTCGGCCGGGCATGTAAGGAAATTCGCTCACAGGCTTAGCATCGGGTCGCCATGACGCAACTAGCTTTACGTGATCGTCGTTAGCGGGACCACTCTCGGCTTTACGCAGAGCGTTTTCTAGTAGTACTCGAATTGAATATGGGGTTTTGGAAATGTCGACTAGCCCGGCATCTTCGAGTGCCGATATAGCAAAGTAGTTAACCGTGCCTTTTGCCGTCTCGAATGATCGCTTGGCGTCGAATGAAGTTGATTCAGGTGACATGTTTCGATTGCTGCTCTTACCACTGATTACAAAGTATCGAATTCGCAGGTCAGAAATTTACCACTCTCTTAGAGTAGCGGAAGGTCTGAACAACGGATTCAGACAACCACTTTACCAGTCGTAGTGATCATTTCTGAGGTACATTCAGTCTCTGCTGACTGCTAGCATCCAGCCTTCGGCCAATTAACTCAGTAATAAATGAATACAACACAAACTATATCGACCGATCCACGCTCCGTTCTCGCCCAGCGAACTCCGTTCTTTTACGGTTGGGCGGTAGTTTTTGCAGCAGGTTCAACGATGTTCGTCAGGAACGCCGCTGCGACTTTGACGATCGCAGTCTTTGTGTTCCCGATGAGCGAAGACCTCGGTTGGAGTCGCACGCTTATCGTGGGAGCGGCTGCGGCTGCGGGATTCGTATCGATGTTCGTTTCGCCGCTTGCGGGATGGATATTGCACCGGTACGGAGCGAGAGTGCTAATGGCGTCTTCAGTGTTCATTCTTGGGGCGGTGATACTTTCCCTTCGATGGACCACTAATCCGCTCAGCTTTTATCTGTTGTTTGGTGCGGGTCGACTCATGTTCCAAGCTCCGCTTCAGATCGGCGGATCTACTGCGGTTGCACAGTGGTTCGTTCGAATGCGTGGGCGATCGACATCTATGCTGGGCGTATCTCATTCCCTCGGCATGGGATTATTCCCGTTATTCGCTCAGCTGTTTATGAATGCCAACGAGGGCGATTGGAGGATGGCGTGGTTCTGGATGGGAATATCGGTTTGGATAATTGCTTTACCGCTGACAATATTCATATTTGTGAACAAGCCTGAAGATGTCGGGCTTGCACCAGACGGTGACAAAGTTGATACCGTAACGATAGAGGGTATAGCTGAGAAAACTACTGCTGAACAAGAAGAGCAGTGGACTTTAAAAGAGGCTATGCGGACCCCGACTATGTGGACTCTTGCCTTGGCAGGAGGACTGGTGTTTTTCATTCACACAGGTGTCAATATCCACCAAGCGGCGTTCTTGCGTGATCACGGGATTAGTCCTTCGATTGCGGCATCAGCACTTACGGTGATGGCTGCTGGATCAGCAATAGGTAGCATTATATGGGGCAATTTACTCGATAGATTTCCGGTGAAAGCCGTCTACTCCGCTGCCGCAGCGTGGCTCGGTGGTATGGCCCTTTTGTTCTTATTAGTGAATTCTCCGACGATGGCATTTACGGCTGCTGCTCTTTTCGGGATTGGTCTCGGCGGGCTACTGGTGATTCCGCCAGTTGCTGTGGCTCACTACTTCGGACGTAGTTCTCTGGGAGCAATTAGAGGAGTTACGGAGCCGTTCGTTAGCGGGGGGCAAGCAATCGGTGCCATCGGCGCTGGATTAATTTTCGACTACACCGGTTCGTATGAGAAAACCTTCCCGACTTTTACGGCTGCTGCATTAATTGCAATAGTACTGTTGGCGCTTACTCGACGTCCGTCTAAATCCAAGGCCAACAATTAATCGCTTCGACTCGTATTCCGTAGATGAGCCTCGGCGGTTAATCTCGCTGATCACACTGATTCGATCGACGTGCCGCTACATTCCCCCTTAACCTGACTTTCTCATCAGGGAAGAAGGAACTTATTTGCCCTACTACCTAATGAAGTCCATACAACGACGTGTCGGTGGTGGTTTCGATTAAGGATTGGATGTATCCGTTGGCGTATGCCTTGGCACGGTGCCCCCATGCTGTGTCCCCCTTCGTCATTGGGACGTGATCGTCCATGAAGAAGCCGGCGAAGCCGTTTTCGGCATAGGTGCGCATTGCCTTGTACATGTCGACGTGCCCCTTGTTCACGAAGGTTTCGTGAAACTTGGGGACCGTGCCCGATACGTTGCGGAAGTGCACGTAAAGTACGCGTTCACGTTTCACAAAGTATTCGATCATGTCGTAGATGCTTTCGCCGTTGTCTTGATCCGCGCCTACCATCTGCGAGAACGATCCCTGACATAACAAAATAGAGTTGTAAGGACTATCGACGATGTCGATCAGACGCTTGTAGCCCTCAAAGTTGTGCAATAACTGCGGAACACCACCGACCTCTGGCATCGGTGGATCTACGGGGTGTAACCCAAGCTTCACGCCGTACCTTTCAGCGACGGGAGTAGCTTCTTTCACCCAAGTTTCGAGACATTCCCATGCTCGATCTAACGAGAGATCCCAGTCGATAACGCCCGGCCAGTTTTCGACAGCGGAATCGTAGGCTGTACCTAGTGCCCCCGAACCAATGTCGACGTGACCCGTACGGTAGAACCGTGGGTATCGCCAGCTCATGGTGTACATCGGGATGCCGGCGTTACCGATGTTCTTGATGGTTTTGAGCATATTTGAGAGCTGCTCATCGAATCGAGGACCGCCAGCGATCATATGATGTCGCATGTCGATCTGAGTGTTCTCGATAGCCGTGAGATTTAGTCCCCACTCGTCGATGCCGTTTTTTAGTCCAACGAGGTCGGGGAGTTCCCAGATACCGTTTCGAATCGGAACTGGTGGAGTGTTCAACACTACGTCCTGCACGCCAAGTTGGGCCATGAAGCGAAGTGATTCTCGGTTGGTGGAGCTGTTGAGTCCCATTCCTATCCGCATTAGTTGGCTCCTTTCACGACTTTGCTCATATCGACCGGACCGCCATATCCGACTTCCTTTTTCACAGACTCGATCACACCGGCGATGTAGCCCTGCGCGAACATCCGTGATCGGTAGCCACCGAGGTTACCGGGGAAGTCTTCATCATCAGTCATCAATGGACAGTGGTCGTCGATGAAGTTTCCAGTGAATCCGGCGTCACGGTAAGTACGCACAGCCTTCTTCATATTCACGTAGCCGGTGTTGATAAACTCTTCGTTGAACGATGGAGCCTGACCGCTAACGTTGCGGAAGTGGACGTACATGATCTTGTTACGTGATCCAAAGTATTCGATCATTTCGTAAATATCTTCGCCTGGCATTTCGCTGAACGTGCCCTGGCAGAATTCGATGGCGTTGTATTCGGAATCGGTGATTTCAACTAAACGTTTGAATGATGCGAAACTGCGGAAGAGTCCGGGGACTCCACCGCGCTGCGGTACTGGTGGGTCTTCAGGGTGAATTCCGCATCGCATACCGACTTCTTCTGCAACCGGAGTTACAGCTTTGATCCAGTATTCGAGGGCGTCCCACATTTGATCTTCGGTGATGTTTTCTTCTGGGAACGTAGCTGGACGTCGAGAGTTCTCCCAATCGTAGTCGTATCCAGTGCCGAGAGCGCCGCCACGAACGATGGTTGGTTGTGCCCTACCCCAGCTGTTGGGCATCCAGTTGTAGCCGTAGATTGGGATGCCGGCCCGGCCCATGTCGCGGACTTGTACAAGCAAATCTTCGATCAGTTCGTCTTGTTTAGAGCCACCGAATATCACATCGTGGTATTCGAGTTGCGGAGAGAATCCGCCTTCGATTGCTGCGAGTTTCAAGCCGTATGACTCTATTTTCATTCGCAGCGCTACGTACTCGTGGTACTTCATGTGTGCAGTGCCTGGCCCGCCATACACAAGGATATTTTCTATCCCAAATTGTGCAGCGACCTGAAGCACTTCGTCAGTCGGATTACCCTGCAGCGCGACCATCGGTTCCATTTGGAATTACCTTTAAGTTTCTTGCACACGTGAGTGCATATAGTCGAGAGAAATGGAATGTAGCACGCAAGGGCTGGATGAGAGCGCCGGTAGAGGAAGAATGTCGTGATAATTCCGAGGATGTTTTGGGTGTAGCTGAATTTGGCGGGTTCTCAATTGCCTATTCGGCGCAATGTGGTTGAGCCGTAGTTATTGTGCTTACAAATCGGAATCTTCAGCATAATGGCTCACATTTCTGAAAGAACAACTATCTTGCGCAAGGCTTCCTTATTTTTTCTTACTGGCGTGATTACGCTCGTTGCGATCGCTTGCGGATCGGGTTCGTATTCGAAAGAAGTCCTTGCCGTCGCAAACATCACGCCATCAGAATTAATTTTCACTATGGAAGATCTGGCTGAGATCGATTTAAAGAAATGCAAAACATACGATGTCTAATCGCCGCTTCGAATGCGTATTACGGCTTCTCGAGTCTAGATCAATACGATCGTAAAGATTTTGAGGTGAGGTTTTACGATTCGCATGCCGATGCCGTTGAGTTCGGTACTTCATTCACTGAAAACCTAGCCGGTGAAAAAGCAGTTGTAAAGTCAGACGAAAATGCGTGGGCTGTAGGAATCAAAAACGACTGAACTTTCACCCGTATCGGAGGAAGTGTAAATTTCCAGGTTCAGAAATATGATGATCACATTGTCTACGGGAACATTATTTTGCTGTATGAGGAACGAGGTTCACATACGGCGAAGGAGTCGAGCGGAATTCCGGTTTCTTGAAAAAGGTCATAAAATTCATGTTCCCACGTTCGAAATACCTCATCGAAGTCGAAGAACACGCATTTGGTTTGCATCAGCCGTCGAGGCCGCGTTGTATTCCACGGATGTAGGCGACTTGGCCTAGATGCTGCGATTCTTCAGTGAGAATGTGTCCAAGAATCCAGCCGATGTTCAGCGATTCTCCGCGGTATTCAGCGTAGACATCACGATCCAGGTCGGATCGTTCGAGTGCATCGATCATGGCGAGCATTGAAGCGTGGGTTGCATCAAAATATTCGAGGACTAGCTCGATAGATATTGTTGGAAAATCCTTTACTTGATCGGACGTTTCACCGCGACCGTATCGATCTTCAGGCATACCGAGTTTTTTAGCCCAGCCGTCTCGAGCCCAGAGTTCTGATCCGCCGAGCACAGTTGAGTTCGCCCAACGGTCAGAAACTCTTGCCATGTGCCAGACGGTCCACAAAATGTGGTTTGATTCCAGAGCTGGTTGCCAGATCAGCTCTTCAGGTGTGAGACCTTCTAAGGTTTTCTTCAGCTTCCCATAGTACTCGTTCAGTGAACTTTTGATTGGATCTCTAAATGTTGCCATGAGTTTTCTCTTAAACTAGCCGTTGAGCCCTCTAAATACTCCACGAATAAATGTAATTTTCCCAAATGGTATTTAGATCGAGACTTACTCGCAAGTCTACTTCAGATTCAGTCAGCCCTTCAATATTTTTTTAGCTCTTTAGGGTACTCGGTCATCCCTAATTTGATTGAATCTTTGAATGAGTTCACTAGTTGCTCCTGTACCAAAGTTTAGTCCGTCTACTTTGCTCGAGAACCAAATATTGGCACGATGCACCTCGACGTTCTCTACGAAATACGTACTAAACGAATTTTTCGTGGATGTTGTTTAGGTCTAGGCGTTCGCTCTGTCGTTCAGTGCAGCAATGTTTTTGTCGACTTCTTCGGGAGTGCGCATGCCGACCAACGCTACATCTATCAGGTTGTTCAAAAAGACGAACTACAACAACGCTGGCGAATAATCGTCGTCGTCGTCCGGGAGTATAGCGGTCATCCATCGTTGGAACACGCTGGCGGTGAGCGATAGCATCGTTACGACACACATAGCCGCTTGATCGGCTTCATAGATCGATCCGCAAGGTCGAGTTGGTTCATATGTGTGCTAGAACACGAGGTTGTAGCAGGTTTGTATTACGTCGAATCAGCCAGAGGCTATGAATTCATATACCGGTTGATTTTGGTCTTCAATGGTGAAGCCTATGTGCCGGATTAGGCCTTCGTCACGAGCTTGCTCTAGCACTGCAAGCGTGCCGCCCTTGCACAGAGTTGATCAAGAGCTTCTGGAGTGTAAGTGGTGCCGTCTAATTACACGAGGTCGAGGTTTTAGATTCTTTAGGGAATTCGCCATCGATTCACGAGGGTTGGCTTCACTTTGGCTGACCTTGGTGGCAATGTATAGATCGTCGCGCTAGGTTGAAATACTGGTTTCCTATAGTCCTTCGCCAAAAATATTTTCGCTCTCGCCGTTTCCGTATGCACCAGCAATGTCGAATTGATTGATACCGACTTTGACTGCTCTAGCTTTTGCCGCAACCACGGCCTCACGCTGCGCTTTATCGACTGGTGAAAACGGATCGAGATAGTTGGTTAGCCCGGCGGGTACACCGCCGAATCCGATTCGTAAACTTACAAAGTCGGCGCTACCTAATCGTACCGACT
>JAPKCH010000095.1 GCA_026421185.1 Dehalococcoidia bacterium | reverse complement strand
CAGATTCTGAATCAAGTTCAGAATGACAGATACAACAAAGTCACAAGTAATACGATGGCGCCCAGAGGATTGCACCCACTCTCACATTTCGCATAAAAGGGCTAGGGCAGGAGAACTGCGACGCTCGACCAGGTCCCGCTAGGTACACCCGGAGCTAAAGAAATAACACATGAAAATAACCAAAGTAGAAACTATCCACGTCGACGAATTCTGGCAGTTGTGCTGGGTTCGTATTCACACCGACTCCGGCGAAATCGGGCTTGGAGAAACGTGGTACCTGCCCAAATCAGTCGCAGCCGTAGTTCACGAGATTTTTGGGCCAACGCTTATTGGTCGAGACCCCATGGATCGCGAAGGTATCTGGGACGAGCTATTCAAACTCTCCGGAATTTTTACTTATTCAGGAGCTGAACTACGCGCACTCTCAGCGATCGACATTGCGTTATGGGACGTCGTTGGGCAAGCGCTCGACCAGCCTATCTATAACTTGCTCGGCGGTAAATCTCGCGACAAAATCCGTATCTATAATACGATCGGCAGCTACGGCGATTGGCAAGATAACGAATTTGAACAGCGTGACCCAGTTGGATTACTGCAAAGCCTGATTGATGAAGGAATCACGGCGGTCAAGGCGTACTACATGGCTCCGTACGCCGAAGAATCGGGCGGGAATTTCGTTTCAGCAAAACAGATCAAAGAAGGGCTTGCCCCATTAGCAAAACAGCGCAAGGCGCTAGGTGACCAGATCGAGATCGCTCACGATGGTGGGGGGCAATGGGCGCTGGCTCCAGCAATTCGCATTACACAGGCGATGGACGAGTACGATCTACTCTGGCAGGAAGAGATGATTCACCCTGTAAACGTCGAGGCGCATCTAAAACTTGCGCAGGAAACGAAAACGCCAATCTGTGCAGCTGAACGACTTATGACTAGATACGAATTTCGTGAGTACATCGAAAAAGGCGCAGCCGAAATAGTTATGCCCGATCTGATCTGGACGGGCGGTATTTCAGAAACGAAGAAAATCGCAACGATGGCTGAGACCTACCAAACACCGATAGCACCTCATGATTGGACGGGCCCGATCAACGTATTCGCCTGTGCTCACATATCTATGAACGTGCCAAACGTTATGATTCAGGAAACCAATCGTGCTTACTACCGCGGCTGGTACGACAAGTTCATCGAACCGAACATCGTAATCAAGGACGGCTACCTCCTCGCACCAGAAGGACCCGGACTCGGAACTCGACTGAAAGATGATGTATTCAACCGTTCTGACATCCACGTTGAAGAAACTACTGAAGCCAGAGTATGGGAGCCAGTAGGTTTCAGGGATCCCGGCCAAAAAGTATCCAACTTCTTTTCACCAAACGTGCCAGAACGTAACGAGTAGAACTGATCTTGCTCGTCGATGGGATTATCGAGACTGGTTTCGGAAAATAATGCGCTTGCCAAGCAATCGGATAAACGTAACCTCCGCTGACTTTGCACCGGTAATTTAGGCCATTTGGGTTTTGGTGCGATCGCTAGTTAAACAAAGCGCTCGTTAAACCAATGCCCATCGCTTCGGTATCCTAGTGCGTCGATGTCGCGTCTAATATCAAGATAGTTCAGGAGAGCTCAGCAAAGCGTAATGACGATATCTACGACCACATGCTACAAAAAATAGTCATAACACTCCTCAGCTTCTCAAAAACAGTCGCCTGCACCTTCTCGCGCTCGATTAAGTAGCTCTTCGCTCGATAAACTCCCCTGATGCCTACTAACTACCTCTCAATCGACGTTGGCTCGACTTCGGTTACGGCCCTGATCATCGACATCGATGCGAAGTCGGTTGTCGGTCGCTCGACCATCGCCAACGACGCTGCAATCACTTCGGTAGCTGACAAAAAACGAGGTCGTTCAGAGTGGGATATCGTTCGTATGACCGATCTTGCGGTCACGAACGCTGCAAGCCTTATCAAGCGCACGAAAGCGCAACCCGCAGCAATCGGCATTACTGGTCAACAGCAAGGTCTTCAGCTTCTCGACAAAGATATGAACACGGTCGGAAGCTTCATTTCGTGGCAAGACCAACGATCTAAAGACACTCTCCCAAACGAAAACCGTACCTATCTAGATGCGATGGGTGAACTTGGTGGCGCAGTAACCGAAGAAAACGGGCTTCCAGCCTTCGATAACACCGGTTGCCCAATAGTCACCGGCTACACAGCACCGAATCTCTACTGGCTTAAAGCCAACAAAGCCCTCCCGAACAACGTACACGCCACGACAGCACCAGAATTCGTCGTTTCACGACTCACCGACACTCGCCCCGTGACCGATCCGACCGATGCAGTTAGTTGGGGCGTCTACGATCTGTCCAAGATGGATTGGAACTACGATCTAATTGATTCACTCGGTCTAAAACGAGAATTATTCTCAAACCTTGCCGATTCGTGCACTCCAGCAGGCCGGCTCACCCCGGCGATGGCAGCAAGGCTTGGTGTAAAAGTCGGCATTACAGTTTCGGTAGCATCAGGCGATCACCAGTGCAGCTTTGCCGGTACCGTAGCCGACTATGAAAACACTGTTGCTATCAACATCGGCACGGGCGGACAGGCATCCGTCTACGTAGACCAGCCAATTTCAAGAGGATGGCTTGAACTTCGGCCGTATATCCAGAGCGGATACCTGCTAGCTGGCGTCGGAGTAGTCGGCGGGCGAACTTTTCGAACTTTGAGAGATTTCTTCAACAGCGCCAGTCGGGCTATCGCCGGATACGAACTAGATCCCGAAGTTCTGTACGAAAAACTGGTCGAACTTGCTTCCAAAGTTCCGGCGGGTGCTGAAGGAGTAGTGATCGACCCACTATTCACTGGTTCCCGTAGTAACCCTCTAGCGAAGGCGGCGGTGCGAGAACTCACTCCTGGCACATTCACGCCGGGACACATGGCACGTGCGCTGTTCGAGGCGATGGCGGCGCAACTCGCTGATTCGTATAAAGAGGCGGCGAATCTGGGCGCCGGAACACGTTCGATACTCGTAGGTTCAGGCAATGGCTTGAAACTCAATGCAGTGCTCAGGGAGTCACTTGAAGCCGAACTCGGTATGTCGCTTCAACTCGGCAGGCACAACGAAGAGGCTGCTATTGGGGCAGCGCTATGTGCGGCAGTTACCGATGGCTCGTTCGGTTCAATTGCCGAAGCCAGCGCTTCGTTCACAGGCACCGATTCCTAGTCACATACTTACATCTAGCTATGGTACCCACGCCAGGCTAAGCGACAATAATCTCCGTTATGCCGATTCCACCAGCACCAACTCCTTCGCAGTTCGAACAGGTCGCCACAACGATCGACCCAACCGCAAGGGTGGTTTCAACTCACAAACTGCTTGGTGGTTTAGGTTGTCGTATGGACGTACTAGAAATGCGGCTTGGCGACGGGTCAACTCGCAGAGTTGTCACTCGTCAGTACTGGGTTCGCAGCAATCCAAAAGATGATAAGCGCCCGATATTCGAATCGAAAATTCTGGCTGCGCTCAAGTTGAACGGTGTGCCAGCACCAGAATCGGTCCTCGACCAAGAAGTCGCTAGCAATATATTTGGTCGACCCGGTCTAGTGATTTCGTACATCAATGGCATTCCGAATCTAGGACCAGCCGATACGCAAGATTGGGCACGACAGATCGCTACCGCAATGGCGCAAATTCACACAGCCACCGTGCCATCTGAACTCGAATCACTTCCACGTACTCATATCATCTCTCTCGAAAAATGGATGAATGCCGACAAGCCGCCTGAACGATTCGCAAAGCATGAACAGGGCGCCGATCTATGGAACGCAATGAAGGCTCTCTGGCCGAAAGTCGACATCTCAGCTAATCAAATCATTCACACCGATTTCTGGCCTGGAAACATGCTTTGGAAAGCTGACCAGCTACTGGCGATTGTCGACTGGGAGTGGCCTTCGCTCGGAGTGCCTAGTGACGATGTTGGCTACTTCCTATCGGACGCAGCTTATACGGGCTTCAATATAGAGAAAACGTTCTTAGAAACGTACGAAACTGTTTCAGGCAAGCCAGTTCAAGATTTACTCTTCTGGAAAATGTTTGCGACAGCGATGCCACTGCCCGATGTTGGGCCATGGGCACAGGGCTACGCCGAG
>JAPKCH010000034.1 GCA_026421185.1 Dehalococcoidia bacterium | reverse complement strand
GGCAACTACGGTTACTTCGCCGAGGTCTTTTACAGCTCGCACTAATGCCCAGATACCAGGGTTATCGAATCCGTCATCGTTTGTTACAAGAATTTTCATGCACTAAATCCTAGAGGAAACCCGCTAAGTTTACAGGGTCATTTGGAATCGATTTCTCAGAGTGATAGTGAATAAATGGAAGTGAGCACGACCTAACTCCAGATCCCTCGGACACATTGGCCTTCGCTCCGTAAGTCGGAAAGTTCAGGTTCCCAGTTTGCGACTAAGCGAGTAGCAAATTATCTATTAGTCGGGCATTGCCGATCTTGACAGCAAGTAACGCTCGTGCTGAGTACTCAACGGTGTCGAGTTCTTCAAACGTATCGGTATCGGCAATAGACGCATACTCGACCTTCGCCCGAGGCTCACCGTTCAGAACCGAAGCAAGCATGAAACGAAGGATTTCTGCCGATCTTTCACCTGAATCGAACGATAGCTTGGCAACTGTTAATGCTTTGAAAAGTATCGTTGCCGCCTCGCGCTCTTCTTCCGACAGGTAAGCATTCCGGCTGCTAACAGCAAGTCCGTCATCTTCCCGCACTGTTGGTATCGCAATAATTTCAATACCAAGACCCAGCGAATCGTTCACGTGTTGAACAATGCGAAGCTGCTGGGCATCTTTTTCACCAAACGTTGCTTTGTCAGGATCGATTATCGAGAAAAGCCGGGTAACTACTGTGGCGACACCACTGAAATGATCGGAGCGGTTTACTCCATCGAGAACGTTGGCTACAGGTCCCGGGTCTACTGCGGTAACAACTACGCCTGACGGGTAAATTTCGTCGATAGAAGGAGCAAACACAAAATCGGTTCCGTGTTTTTCAAACTCAACAAGATCGGCCTGCTCGTCCGAAGGATAAGCAGAAAGGTCTTCACTCTCGCTGAACTGCGTAGGATTCAGAAACAATGATCCGATCAGCACATCGCATAGCGGATGAAGTGTGTCCATATGAGCGGTGTGTCCAACATGAATTCCGCCCAGTGTCGCCACTAAACCTACCGAACCGGTAATTAAGCGTCTAACTTCCCGCATCTCTGCGGCAGTTCGAATCACTCGCATTCAGTTAGCTGCCTATGTCTGTGGTAGTCGAATATCGAGCTCGTGAATCATCAGAAAAGAAAGACTGAGCGTCGGTCGGGAATACTCCGTCGCGAACATCATCGCTGTACTGTTCAAGAGCATTTCGAATGATCGAAGCCAAATCAGCGTACTTGCCTGAGTGACGAGGCCGGAAATCAGGATCGAGTCCAAGCATGTCGTGGAACACTTGAACCTGACCATCACAGTGAACACCCGCACCAATTCCAATAGTAGGAATATCTAAGGTTTCAGTGATCCTCTTCGCCAGCTCAACCGGTATCAGTTCAAGAACGATTGCGAATGCACCGGCATCTTGAAGCGCTAATGCATCTTCGAGAATCTTGTTAGCTGTAGATTCGGTTTTACCCTGAACCCTGTAGCCACCAAGTTGATTTACATGTTGCGGAGTCAGACCAATGTGACCCATAACCGCTAATCCAGCATCAGCAAGACGTCGAACGATCGGGGCGACGGTTTTGCCACCTTCGAGTTTGACTGCCTGCGCTCCGCCTTCTTGAATGAGGCGTGCTGCATTTCTTAGGGCCGTCTCAGCATCTATTTGATAACTGAGGAAAGGCATGTCAGCAACGATGAGAGGCCTAGTAGCACCGCGAACAACAGAAGCTGACGCGTTGACGATATCGTCAACAGTTACTGGAATTGTTGAGTCGTGACCAAGAACAACGTGCCCCATACTGTCGCCAACAAGGATCATAGGAATCCCTGCAGAATCGACAATGCGAGCTGCCGTATAGTCGTAAGCCGTCACCATTGGGATCGGCTCGCCACGGCGTTTCATCTGCTGAATCTTATGTGTCGTGATACGGCGTATAGCCATATGTGTACCTCCGCTCCCGGTCGACTGCACCTTGCTAGCCGCCAAGCCTTAGTTCACTTGCGTCAGGTCATTTTACTCATTTTTTGGCGTTTGTGCGGCTTCCTAAGTTTAATTTCCGTCAAGAAGTAGCGATTCGATGTGTTCAAATGCGGAATCTGATAATCCACCCTGCTCCCTCGCTATGTGAAGGGAAGCCCTCGCTAGAGCTGCGTAAGCATTGCCGGTCTTTACAGAATTTTCGGCTATCGCCGTAAGATGCGACGTAATAGTTTCCACGTCGCCGCGAACGAAAGGTCCCGTAACAGCATCCGGCAATCCCTTCTCATCAAGGGCGTCGACCGTAGCTCGTAGAAGAGGAATCATCCGTTTGAGAGCATCGGCACGATCAATGCCAAGCGGTTCCCACATTTCGGCCGCCAGACCCGTAAGGCCAGCGAGCAATCCGCATGCCATTACCGCCGAGGCGTGATAGGCAGGGCGTTGCGATGACTCAATCTTGAAAGCTGATCCACCGAGATCGGTTGCAAGTATTCTAAGCCAGTAAAAAAGCGCAGGATTTAACGATTCAATAGCAAATGAAACGTCTTTCATGCGACCAGTTGAATCTGGGGAAGGGAATGTCTGGAGAGGGTGAAATCCTGCAGTCTCAGAGCCAGCGATCCTGGCACGGTCTAGTGCTGATAACGGCAGTACGCCAGCACAGTGGACCACAGCCTGATGCGATCGCCAATCGATATACGAACAAATATCTTCGATGTTTCTATCAGGAGCAGTGATGAATACGACATTCGCCATGTTGGCAGCGGTTTGAGGATTCTCAACCACCACAGCGTTCTCGATACGGGAACTGAGCCACTCGCGATGACTCGCCTGTCGACTCGATATCGCAGCCACGTTGTAACCAGTGTTACTGAGAGCGATCGCCATACTTGATCCAAGTCTGCCGGCAGCAATAATTCCTATTGGAGTCTGTTTATTTAGTTCAGGTAGTGGGCTCATTTTTTACCGCCTTCGCATCGGCAGCCGAAAGTACGCCACCAAGGGTTTCGGCTGAATCTATAGCGTTCAAAATCGCACCCGTAACGACCTTTAGGGTAGTCGCATGTAAAACATCACCCGGAACAATATCGGGATGCGTTCCGGTCGAAAGACCAAACATAGTGTCGCCGTCGTTCGCAGTGTGCGATGGACGAATTGCTAGAGCAATTCCATCCTGCCCTGCGATAGCGAGTCGAGTAGCGCCGATCTTGTCCAGCGGAGCGTCGGTAGCGATTACGCCAATGGTCGTATTCCTGAAGAAGCCTCGATCTTTAGGGGGGCTTTCGATCATGAGGTCGATCGAATCAGCGAAGCCTTCAGGCGTTTGCGGACCAGCAACGATCTCGCCAGTATTCGGATCAACCACTCCACCGATAGCGTTCACAACCATCAGTGCTCCAACGGTAGCACCGTTAGGCATTCGCACGGATGCAGTTCCTACTCCTCCTTTAATAGAGGCCGCACCACCAAGAAGTTTGGCAACAGTAGAGCCCGTTCCGGCTCCGACATTGCCGGTAGCGAAATATTCAGAAGCGTTTTTTGCAGCTGAGTAACCATCTTCGCTAGTAGGCCGAACTTTACTGTTGATAAATCCAAGATCGAAAACAACCGCCGCAGGAATAAGAGGAATGCAGGTGCGACCAAACTTCACGCCTACGCCTTGTTCTTCCAAATAGCGCACAACGCCACCCGGTGAATCCAGACCAAACGCACTGCCGCCGGTAAGGGTGATACCGTTCACCCACTGGGCACTGGCAAGCGGATCGAGAAGAGCTGTCTCCCGACTACCCGGCGCTGCTCCTCGAACTTCCATACCTGCGTTCGCTGGCTGCTTGCTAAGAATCACCGTACAACCGGTTCCGTTCACCAGATCTGTGTGATGTCCAACAGTGATCCCAGCCACATCAGTAATACTTCCTGAGTAGTTCATACTTTCGCCAAAACCTGCCTTTCATGGATTTCATAATATCGAGAGCCGACTTGACTGAATTATCACTCAGGCTAGCACAGGCTTCATATCGAACTTACTAGCTTTAACGTCGGCTTAATTTGGAGATCTTCCCAGCTTGAAATCTCGGCGTATACTGGGTATGAATTTACCTGCGGCGAAATTCGTAATCACCTCCGGACACCGACGTGCCGGAAGGACAAGTTTCAAGTAGGGATTAGTAAATTCGGCTCGTAACCGATATGAGGAGTTCTGAAGGTGCCACGTAACTTCAAGGAACTGAAACCTGCATACGGATTTGACGATGTAGCCATTGCCCCAGGCGACATTACAATTAACCCCGAAATGGCTGACCTGTCGACGAATTTCGACGGAATCAAGCTAAAAGTCCCATTTATTGCATCTGCAATGGACGCTGTGGTTGATCCAAAATTCGCTATTGCAATGACTAAAGCAGGCGGCATGGCCGTGATGAACATGGACGGGTTACACACCCGCTATGAAGACACCACAGCTGTATATGAAGAAATTGCTGCTTCACCTCGTGAAGAGGCAACTGCGATCATGCAGAGGATCTACTCAGCCCCGCAGAAGCCCGAGCTAATTGCGAAGAGGGTTGAAGAAGTGAAGAAGGGCGGAGGTATAGCTGCTGTGTCATTCGTACCTCAGAACGCTAAGCGCATGGCTCCTCTCGCAGTTGAAGCCGGTGCTGACATGATTGTTGTACAGGGAACTGTTGTTACCGCCCGACACTCATCCAAGAGCCTCAAAGGCCTTGTGTTCGCTGATCTCATCAAGAACCTCGACGTTCCAGTTCTCGTCGGAAACACCGTTTCTTACGAAGTAACTAAGGAACTGATGCAGCAAGGCATAGCCGGCGTAATGGTCGGAGTCGGACCAGGATCTGTTTGCACCAGCAGAGAAGTTCTAGGCATTGGCATCCCTCAGGTAAGCGCCACCATCGAGTGTGCAGCTGCCCGGGACGATTATTTCAAAGAAACTGGCAAGTACATTCCGATCATCACCGACGGTGGTATCCGAACCGGTGGTGACGTATGTAAGTCATTCGCTGCCGGTGCTAACGCCGTAATGATTGGCAGCCCGTTCGCCAAAACGGAAGAAGCTCCTGCAAAGGGCTTTCACTGGGGCATGGCAGCATGGCACGATTCACTCCCACGTGGCACACGAATCAACATGGGTACCGAGTACAGTCTCGATCAACTCCTCTACGGTCCATCTTCACGCACTGATGGAACTTTGAACCTTGTTGGCGCTCTTCAGATCTGCATGGGTTACGTTGGTGCTGAGAATATTCGAGAAATGAACAAGGCTCGAATGGTCTACGCTCCTGCTATCAAGACTGAAGGGAAGATGTACCAGCAAGCTGGTCTCGGTTCCTAATCGACGTCTCGGTCAGACAAAACGTAAACGATGGCACCAGCACGACACTGAGCTGGTGCCATCGTTTAAGAGACAATCATTCATATGAACTTCAAGCGCCCACGCGGCACCGCCGACATACTTCCTGAAGACCAGCCATATTGGTCCCACGTTTACTCGACCGCTCGCAAAGTTGCGGACCAGTTCGGGTATCGCAGAATCGACACTCCGACGTTTGAAGATACGAACCTCTTCCAGCGTGGCGTTGGCGACGAGACTGACATCGTTCAAAAAGAGATGTACTCCTTCGAAGATCACGGCGGAGATGGAATAACTCTTCGGCCTGAAGGAACAGCTTCGGTTTGCAGGGCGTACATCGAAAACGGATTGCACAACAGTCCTCAGCCAGTGCGCATGTTCTACACGGCTCCGATGTTCCGATACGAACGACCACAGGCAGGTCGATTCCGCCAGCACCACCAGTTCGGCTGCGAAGCCATTGGCGATCAATCACCAAAGGTCGATGCAGAAATTATCGAACTCGGCTGGAAGTACATTGCCGATCTTGGAATAAAGAACGTCACCCTACGTTTAAACAGTCTTGGCGATCCTGAAGGCCGTGCAGACTACCTAAGCGATCTCGACAAATATTTCCGTGCAGTAGCAGGCCAGCTTCCAAAGCTTGATCGTGCTCGACTCGATCGAGCGCCGCTACGTGTTCTCGATTCGAAGGCACGCGAAACACAGGCTCTTGCCGACGCTGCGCCGAAATCGGTTGACTACATCAAGGATGAAGCCAAAGAGCACTGGGACGAACTACTCTCCCTGCTCGACAATCTAAAAGAGGCATACCCAGACTTCTCGTACAAGGTCGACCATCGTCTTGTACGTGGACTCGACTACTACAACCGCACTGTATTTGAATACGAACCTCTTGACGCAGGCGGACAAGGAACATTGCTGGCTGGCGGCCGATACGATCCACTGATCGGGATTCTTGGTGGACAAGAAACTCCGGCCATAGGTTTTGGGTCAGGAATCGAACGAATGATTCTCGAACTAAAGAAGCAAGAAGCTGAAATCGCTCCTTCAGCTGGACCCGACATTGTTGTCGTGAGCCTAGGAGACGCAGCCTCTGCTGGCTTCAAACTCGCTACGGAACTGCGTGCGGCCAACGTGTCAACTATTCTCGCCCCGAGTCGTTCGATGAAGGCTCAAATGCGTTTCGCCAATCAACAGAACGCTTCGAACGTAGTGATCATTGGAGATCGTGAAGTTGAAAATGGCGTGGCATCAGTCAAAAACCTTGGCGAAGGCGGACATCAAGCCGAAGTGAGTCTTGATGCGGCTTCCATTGCCAACCACATTCGACCAGTCGGAAATGAGTAGCGAAATCCCCGATTTCCACGCCGTCTGAACCAAGGTTCAGATTCACGTTTTATTCACACTAACTGGTAACCTCAAATCATGCAGCAATCAATGGAAGCCCGCCTAAAAGAAATCGCCGAACGGCACGGCGAAGTCGAACACTTAATGTCTCAGCCCGAGACGGCGTCCGATCCGAATGCTATTCGTAAGTTGGGGCAGGAATACAGCCAACTCCAGCATGTGGTCGAACTATGGAATCAGATGACCAGCGCTCAGACAGACCTCGACGGCGCCGAAGAGATTATTGCTGAAGAGAAAGATCCTGAAGTTCTAGAGATGGCGACTATGGAAGCAGCAGAGCTAAAAGAAAAGCTCGACACTCTGTTTTCAGATATCAAACTCGAACTTCTTCCGAAGGACGAAACTGAACTCGCCGATGCAGTGGTTGAAGTACGAGCCGGAGCCGGTGGAGACGAGGCTGGTCTCTTCGCAGCTGAGGTTTACCGGATGTACCAACGCTACGCCGAAAGTCGCAAATGGAAGATGAAAGTCCTCAGCGAGAACTCCACGGGAGTAGGCGGCATCAAAGAAATCACGTTCGAAATTGAAGGCGAACGTGCTTACCAGCGATTGCATCTCGAAAGCGGAGTTCACCGGGTTCAGCGTGTTCCAGAAACCGAATCTCAGGGCCGTATTCACACTTCAACAGCGACTGTTGCGGTGATGCCTAAGGCAGAAGAGCTTGACCTTATAATTGCTGACAACGATTTAAAAATCGATGTATTCCACTCCGGTGGTGCCGGTGGTCAGAACGTCAACAAAGTGGCCACAGCGATTCGTATCACTCACCTTCCTACTGGGCTTGTAGTTCAATGTCAGAACGAACGATCACAGCTGCAAAACAAGTTGCAGGGCATGGAAATTCTTCGCTCACGACTTTGGGACAAACAACTTCGTGAGCGCAATGCTGAGATTAGTGCGAACCGTAAGGCGCAGGTTGGCACAGGTGATCGATCTGAGAAGATCCGCACTTACAACTTCCCACAGTCTCGAATTACCGATCACCGTATCGGATACACAAGCCATCAGATGCAGAACGTTATGAGCGGCGACATTGACGGCTTCATCGATGCACTGCTTCAGGAAGAACAAGTCCGAAAGCTTGCCGCGTCAAGCGACTAAGCCAGGGTTTATGACTAACGAACTCGTCTCAGGACTTATACGATCGATCACTTTGCGCCTGACTGATGCTGGTATCGAAGATGCCAGTATCGACGCACGCATCCTTCTCCGAAGTGCGTTCGGATGGACGGCGGCTGAGCAGCTCGGAAACCTACTCGGTTCTGCGCCAGCAGAACATCTTGAACGCCTAGAAAAGATGGTCGTACGTCGAGCCACACGTGAACCGCTGCAGTACATCACCGGCAGCATTGAGTTCTTTCGTCATCAGTTCAGCGTGAACGAATCTGTTCTAATTCCACGACCCGAAACTGAGCAGCTCGTAGTTCAAACGATGGCGTTCGTTCTAGAAAGAAAAATAGAGAGTCCTCGCATTGCCGATATATGCACAGGCTCTGGCGCAATCGCTGTTTCTCTAGCACTCGAAATGCCAGCTGCAGAAGTTCACGCTACAGATATTTCAGCCGATGCCCTAACCGTCGCTCAGCAGAACACCTACGATCTTAATGCCGAGCTACATATGTACGAAGGCGACTTGCTTGAACCGTTGTCGGGGCAGTTCGACGTAATCGTGTCGAATCCGCCATACATCATCGCCGATGCGATGCACTCGCTTCAGCCTGAGGTCGCCAGAGAGCCAAGTTTGGCACTTGATGGCGGCAACGACGGCTTGAACGTTATTCGTCCGCTGCTAACAGGTATTGCGGAAAAGCTAAAGCCGACCAACAGTGCAGCCTACATCGAGATCGATCCACCGATCAAGGACGCGGTAATGAAACTGGCACTAGAAACGTTCCCGCATGCTGGCATATCGCTGCTAACCGACCTCGCAGGCCTAACCCGCTGCGTATCGATAGAACACGCGTAGAGCGTACGTTACGGTTAGCTGCCCACCGTACAACTTCCCAAGCGAAGTCCGACGTAGCCGAGGGATATGGGGTAGGGTCGCACAGGCACTAATCGATACTATTCCCCTAAATCTTCCGTTCTACATGACCCAACCCTCTACTTATTGAGAGGACCTCATAGACCTAGCCAACAAACTGCTAAAGGGAACCAATCCCTCCTTTCTCCTTCGGGATGGAGCTAGAGGGAGGCTAGGTTATAGCTAGCGACCAAGTCGCCCGATGACGATCGTTACCTAACGCCCAACACAAAAAAAGCCCTGAACAAATGTCCAGAGCTTTTTATATTGATCAAAATGATCACCAAGCGCAAAAAACTTACCTCTTTGTGTACTGAGGAGCCTTACGAGCCTTCTTGAGACCGTACTTTTTGCTTTCTTTCATTCGAGAGTCACGAGTCATAAGACCAGCGTCACGAAGCGGCTTGCGGTTGTTCTCGTCCATTACAACGAGAGCACGAGCGAGACCGTGTGCGAAAGCACCAGCCTGTCCGTGAGAACCACCACCGTGAGTCTTGGCAACGACAGTTACCTTGTCGGTAAGGTTCGTTGCACCGAGCGGGCTAACAGCCTGTCGGAGCCACGCACCAACCGTGAATATTTCATCGATTGGCTTGCCGTTGACGGTTGAACCGCCCGGAGTGTTGTAAACCCGAACACGGGCGATGGCTGTCTTTCGACGGCCGGTACCGTAGTAGTACTGCTGGCTAGTCAACTATTTCTCTCCCGAGTCGCTAGATTTCTTAGCGGCTGGTTTCTTAGCGGCTGGTTTTTTTGCTGCTGGCTTTTTAGCCGCAGGTTTCTTAGCAGTTGTCGCCTTCTTAGCAGCCGGCTTTTTAGCGGCAGACTTCTTGGCGGCAGTTGCCTTCTTGGCAGGAGCCTTCTTTGGTGAAGCTTCGGCAGTTTCTACTGCTTCAGTTGCAACCGCAGCGGCTTCGGCTTTAGGTACAGATGCTTTCTTAGCAGCAGGCTTTGCAGTTACTGCGGCTGCTTGCGCTTTCACTGCGGCAGCTTCTTCCCGAGCCGGTCGGCGCTCAGATCCAAGGATCTGAGCAGCGTGTGGGTGTTCGACCCCGGCGTAAATCTTCAACCGGGTCATCATCTGACGACCGAGTTTGCTCTTAGGAAGCATTCCACGAACAGCAAGCTCGATAATTCGAGTTGGCTGTCGTTCCTGCATTCGTGCATATGGAATCTCTTTGAGATTTCCTGGGTACTGACTGTGACGCTTGTAGATCTTCTGTTCGGCTTTAGCGCCAGTAACTTTGATCTTAGAAGCATTAATGACAACGACAAAGTCGCCCGTCAGCATGTGTGGAACGTAAGTGGGTTTGTGCTTGCCCATCAGGTACATTGCCACCTGAGATGCGAGTCGTCCGAGTACCTGACCGTCTGCGTCAACGACTTGCCAGTCATTCACGATATCGGAGGCTTTCGGGTTGTATTGCTTTAGCTTGGTAACCATGTTCAGTCGTTCAGTCCGTGATTGTCAACGCTCTAGTTTACGCTTAGATCAACTGATTCAGTAGTGTGTATTGCAGGCAATCCACACTTTCCTGATCCGTTGTATGAAATCTCTTCGAGGCAAAGTCCCTCTGCTGGCATAACGTGAGATGCGGCTCCTCGGTTTCCCGAGGCGAGTAGCTGTCCAACGATATCAGTCGAGGTTTTACCCTGTCCCACGTCGTACAACACTCCCGCAATCCTACGTATCTGCTGATGCAGGTAGGCATTTGCCGTAATTTTCAACTCGATATTATCGCCATCACGAGTGGCTGAGACAGACTTCACATTACGCAGTGTTGGTGCGTCCTGTGGAGTGCTCGGCCCCGCAAAAGCAACGAAGTCATGTAAGCCAACGAAAGATTGGCTAGCAACGTTCATCACTTCCGCATTGAGAGATGCTCGCACATGAGTCACAACGTGACGATCAAGTGCCGGTGCAGATCGGGCATCATTGAACGTATACACGTATGTACGTGAAAACGCGTCACCACGTGGATCGAACCCGTCGGGTCCATCCTCGACAAGTTGTGCACAGCGAATGCGCACGTCTTTTGTCATGTAGTGATTCAATGCTTTCCTGATCTGATCGGGCGACATGCCGGTTTCTTCATCGAAGCAACCAACCTGCCCCCTAGCATGTACTCCGGCGTCCGTACGACTAGCGAAGTGCATCCTTATTTTTTTGTTGAAGATGTTGCGCAGGGCATTTTCTATCTCACCCTGCACAGTTCTCGCATTGGTTTGTATTTGCGAGCCGTGGAACTCTGTTCCGTCGTACTCAACTAACAATCCGATACGCATCGTTCTATTTAGTCAACCAACTCGATCAATGCCATCTCAGCAGCATCGCCAGCGCGAACGCCAAGACGAGTGATGCGAGTATAGCCACCGGCTCGTTCCTTGAAACGAGGTGCGATGTCGTCGAATACAGATTTCAAAACCGACTTATCGGTGATGAACGCTGCAGCCTGACGGCGATCGTGAAGAGTTCCCTTTTTACCAAGAGTGACCATTTTTTCAGTCAAAGGACCAATTTCCTTTGCCTTAGCAATAGTCGTCTTCATTTGGCCGTTTCGGAGCAGGTCAGTAACCATGATCCGGAACATTGCCCTACGGGCAGCAGAAGTTCGTCCTAATTTCCTACCTGTTAGCTTATGCCTCACTTGAGTCTGCTCCTGAATCTTCAGTAGCTTCAGCAACGGTTTCAACTTCTGCTTCAGGCTCTTCGCCCTCAGCTCCGTCTACGCCTTCGCTTTCACCAGAGGTGTCTTCTTCAGGTAGAAGGTTTCGCTCGGCAAGCTTGTCGTAAAGCTCATCGAGTGACTTCTGACCAAAGTTTCGTATTTTTAGTAGCTCACTTTTAGGCATCGAAAGCACTTCACCAACTCGGTTGATACCTGCCCGTTTGAGACAGTTAAGTGTTCGTGCAGAAAGAGCGAGTGTTTCAACAAGTGTGTTGTAGACATCGGGCGAAATACCAAGTCCAGCAGCTGGACTTGCTTCTTCTTCAGGCTCCTTATCGAGTCGTGTGAATAGGAAGAAGCTTTCCATCAGCTTGTGACCAGCTGCCTGCATAGCTTCGAGCGGCATGACCGTCCGGTCAGTCCATACCTCAACAATCAGTTTTTCCAAGTCTGAGCGCTGACCAACTCGAGTTGACTCGACCGAGAAATTGGCCTTACGAACTGGGGAGTAGATAGCGTCGACTGGAAGCACACCGATAGGAAGGCCCTCGTCCTGACTTGCGGGCTCATAGCCAATACCCTGTTCAACGTTTAACTCAACTGAAAGTCGAGCTCCAGCGTTGTCTAGAGTTGCGAGGTGATGTTCAGGGTTGATGATCTCAAAATCAGCAGTCGCCATAATATCACCGGCACGGACTTCACCCTCACCGTCGACTTCTAAACGAAGTCGACCTGGGCGGTCTGAAAGTGATCGTATGCGAATGCCCTTTACGTTAAGCAGGAATTCAACAATCTCTTCACGCATGTGAGGAATGGTGGAGTACTCATGGAGTGCTCCATCGATCTTCACCCACGTGACGGCTGTTCCTGGCAACGAATTGAGAAGCGCACGGCGAAGAGGGTTGCCAAGTGTGACACCCCATCCACGCTGAAGCGGCTCAGCAACGAAGCGACCGTAGGTCTCTTCATTTTCCTGAATTGTTATCGAGAGATCCGGGACCTCTGGTTCGGTTGGCGGCAATTCATCCTGAGGAATTATGCCGTACATTCGTTCAAGCATTGGCGTTACTTCCTAGAGTAGAACTCAACTATTTGACGAGTGTCGATTGATAGTTCGACGTCGCTTGACTTCGGAAGAGAAACAACTTCGCCAACGGCTTTGTCTGAATCAACATTGAGCCAGCTCGGGATTACCGAGTTGGCGCCCATGCCATTTGAGACGATTTCGAACAGACCAGTCTTCTTTGACTGATCGCGCCAGCTAATGCGGTCGCCCGCCTTCACCTGGTAAGAAGGGATGTCTACTTTCCTGCCATTCACTTGAACGTGACCGTGTCCGACGATTTGTCGTGACTGCGGTCGCGAGTCAGCGAAGCCGAGTCGGTATACAACATTGTCTAGTCGGCTCTCAAGAAGCTGTAGCAGGCGATCACCTGTTACACCTTCGAGTCGGCTAGCTTTCCTGTAATAGTTCCGGAACTGTCGTTCCAATACCCCGTAGATTGCTTTTGCTTTCTGCTTCTCACGCAACTGCGTGCCGTATTCGGAAATACGTCGTCGTCGTTGCTGAGTCGACTTATCTCCGGGTGCACTCTTTCGTCGCTCCCAAGCGCATTTGCCTGAGGGCTTGGAGCAGAGCTTCATTCCGAAGCGTCGGCAGTTCTTGCATTTCGGTCCTGTGTACCTTGCCATTAGATTCCTGGGTTACCTGTCGTTCTTGTTTCTAACTGTCTGTCGTACTGTCATCAGTGGAACGAGCTGCTAATTGGCAAGGCGGCTCGTTCGTGACTATTTAGACTCGGCGCTTCTTCGGTGGCCGACATCCATTATGTGGCGTAGGAGTAACGTCGCGAATCGACACTACTCGTATGCCTGCACCCTGAATTGCTCGAATTGCAGCTTCACGACCAGAGCCGGGGCCCTTGACCATGATGTTCACAGTTTTCAAACCATGTTCAATTGCTGTTCGAGCTGCCGTCTCACCTGCGCGCTGAGCTGCGAATGCAGTGGATTTTCTTGAGCCGCGGAAACCCATTGCACCTGCGCTGCTTTGAGAAATAACGTTCCCTTGCGGGTCGGTCATTGTAATAAGCGTGTTGTTGAACGTTGCGCTAATAAAAGCCTTGCCCTGTGGGACAAACTTCTTTTCGCGTCGTCGTGTTCTCTGTCGTGGCATATTTTCTTTGTACTTCTTTAACTGGCGAGTTTCGCCGCACTAGATATCAAATACGGATTAGCCGTGGTTACGGACCAACACGCTTACGTCCGGCAACCGTCTGGCGGCGACCACGTTTTGTGCGAGCGTTAGTTTTGGTTCGTTGTCCACGAACAGGAAGGCCACGACGGTGTCGTAGACCCCGGAACGTCTGAATATCCGTGAGTCGTCGTATGTTCAGTTGAGTCTCTCGTCGAAGATCCCCCTCAATAAGAAGTCCTGTCCTCTCGACAGCACTTCGAACTCGAGCAAGTTCTTCGTCATTAAGATCTCGAACACGAGTTGCTTCAGTCATGCCAGAGTCTTCCATAATCTTTTTAGATGTGGTTCGACCGATGCCATAAATTGCAGTCAGTGCTATTTCGAGTCTCTGGTTGTCCGGAATGTTTACACCGGCGACGATTGCCATAAGGCCGTATTCTCCTGTTTGTTCGGCTAGCCCTGTCGCGCCTTGAGGCGAGGGGTCAGCTTGTTAATCACGTAGACGCGTCCTTTTCGGCGAACAATTTTGCTGCCGGGGTGCTTGGCCTTGACGGATGCTTTGACTTTCATAATAAATCTCGAGCGCTGATGCGCTTATTCTGCGTGCTTGACTGTTACTTGAATCGATATGTAATTCGGCCACGGGTTAGGTCATAAGCCGAGAGTTCGACTAAGACTTTGTCACCAGGGAGAATTCGTATGAAGTTCTTACGAATCTTTCCAGAAGCATGAGCGAGTACTTCGTGACCGTTTGGAAGTCCGACCTTGAAGAACGCGTTTGGAAGCGCCTCATTTACAAGACCTTCAACTTCTATTGCTTCCTTTTTTGCCAAATTATTTTCGATCCGTTTCTATGTTCTACTCGTTGCTATTCAACTGTGAGAACTACCGGACCGTCCTCAGTTATCGCTACCGTGTGCTCGAAATGACACGAAAGTGCATCATCCTCAGTGACAACAGTCCAACCGTCGTCAAGAATTCGGGTTTTCCATCCACCAGCATTGACCATTGGCTCAATAGCCAGAACCAGACCAGCCCGAAGTTCCAAACCATGCCCTGCTGGGCCAAAGTTAGGAATCTGCGGCGGCTCGTGCAGGTCCTTGCCAATCCCGTGCCCTACGTACTCTCGAACAAGTTCAAAAGACATCGGAAGCACATGGCTTTCGATGGCGTTTGATATATCGCCGACCCTGTTACCAGGCCGAGCTGCTTTGATCCCCATTTCAAGTGATTCGCGAGTTGTGTTGACTAGGTCATCCTTCTCTCTTGTGGAAGAACCAGCAACATACGTTACAGCATGGTCACTGTTATACCCGTCAACTATCGCACCACAGTCCATAGTTACCAAATCGCCAGATTTGACAACTCGGTCGCCCGGAATTCCGTGAACAATCTCTTCATTTATCGATATGCACGCTGTTGCAGGAAAGCCGTACAATCCCAGAAATCCGGGTTTAGCACCTTCCGACTCAATCGCTTGACGAGCTATGTCATCAAGTTCACGGGTCGTAATTCCCTGTTGTAACGCATCGAACGCTTTTCGTACGGCAAACGCGACAATTCTCCCGGCCTCGCGCATAATCTCCAACTCTCGTGGCGACTTTAATGTCGCAACTGGAGCTGCGTTTTCGCTGGCTGCTATTCGGGATGTCGATTCACCGCTCAAAGAACGATCTTTCTTAGTATATCCCTAAATTGGGATTTAGTTTGATCAAACCCCAGATCCGATTGCTTGAGATAGTTTCTCAAACACCGAATCAGGCGTTCCAGTTGCAATAATTTCAGACACTTCGCCACGAGACCTGTAGTAATCCAACACTGGTGCTGTCTGCTCTTCGTAGACGCACATTCGTGTTTTGATGGCTTCAGGCTTATCGTCCTCTCGGACAATCACCAATCCTCCACATTTGTCACAAACGCCTTCTTTCGAAGGAGCGTCTGAAACCAAGTTGTACGGAGTTTGGCAATCACTACATACAGCCCTGCTTGAGAGGCGATTCACGAGTTCGTCAGTGTCGACAGCGAAGTGAACTACCTTATCGATCCCAAGCCCAGCATTTTCGAGCGATTCGTCCAATGACTCTGCCTGAACTACTGTTCGAGGAAATCCATCGAGCAACACTCCGGCAGGGTCAGCAATGGACTTATGAATCATCGAAATGATGTGTGAATCAGGCACATACTCGCCCCTGTCCATAAATCCCTTAGCAAGCAGACCCAGTTCAGATCCCGCTGTTACTTCAGCCCGCAAGAGGTCACCCGTTGAAAGATGCTTCATGCCGGTCGACTCGGATAGACGACGTGCCTGTGTGCCTTTGCCTGCTCCTGGCGGTCCCATAAGTATGATGCGCATCTACGTAGTACCCGCTCTTTAGCGGACGAACCCTTCGTAGTTACGCATCAACAGCTGAGATTCGAGCTGTCGCATCGTGTCCAGTGCTACACCAACCATGATCAACAGGCTTGTGCTCTGCAGAATAGTCGTAGCGTTTGGTAAATTGGTCACTAACTGTGCGAGGAACGGGAGTACAGCGATGAAACCCAAGAAGAGCGCACCACCCCAAGTGATCCGAAGAACCACACGCATCAGGTAGATCTTAGTAGGCGGTCCAGGTCGAATACCGGGAACGAACCCACCGTTTTTCTGGAGGTTCTCAGCAAGGTTCTGCTGGTTGTGAACAACCAGCGTGTAGAAGAACGTGAAAATGACAACGAGCAGGAATACTGCAACCCAGTAGATAGTGCTTGTTGGTCCGAACGAATTTTGGAAGAAATTAGCAATGGTCGCTATGAACCCGCCAGAACCATCGTTGAAGTAACTTGCAACAACTGAAGGCAGGATCAAAATCGAGAACGAGAAGATCAACGGAATCATTCCAGCTGCGTTAACACGCAGCGGGATATGAGTAGCCCCAGATTGTCTATACATCTGGCCGCCACGGAAAACACTACGTCCATATTGAACCGGAATCTTCCTCTGCGCTTCGGCAAAGTACACAATCAGGTAAACAATAGCGATCGCAATGAATACGAGCATTCCGACCTGGAATATCTGATCGCGGAGCAGCCAAAGCTGTCCAACGACCTGAGGCAGAGTCGAAACGATACCAGCAAAGATAATCAGTGAAATACCGTTACCAATGCCCTTCTCAGTTACAAGCTCCCCCATCCAGACCAATAGCATCGTGCCGGCTGTCATAGCCATCAGGATAGTCAGAGTGTTCAGAGTGTCGGCACCGAAACCAATACCGCTAATCGCAGCTCCACCTTGAGAGGAGAATCCGCTAGCGAACAAGTTCAACTGCCCGTATCCCTGAAGGAACGCCAAAGGAACTGTTAAGTAATGGGTAAAACGGTTAATAGCCTGCCGCCCACCTTCACCTTCCTGAGAAAGATTCTTAAGGGTAGGGATGATCGGCGTCAGGATTTGCAAAATGATAGAAGCCGTAATGTACGGATACACACCAAGTGCTGCTATAGATAGGTTTCTTAGTGCTCCACCTGAGAACAGATCCAAGAAGCCCAGAAGCGGGTTAGCGTCAAATGCAGCGGCCAAAGCTTCTCGATCGACTCCCGGTACGGGGACGTGAGCGAAAAGCCTGAAAATGACAAGAATCCCCAAAGTAAAGAGGATTCTGTATCGAAGGTCAGGTATGCGCCATGCATCAGCGGCAGCACGAAATAGTGCTGGTACCGGAGATTCTGACGTTTGTTTGGCCTGAGTCATAGTTACTTAGCCGACTTTGCTTTTTTAGCGTGGTCTGCTTTATCTATCTCAATAATTGTGGTTGTTCCGCCGGCAGCTTCAATCGCCGCTTTGGCAGATTTACTGAATGCGTGAGCAGAAACATTTAGCTGCTTTGTTACTTCACCATCGCCGAGAATCTTGATTCGGGCGTTCTTCTTTCGAACAGCACCAGCTTCAATGAGCTTTGCGATAGTAACGTCGGAACCATCTACGAATTCATCAAGAATCGAGAGGTTCACAGGAGTTGATTCAACACGGAAAATGTTCGTGAAGCCGCGCATGTGAGGGAGTCGCTTGATGAGTGGAAGTTGTCCACCTTCAAACAGGAAGGGCACGCTACCGCGCTGCTTCTGTCCTTTTGATCCTCGGCCTGAGAACGTACCGGTACCAGAACCGTTACCGCGACCAACGCGCTTACGATTCTTTTTTGAGTTTTTTGATGGTTTTAGCTGGTGTAATCCAGGCATATCTAAATTCTTACTGACTAAGTGAACTATTGCGTCGACAAATCGACACGGTGATTAGCTACTTCGTTTCCTCAACAGAGATGAGGTGTATGACTTTTGCGATCATTCCGCGGATTTGAGGACTGTCGTTCTGGACAACCTCATGGCGGATTTTTCGAAGCCCGAGTGCCTTCAACGTAGCCCGCTGCGCAGGCTTAGTGCCGATACCCGATCGAAGTTGTGTAATTCGTAATTTGACCATGATTAATCTCTACGAAGCTGATTCTTTTGTAGACGCACCACTTGCCTTGACACCCTTGCGTCGCTCTACAGCGGCTACAGGGTCTCGAAGCTGTGCAAGCGCTGCGAGTGTGGCCTTAACAATGTTGATGGTGTTTGATGAACCGAACGTCTTTGAAAGAACGTCCTTCACACCAACTGCATCCATCACGGCTCGAACGCCACCACCAGCGATTACTCCGGTACCAGGCGCAGCAGGCTTCAACAGCACTTTTGCACCCGAAAACTTAGAAGTAATTTCGTGCGGAATGGTAGGGCCATTGAGCTCGACTTTAGTCATTGCCTTCTTGGCGTATGTGGTTCCCTTGCGAACTGCGTCAGGAACCGCACCGGCCTTGCCGAGAGCTGCGCCAACGTTTCCGTTGCCATCTCCGACTATAACCATTGCGTTAAATGTTAGGTTTCGACCACCCTTGGTCACTTTTGAAACCCTACGTATCTTTACAACACGTTCAACAAGACCTGAGTCTTCTTCTTCACGTTTTGGGCGTCGACCACGGCGTTCTCCGCCTGGTCCACCTGGACCACGTCCGCCGCCTGGTCCGCCTGGACCACGTCCGCCGCCTGGTCCGCCTGGACCACGTCCGCCGCCTGGTCC
>JAPKCH010000094.1 GCA_026421185.1 Dehalococcoidia bacterium | reverse complement strand
CGCCTGGACCACGTCCGCCGCCTGGTCCGCCTGGACCACGTCCGCCGCCTGGTCCGCCTGGACCACGTCCGCCGCCTGGTCCACCTGGACCGCGCCCGCCGCCTGGTCCGCGCCCGCCACCGGGTCCACGTCCGCCGCCGCCGCCTGGTCCGCGACCACCACCAGCGTTACCGCCCCCTCGAGGAGCTCCGCCGCGATTATCGTTCTGAGACGTCATTTAGAAGCTAAGTCCTTCTGAGCGAGCTGCGTCGGCTAATGCCTTAACTCGACCGTGATATTTATAACCACCTCGGTCAAATACGACCTTGGTGACTCCTGCTGCGAGGGCCTTTTTAGCAACTGCCATACCGACAGCCTTCGCAACATCTGTCTTTACGTCATCCATCTTAAGTTCAACCGAACCAGCAGCAGCCAGAGTGTGGCCCTGTTCATCGTCGATAACTTGTGCATAGATGTGATTGCTGCTTCGGAAAACAGCAAGCCGTGGTCGGTCAGCAATACCGCGCACGTTCTTGCGAACGCGCCTGTGCCTAACCCACCGTTTTCGTGTATCGAATTTTCGGTTACCCATATTTACGCACCAGTTCCAGCAGCTGTCTTACCAGCCTTGCGTCGGATGACTTCATCGGAATATTTAATGCCTTTACCCGTGTATGGGTTAGGCTTTCGAACCTTGCGTATTTGAGCAGCCTGCTCGCCTACGTCTTCTTTGCTCGGGCCCGTTATGTTGATGAACGTTTGTCCATCTGCAACCAGAACGTTATCGCCAATTGGCTGAACCGGAACCGAGTGCGAGTAGCCAACATTGACTTCAAGCGCTTTGCCCTTCTGCTGAACTCGGTAACCAGTACCGATCAACTCGAGGCGTTTCGAGAAGCCATCTGCGCAGCCAATAACCATGTTGTTCAGCAAGCTACGGGTCAAACCGTGCAAGGCTCGCTGATCGGGCTGGTCGTTAGGACGACTAACAGTAATAACACCGTCAGTCAGATCAATTTTCATCGTTGCCGGGAGGGTTCGCGTTAGCTGACCCGCCTTGCCTTTAACTGAAACCGTTGTGCCATCGATTTTTACATCGATGCCACTTGGCACAGTTATCGGGGCTCTTCCTATTCGAGACACTTTAGATCTTCTCTCGTAAATTCGTTAGTTCTGGTACTGAAAAAAAATCAGCCAGGAGTTACAGAAGTTGCTGTTCTACCAGACGTAGAAGAGCAGTTCTCCACCGACACCTTGGCGACGTGCCTGTTGGCCCGTCATTACGCCCTTAGATGTAGACATGAATGCCACACCAAGGCCACCAAAGTAGCGAGGTACTTCGTTTTTGCCTACGTAAACCCTTAGACCAGGCTTACTTACGCGTTTTAGCCCCTGAATTACAGGAGTTTTGTCTTCATAGTATCGAAGCTGAACACTGAGCTTTTTCTCAATTGATTCCTCTTCAGTTGCCGTGAAACTTGAGATAAATCCTTCTTCAACCATGAGCTTCAAAAGAGAAGACTTCATTCGTGAAGTTGGGACTTCAAGGGACTCATGTCGTACCTGAACCGCGTTGCGGATTCGGGTGATCATGTCGGCTATGGGATCTGTTACTGGCACTCTGATCGATTCTCTCGGTAGTTAGTGGCTATTACAGGCTTCCCTTGCGTATTCCAGGCAGTTCGCCCTTCAACGCAAGGTCGCGGAATGTTATTCGTGAAAGACCGAAGAAACGCATGTATCCGCGGGGTCGGCCTGTTACAGCACAGCGGTTGCGCAAACGGACTGCTGCAGAGTTGCGAGGCAGTTTCGCCATTTCCTGGCGAGCTGTGAATCGCTCTCCTGCAGATCGTTTAGGGTCGATCGAAATCGCACGAAGTTCTTTACGAACTTCAGCATTTGCGTCGACCAATTTCTGGCGGCGCTTTTCTCTTTCGATCATCGACTTCTTAGCCAATACAAATAACTCCAGGTAGTTTAAAGAGCCCCAATAGGCTCATCGACGTGCGCAAATGGCATGCCGAGTAGTTCGAGGAGACGACGCCCCTCTTCATCGGAACGGGCAGAAGTGACAAACGTCAACTGCATACCACGCATCCGGTCAATTTCATTGTAGTCAATCTCAGGGAATGTCGATTGATCGCGCATTCCTAGAGAGTAGTTGCCTCGACCGTCGAAAGCAGTTCTACTGATTCCGCGGAAGTCACGTACGCGAGGTAACGTGATGTTCACGAATCGATCGTAGAACTGCCACATGCGAGGCCCCCGCAATGTGACCGACGTACCAATTACAGATCCTTCACGAAGTTTGAAGTTCGCGATGGAAACCTTGGCTTTGTTCTCAGTTGGCTTCTGGCCAGTGATCTTTTGGAGATCACCAACTGCAGCGCCAACGGCAGAGTTGCTGTCGAGAGCCTCACCCAAACCTATGTTCAACACGATCTTTTCGATCTGCGGAACCTGCATTGGGTTCTTGTAGCCGAACTCACGTGTCAGCACTTCTACCGCGTTATCACGGTACAACTGCTTCATGCGAGGCACGTTTGATACAGCCGTCGAATTAGTAGCTTTTGCCTTAGGAGCAGCTTTTTTGGCTACCGGTTTAGCTTTGGCTTTTGAAGCTACTGGCTTCTTGGCTGCAGGTTTTTTGGCTGCAGGTTTCTTAGCTGCGGGTTTCTTAGCTGCGGGCTTTTTAGCCGCTGCCTTTTTAGCCGCAGGTTTAGAAGTTGCTGCCTCTACTGCCTGTTCGTTTTTGTTACCGTCAGGAGCGTTTGCCACTCTTGACCACCCTAACTTTCGTCCCGTCTTCGAGGACCTTCTGACCAGAGCGACCGGCGTTGCCGGTCTCTGGATCAATTAGCATTACATTAGATAGTGAAACCGGAGCTTCACCTTGGACCATGCCGGTCTGTGCCACGCCTTGTTGAGCCTTCACATGGCGAGTAACCATGTTTACGCCTTCAACCACTACTCGATTCACCGTAGGGAGAATCCGAAGCACTGATCCGCGCTTGCCTTTATCTTTTCCGGAAATGACGAGTACTTGGTCGTCCTTCTTGATACGTGTCTGACTCATTGGTTAGAGAACCTCCGGAGCCAACGACACGATGCGCATAAACTTCTTGTTTCGAAGTTCACGAGCTACCGGACCAAAGATTCGAGTTCCACGAGGGTTCTCATCGTCACCGATGATCACACAAGCGTTATCGTCGAATCGAATGTACGAACCGTCTTTACGTCGAACTTCTTTCGAGGTTCGAACCACAACGGCCTTCACAACCTGGTGCATCTTTACGGTGCCTCCGGGCTGTGCATCTTTTACTGTGCAGGTGATTACATCACCCAAACTGGCGTAACGACGCGCGCTTCCTCCGACGATGTTGATGCAAAGCACCTCACGTGCGCCAGAGTTGTCGGCGACTTTCAGCCGTGTCTCTCGCTGAATCATC
Organism: Dehalococcoidia bacterium; assembly: GCA_026421185.1. Lineage (GTDB taxonomy): Bacteria > Chloroflexota > Dehalococcoidia > Lucifugimonadales > Lucifugimonadaceae > Lucifugimonas. Next base: position 1,062 of record JAPKCH010000094.1, on the reverse strand, counting down.
TCTAGTCCTTAGACTCTTCAGAGTCGTCTGCACCGGTGAGGGCAGCTTCACTAACGATGTCAGAAGGCTGTACTTCAGCAACATCCACTTTATCGAGGATGCTAACCAAGCGCCATCGCTTGGTCTTCGAAATAGGCCGACCTTCTTCGATCAATACTCGGTCGCCAATTGTGGCTGCGTTCTGTTCATCGTGAACGACGAACTTCGACAGCTTTCGACGAGCCTTCTTATAAATACGGTCACGCTGTAACCAAGAAACGCCAACGATGACGCTCTTGTCGTTCTTATCTTTCAGAACAGTGCCGGTTTGCTGTTTGCGCGCCAACCTATTCTCCTTCTGCCATATCGGCAGCTAATGCGGCGTCCAAGTTCACAGTAATCGAGCGTTCTCGAAGCACTGTCTTGATGCGCGCAATTGCTTTTCGGGAGTTCCCGATTTCATTCGTGTTCGTCAACTGCATCGTGGCCTTACGGAACCGGAGGTTCATCATGGCACGTTCTTGATCACCCAGCTCTTTTACGAGTTCAGTGTCATTCAGTTCTCTTACTTCGCTAATACGCATCGTTTGTCAGTTTCCGCCTGATTAGATTCACTTACTGTGAGCCGATCGGGCAACCTTAAAATTCTTCACTCCGTGCAATGATCTTCGTTGGAATCGAAAGCTTGTGAGCTGCTCGTCGAAGAGCCTCTCGAGCCTGGTCTTCCGGTACATCTGCCATTTCGTAGAGCATTCGCCCACGATGAACAACACACACCCAATGATCAACTGCACCCTTACCGCCACCCATGCGGGTTTCAGCAGGTCGTGAACTTACAGGTTTGTCCGGGAACAATCGCACCCACACCTGACCGCCACGCTTTACATAACCAGTGATTGCACGTCGAGCTGCTTCAATCTCTCGAGCGGTTACCCAACCAGGGCCTATCGCCTTGAGACCAAAATCTCCGTACACCATCGTCGAACCCTTGGTTCGAATGCCATTCATTCGACCTCTGTGCTCTTTACGATATTTAGATCGCTTTGGCTGAAGCATTACTTCTTGTCGCCTCCAGCGTTGTTG
>JAPKCH010000007.1 GCA_026421185.1 Dehalococcoidia bacterium | reverse complement strand
AAATGTCGAGCAAAGGACTACTTCGCCCCGGTAAAGCCTGACGGATGGTTAACCGAGTGACAAGTGCACGTGAAGCCGCAACAGGTGAACAAGTACACAATCGAAGCATTTAGCAGCATGGCAAATGCAGTAGGGTTGAACATCAATAACGTCTGGACCGATGCCAGCAATAGGTTCTTCGTGCTGTAGCTAGAACGAGCGTAAGGCTGCTCTAGCGTTTGAGTGCTGTTCGTAGCGCTGGAATCAGATTACCTTTGCGGCCAGTGGCTACCTGTTTAAGTCCAAGCCAGTCAGCCATTAATTTCAGTTCATCAGCGAGATTTGCCGCCACGTATTCGTGGTCTTGCCCCTCTTCAGCAAAAGCGCCCTTCACGCTCAGAACACCCTTGTTTCGTTCGGCTTTCAGATCCACTCTCGCCACGAGTTCTTCGCCAAGAACGAACGGATACACGTAGTAGCCGTACTGCCGTAGCGGCTGTGGCACGTAGATTTCAATCCGATAGAAGAAATCGAATATACGATCGATACGATCACGATTCCAAACAAGAGGATCGAACGGGGTAAGTATTGCCCTGGCATCAGTCGGTTCTGTGGATTCAATTTGAAGCGGTGCGTATGCCGGCGTATCCCAACCCTCAACCAACACGCTCTGAATATCGCCAGTTTGAACGAGTTCTGACAAGTGTGCTTTTGCCTGTGCATTTTTCAGGTGATAGTAATTCCCGAAATCTTCCGCCGTGCCAACCCCGTGAGCCGTTACAGCGAGCAGCATCATTTCACGATGAGCTTCCTCAGTAGTTGTACTTGAACTGTTGAGATGCTCGGCAGGAATCACTCGCTCAGTGAGGTCATAATATCGTGCGAAGTTCTTGCGATCTGCGATTGAAAGAGCACCAGTTTGAAAGTGCCATTCGGCAGCGATCTTACCAATGGTGTAACCCCACCAAGGGCCGCTTCGTTTTCCGGCGTCATCCAGTTCCGAAGCAGTGAGTAAACCTCGCTCAGTTACCTGATCGAGTACAGAATCCATATAGCCGGGACGATCTTTAATAATCTCGGTAACATGCTTAGGGGGCTTGCTCGCGTTCATTCTCTGTCGGAACAATCTGTGGTCTTCTACCGGCACGTAACAAGCCGCATGCGCCCAGGTCTCAAACACAGCCTTCTCTTTGTAAGCCAGTTGATCCAGCAGATCTTGGTCGTAAATGCCAAGCCGAGAAAACAACGGCATGTAGTGTGATCGCACGCACACGTTAACTGAGTCAATCTGGAGCAGACCCATGGCGCGAATAGAAGCCTGTACTTCGCTTAGCGTGATCTGTTTATCCGGACGTTCGCAAGCAAGTCCCTGAGCGCGAATAGCGATTCGCTTGGCGTCTTGTTTCGAGATAGAAATTGTCATTTGTTTAGATGCGAAATATCTAGATCAAACCATTGGCCACGGAACGTTAATATCGGGATCGAGCACAGGATAATGCCCAATCTCGATCATCTTCTTCCCACGTGTCACAAGATCTCTGATTTCCGGCGGGGAGAGCAGACCAGTCAACTCCGTTTTCAACGTCGAACTAGCCTCGATGCCAGCTACCAAAGACTTCACGGATTCCAGAAGACCGGAGGGATACTCCGTTCCATTGAATTCGAACATCACAGTTCGACGGCGCGCCGTCTGATTAAACGTAAGCCCATGATCTATCGACCACAGCATTCCGTCTTCATCAACAATGCATGACCCACCCTTGCGATCGGCATTGTGAACAAGGGCATCAAACATAGCCATATCCCGAAAATCATTGAGACGATCATCTCGCAATGAAAAGAAATTATCGGGTTCGTCGTCATCTTCCACAGTCGGAGCAGCGTCGATGAAAAGCTGAACACTCCCTTCGCCGTGTGGACCCGTTCGAATCACCGTCGGAGGAATTCTTGGCCAGCCGAACTCTTGCGAAATCAAATAGGCGGCTCGTTCTCGGTAGTGCAGAGTACCACCCGGAAAATCTCTCAACGGCCGTTCACCGGCTTGCGGTTTATAAATGCCATAGATCGAAGCTGACTCGTCGACTTCAGGCATTTCATCGGCAGATTCTGACAACATGGCCGTCGAATCAAATTTCTCTGGATCGGTGAGTCGAACGACGAACACATAGTTCGATCCGCCGGGATGCAAACCAATGCCGGTAATGGGCCAATCTGCCAACCGCTGTAGAACTCTAGATTCGTCTACTAATTCAGCAGGCAAACCCTCAATCGCTTCCTGATCACCCTCGTCAGAGCTCACGAACGCTCGTTTTCCATAGGATTTTCTGTTGGGTTATATCCGTTCACTTTGGCGCAGAAGTGGCTTTCACCCGAGTTAAGTGGAGCTTCGCACAAAGGGCACGGTTTCCGGCCAGCAGATACTACAGACACGGATTTTTTAGATATTTCCTCGGCTTGGTATCGCTGAAAACTAAAAGTTATTTCTGCCAGTTGCTCAACGTCCGGCTCTTCCCTCGGTACATCACGCGCAATCAAAGTAAAAACGTCTGATTCAGGATCGTGCTGCAGCGACATGTCGCCAGTCTTGAATTCAACGTGAACGGGAACAGGCGAATCAACAGGAGGTTGAGAGAACGGAGCGGGTTCAGCTGGAGAACCACGAGTAGTTAAAAACTGTCTCAGTGAAATTCCAACCTGATACAGCTGTTCTTTTTCCATCCACACCACAGTCTCACCGCGCTCACTACGGGCTGTGATGTTGAACGTGCGCTGCCCTGGATCACCTACAGACTCACAGTGAAGGTAGTCAACAAGTCCCAGATCGTTGCGTTCGAACTCGCTCAAATGTCGCTCCAAACGCACGGACGCGTTGAAAAGATTAGGTTGGTATCCAAAGGTTACTAGGACATTTTAGGCATCACCCGCCAAACACGCTATTCATCTAGCTAGTGATGTAATCAATGTTTGTGAGTTATTTGTTTAGGTGTTGTAAGTGATATCATTGACAATTAAGACGTAGCAGAATTTCGATTCTGTACAACGGAGACGAGTAAGTCGGATATATACGGTTTGAGCGAGCCCAGTACGGTGAGAGCGGGCACCTGAATTCCAACAGAAAATCACTCCTGAGTCGTTGCCTGAAAGTTGATGCTCGTCATCAGCAAGTAGGCGCAATCGGGTTCGTGTCCCGTTATAAGGCACGAGGGCATAAATATTGTGCTCAATAAGTGTCCTGCTGAACGAGAAGCGAATCAGGAAACGAGGGTGGTACCGCGAGTCTTTCGACCCGTCCCTTATAAGGATGGGTTTTTTTGTGTCCAAAATACATTGTATTCAACCCATCCTAAAATTGAATATCAAAGCGCATTAACCAGGAGAACGAGCGCGCCATGAATAAAAAAGTTGAGCTTTACGACACGACCCTTCGTGACGGAACACAGCAGGAAGGTATTTCACTTTCTGTTGAGGACAAGCTCGCTATTACGCAGCGCCTCGACGAACTCGGAATCGATGTGATCGAAGGTGGATACGCCGGCGCAAATCCGAAAGACGACGAGTACTTCCAGCGAGTTCAATCGCTCGACCTAAAGCACGCACAAGTTGCAGCATTCGGAAACACTCGTCGCTCAAACGTCAGTCCTGAATCCGACCCAACGCTCAAAGCGTTGCTGGATACGAACGCTCCGGTTGTCACACTCGTAGGAAAGTCTTCTGAATATCAGGTCATAGACGTTCTTCAGACTTCTCTCGAAGAAAACCTAGCGATGATCGCAGATTCAGTTAGCTACATAAAAGCACAGGGCCGTCGAGTATTTTTTGACGCTGAACATTTCTTCGACGGTTACAAGATGAACCGAGAATACGCCGTTCAGGCTCTACGTGTTGCGATGGACTCCGGCGCTGAGCGTTTGATCGTTTGTGACACAAATGGTGGCACGCTGCCTAGTGAAGTCGCCGCAATCGTAAAACGGGTAAAAGAAGATCTCGGCGATGACGCCGTTATCGGCATTCATTCCCACAACGACACCGACACAGCCGTGGCTTCTGCCATCGCTGCAGTCGAGGCTGGCGCCTATCAGGTGCAGGGCTGCATCAACGGTTACGGCGAACGAACCGGAAACGCCAACATGGTTAGCGTTATCGGCAACCTGAATCTCAAAATGGGCATCGACGCTATCTCCTCAGATCAGCTAGCTACTCTCACCGACGTTTCTAACTTCGTTTCCGAACGTGTGAACCGTCGCCCATTCCCATTCCAGCCGTTTGTTGGTTCCAGTGCGTTCTCGCACAAAGGCGGACTTCATGCTGCTGCTACCCAGAAGTCAGTTCAGGCGTATCAGCACATCGAACCTTCGCTGGTCGGAAACTCAAACGATGTCGTGATTTCTGAGCTATCCGGTCGAGGAAACGTGATCCACCGAATCAAGGAAATGGGACTTGCGGACGACCTGAACGATGCGGATGCACGAACAATCGTTCAGCACGTGAAAGATCAAGAGTCAAAAGGCTTCTCGTACGAAGGTGCTAACGCATCTTTCGATCTCGTGCTTCGGCGAGCACTACCTAACTACGAAGCACCGTTCGAACTTGTCGACTTCATGGTGGTTATCGAAAATCGACGCCGTTCTTCGTTCGGCACAGGTTGGCGCAAAGATGGTGCGGAGCACCCAATGCTTTCCGAAGCGACCGTAAAGGTTCGTGTCGGTGACGACATTGTGCACACAGCAGCCGAGGGAGATGGTCCAGTTGGAGCCCTTGACGGCGCATTGCGAAAAGGCTTGATTGACGCATACCCGGAACTTAGCGCAATTCGTTTAACCGACTACAAGGTCAGGGTCGTAAACGAAGGCGTCGGCACGGGTGCTGCAGTACGAGTCGTAATCGAATCAGCTGATGACAAAGACGTTTGGTACACAGTTGGTGCTTCGACGAATATTCTCGAAGCCAGCTGGCTAGCCCTTACCGACAGCTTCGAATGGTGGCTATTCCAGAACGGTGTAGCTGGCAAGTAACAATGTGGCCGGAGGTGAATCCTAATCCGAAGCTCGGTACTGCTCACCGTCGGTCTTGATGACCAACTCGGTCACGTTCGCTTTTGGATCAATCTCGAACGCACGAACCACAGGCCGCGTCTTTTCAACAAGTGAAATGATTACGTGGCGAGTAGAAATACTCGCCACTGCGACTGCGTTCTTGATATCGGTCTTCGACGGATAGCCCTGAGTAAACGTGTGCGAATGATAGATCGCCACGAATGCACGATCCGACTTCTTCGCCTTCTCCTGGGCTTCAAGCAATTCACCCCGCTGCATCGCATATCGGCTTATCGGCTTTACGTTCACATTCGACATTCGGTGAACTTCGTCAGCAATCTCGCCTACGCCCAATAAGAGACCACAACTTTCGTTGGGATCGTCTTGCAAAGCATGTGAAATAAGTTCGGCCAGTAACAGGCGCGGTATCTTGATCGACAAAGTTCTCGGTTCGTGATTAGCTGAACAGCGCTTAACACTGGTCGCCAATATATAAATATACGGATGCACGATTATACGTTCAGACATAGAATCAATTGTCGGAATCACGAAACGTATTCGCATGAAGATAACGCACGCCAAAGTTTAAGAAATCGAACCCAACACTTTGATGAATCAAGAAGAACTCAAGCAATCCGCCGGAATCCTCGCTCTAACTCGAGTGCGTAATCAGATAATCGACGGACTTCCCGAAGCGTTCCGCCCTGCTGACGAAGCTGAGGCATACAAAGTTCAAGATCAGCTCCACGAGTTGCTCAACGAAGCCGGATACGGCAAACGTGTCGGTTACAAGATTGGTTGCACCACTCCGGTGATGCAGGAATTTCTTGGCATCAACAATCCATGCGCCGGTGCTGTGTACAACACATCTACCAACTACATAGCGACTTCCGCCCAGTATCAAAACTTCTCTCACCCCGGCGTCGAATGCGAAATCGCTGCATTCATAGGTAGTGACTTACCGCCCGCCCCAGACGGAACGCCCTTCACTCGCGAATCTGTAACTCCAGCCGTTCAGGCGTTGTTCGGGGCTATCGAAATTGTTGACGACCGCTGGACCGACTACAAGACAGTCGACACTCCATCGCTGATCGCCGATGATTTCTTCGCTTCAGGAATCGTTCTAAGCCAGCCCAAGCCGGTAAAAGACGCTCCCGATCTCGCAACAGCGATCGGACACATGACGATCAATGGCAAACGAGTTGGTGAAGGCACTACGGGCGACATCATGGGTCACCCATACGAAGCGCTAGCATGGCTAGCAAACTCACTCGCAGAGCGCGGTAAGCACCTCAAAGCTGGCGAAGTGGTGATGCTCGGTAGCGTTGTTGAAACCAAGTGGGTAATGCCCGGCGATGAAGTCTCTATTGACATCGAAGGTGTCGGCGGCGCACTCGTGAAGTTCGTCTAGCCGAACGAATTCGACACAACTCACTAGCTCTCTTCTCTGAGTCTCACCAGGGTATATGATGCCGCTGCGCTAACAAGGCGTTTAGCACATGATCTAGGAGTGGCACGTGAAAATCACAGATATTGAAGTCATTAAATGGCATCCGGGAGCTGGCAAGAATTTCATCTACATCAAGCTTTCGACCGACGCCGGAATAACGGGTTGGGGCGAGGCTTATTCGCAAGCTGATCGAGATACTCAGATCGAAGCTCACGTCGACCAGCTTTCACGCTACGTAATCGACCGTGACCCGTTCCACATTCGTCACCTGATGCACGTTGTCCACGAGGATTTCGCAACGAAGCGTTCGGCAATGGATTTACACTGCGCTCTCAGCGGAATTGAAATCGCTATGTGGGACATTGTCGGCAAGGCTACCGAGCAGCCGATATACAACCTTCTTGGCGGTCCAGTAAGACCTCATATCCGGGTATACGCCAACGGCTGGGGTGACGGCGTAACAGCCGACGATAAGGCCCAAGCAGCTGCAACACTTGTCGACGAACGCGGCTTCAATGCACTGAAGTTCGACCCGTTCCCAGGTCCTTGGCGAGAGTATGTAAACCGCGACGAATTAACCGAAGCCGCAGCAACCCTAGGAACCGTCCGCGAAGCCGTCGGACCTGACGTAGAACTACTAGTAGAAGTCCACCGTCGCCTAGCTCCCATGAACGCAATTCGTGTGGCAAAAGAAATGGAGCAATACAACCCGTACTGGTTCGAAGAGCCCTGCCCTCCCGACAATATTGATGCGATCAAAGAAGTGAAAGAAAACACTACTATTCCGGTCGTTACAGGAGAGGCGCACTACACACGAAACGGATTCCGAGAGATCTTCGACAAGCGTGCGGTCGACATCATTAATCCAGATATCTGCAACACCGGCGGCATTTTGGAACTCACGCAGATTGCTGCGATGGCTCAGCCGCACTACATCGGCGTATCGCCTCACGGATGGAACTCGACCTCAATCGGACTCGCCGCCGGGATTCACGCATCGGCGACCATGCCGAACTTTTTAATTTACGAATATATGGTCCAGGTCGAAGAGGTTTGCAGAACCTTCACCTCGGGATACCTCGAACCCCACAATAGCTATATAGAACTTCCCACGGCACCCGGACTCGGCATCGATATCGACGAAGAAAAGCTTGCTCAGCATCCTTACAAGCCGTTCCCTCCTCGTGCAATTCGTACAGTGGAAGACGAACGCAAGTGGCACTAAACCCGTCGGGCACATAATCGGACTATGTTAAAAACAAAAGCCCTCGATCTTGATGATCGAGGGCTTCGTTTTATATTTGCTCGCAGCAATCTACTGAGTTATCGCGCCGTCCTGTTATGAGGAATGGCGACTGGCGTTAGCTAACTCGGTAGCCGCGTCGAGTCTTGCTCTCTGCATAGTGGCTGTGTCGTGCAACCTGATCGCCAAGCAAGTTAGCCTGGTTCAATTCTTTTGCCGATACTAGCTTTGTGTCGAACGCGTGGTCCAAGCGGCGGAATGCGATTCGAATTACGTTACTCAATTTACTCAATTTAGATCTCTCTTTAAAAAACTCCTAAACGGATTACGTCCCGTTTAGCGTCCTACCAGTGGATTTCGTTATTATCCATCCGATGAACTGAGATCAATGATATCACCGAAATTACACTTATTGCGACGATATTCGCCATGTAAACGATTGATAACATCCTCAACCGCACTCTTATGCGATTGTAATCGTCATATAGTTACGTATTTCGTTATTACGCAGCTTCTTTTCAGTCAGAAAACTCTACTCCTGACGAATTCCATGAACTTGATAGGTAATTTCACCAGTCTTTTTTGTAATCGCGCGAATACTTACGCCGGAACATGTCTGACCGATATTTCGGCAGTTCAGTTACGAGTGATGTACCGGTATTAGTCCGAGACTTTATTCAGCCAGCAATCGTTGAGTCGATTCAGCATCGCCGGCGATTTCCAACCAATCCCACAGCTGAGGAATTGTTTCGATTGTCGCCCACATGTTTTGCTGATCTGCAAAATGCGGACTCGCTGGATGCCCAGATGATCCCAATGGAACGATCCACCGGCCATTGCTCCAGTTCGAAGGATCGTGAATGTATCGATTGACAGGTCCGGTCTTTATTGCGAATTCAGCCGGAGTAGGGCTTCCACTGGCAAACGGCACGTCACCGTCTCCAGATGCTTCGACCTTTGGTGGGTTTAACTGATCGGCCGCTTCAGGGAATGCTCCCGACAACGGATGCACGTGTCCTGTCTTGTGAAGATCGCCCCAACGCCACCTGCTTGCGTCATCCCCAAGCCGGTCTACCAAATAATCAACGCCAGCTTTGAACGCATTTGAAACCAATGCGGTCGTGTCGAAGCCGTATGGCGCTTCGCCTAACGATCCTTCGCCGAGTCGCCGAATAAAGTCTGGCTTAAGTTGTCGACGTAGCTGATCCTCAGCACCGGCATCGACGTATTCGCCCGTAACTCCACCAGCAAGCGATCCATACGCAGCGAGTGCGAGTTGCTTGTTCAATTCACGTGACGACGCGCCATATATTGCGGCAGCCGACGAATCTTCCTTGAGATCGTGATCCCACGATTCAAGCAATCCTGCTGCTGCCGAGTAGATACCATCGAGCGCAGGCAATTCACGAATAGCGCTGCTCAGTACGATCGCAGGAATCGAAACCGTGTCAGCGTGAATCGACGACATGTCAGCAACCGTAGCTTTGCGATCTGAGATGTCTTCGATGCGATCACGAATACGTCGAGCTCTGTAGTCCGTTCCGTACAGGTGCGTCAAATAGTGTTCGTAGTCTTCACCAACCACACGTTGGTTGCAGGTTACGATCCAACCACAATCAGGATTTTTAGAACGTGGTAATTCGGCATTGGGAATGAATCCGTTCCACTCATTTTCACCAGTCCAACCGGGAATAGGACCCCAACCGTTTGTGCCTGTCCTAACAGGCACAAGCCCTTTGAACAAATATCCAAAGTTCCCATGAACATCGGCATATGGATAGTTGTTTACTCGGTCGGTCCAAGTATCAAAAGCCTTCTCGAGTTCATCCGCCGACTGTGACTTCATAGCGGCGTATGCAGCATCAACCCATTTCGTGCCACCCCGTGAGCCGGGATCAGAAATAGCGATGCCCCAGCCAGAGTCGACACTGCCGGAAATTATCGGTCCATGATGAGTTTCAACGATCTCTACTTCTTCAGATTCTCCGTTACGTACAGATATTTTCTCTACTGAACGAACAGCTTCTAGCCAGTTGTCTTTAAATAAATACTCGACCTTGGTTCCCGTCCGTCTAAGCTGCTCAACGAACAAATCCTGAGTGTCGGCGCCGCCGTGGGTCATACCCCACCCAACGAAGTCGTTGTGGGCGAAGTGCATAGCCATAGGCACGCCGGGAATTGAGTGCCCAAGCGTTTGAAATTCAGGAGTTTTCAAATGCACTTGGTAATAGACGTTTGGCACTTCGAGTCCACGATGGGAATCGCCAGCAACCAGCGGCAATCCAGATTCCGTCCGATCACCCGAAATCGCCCAACCATTCGAACCGCCATCGGTTTCACGAAGTGATTCCGTGGCGTTCACTACGTTCGTTAGTTCTTCGATAGCGTTCAACGCACCACCGGAGTATTCAGCTCCAGGAGGTACGGTCATCAAGGCATTGGGTTGGCTACCCGGAGAAACCGCAGCGGTTCGCTCGGGTCCGATCTCGGCCGCCAATTTCGCTAGCCACAGTTTCGCCTGAAACGATCCCTCAGCGGTATTCCGAACCTTGTAAACAAGAATGCAGTGCCAGTCTTCCCATTTTTCGGGTTTAGTTCCGGTCAGCTTGTACTCGACAGGAAGCGGAGCGCCAGACTCGATGTAAGCGTTCACGCCTGCGGTATAAGCGGTAATCATCGCTTTGGCTTCAGGACTGCAAACATCAAGGTCCCGCTTAGAAACAATCTGCAACGATCGTCGACGCATCAGCTTGTCTTGAGCCAAACCGCTATCACCCAAATGCTCGGAAGACCGACCTAAACAACGTAATCGGTCGTAGTCCATCTGGAACAGACGATCTTGCGCAGTTGCGAAACCTTGAGCAAAAAACAGGTCGGCTTCATTCTCGGCAGCAATGTGCGGAATACCCCACTTATCGCGATGAATAGTCGTTTCGGCAACAATGCCAGCAAGCTTCTGATCCGACTCAACATCAGGCAGTGCATTTTGTAGATCGGCTTCAGTTATCTGGTTCGTCATATTGTCTCGACTGGTTCTTAAATTAATTCGCAACCCGGCGTACTTTATTCCGAGGTTCGTGAGTGTCAAGGAACAGTTGGGTCTATTTGAGGTTGACTGGAGACTAAACGAGCAGATAATCGTGCGAAGATCCGCTAATTACATCTGGGACTAGGTCGCAAGTCACAATAGGAAACGAACGTTGAAGATAACTAACGCCCGATCATGGGTAGTTAAAACGCCGTGGGATAACAACCCCGGAACTGACGAAGTACGCGATGCAACAAACAGGACATTCGTGTTCATTCAGGTCGACACCGATGAAGGAATCACCGGATGGGGTGAAATCACGACCTACCCTGGAGCCGTAGCCAATGGAGCCGTAGCCGCATTTGTGAATCAAATCGGTAAGTGGCTCATTGGAGAAAATCCTGAAGATATCGAGCGCATCTGGGCAAAGATCTTCAGAGGTATGACTTACGTCGGCACTCGTGGCGCAACTACGGCAGCGATCAGTGGAATCGATATCGCACTTTGGGACATTCGTGGCAAGGTATTGAATCAGCCTGTCTACAAACTACTGGGAGGAGCCGTTCGAGACAAGATCGCCCTGTACTGCCACCCTCCAGAGCCAAAGTCACCTGAACACATCACCGAATCAGTCAAAGAAATCGTCGCTTCGGGACATCGTGCATTCAAGATGGACCCGATGATGCACAATCTCCACGTCGGTAACGCCAGCTTCCTAGACGGTGAAATCAGCATCGAGGCAGAGAATGCGGCAATGGATGTTCTCGCCGCGGCAAGAGAAGCAGCTGGGCCAAACATCGAAATCCTGATCGATGCCCACGGCATGTATAACGTGCCGACAGCGATTCGACTGGCGAACAAGATGGCCGAATGGGACATCTTCTGGTTCGAAGAACCAGTTCCTGTTGAAAGCTGGAAAGCGCTCAAACAAGTTAAAGAGCAGATAGCTCCGCTTATTTCAGTTGGTGAGCGTCTGCACACCCGCTGGGAGTTCGTACCTATCTTTGAGAACGGACTCGCCGACTACATCATGCCCGATGTCACGTGGACAGGCGGTATTACCGAGCTAAAGAAGATCGCAACAATGGCAGAGGCGTACTACATACCGATTTCACCACACGATGCGTCAGGCCCGATCAACGTAATGTCCGGTGCACACGTCATGATGACCGTGCCGAACTTCTACAAACTCGAAACAAGTAGATATGATCTTTCCGGGTACAACGTCATGATAGACCACCCACTCGATATTCAGGATGGCCATCTTAACGTCTCTGACCGTCCAGGTCTCGGTGTGAATTTCGATCCTGAATGGTTAGCAGCCCACGAAGTCGATATCGACAACGAACTTTCTGGCAAGGATTCGTAGCAGCTTAAATTACCGGGCATTCGTATATGGGCGAATACCAGGTTAAACAAATCGACAGTAGGAGGTTTAGTGATAAAAGTCTCCTGTCGATTTAGTTAAGAGAGTCTCGTTTGAACGAACAGTCTATCCAGCTACGAGCCCAGCGATCATATCGCCAACCTGGCTGGTTGTCAGTGGGCGTTCGCCCCCGGTCGCAATATCGTGAGTTCGGTAGCCTTCTGAAAGAACCGAATCGACTGCGCCTTCAACAACATCAGCTTCAGCATTGAGTCCTAACGAAAGTCGGAGCAGCATGGCTGCACTGAGGATTGAAGCCATTGGGTTCGCCAACGCCTTACCTGCGATATCTGGAGCTGAACCGTGGATAGGTTCGTACAACGCTGGCTTACCACCACGTCGACGTCGGCCATTCTTAGGCGGCAGGGACGATAACGAGGCTGAAGGCAGCATTCCGAGTGAACCACCGATAACGGCAGCTTCATCAGAAATGATGTCTCCAAAGGTGTTCTCAGCAACGATCACGTCGAATGATGCAGGGTTGGTGATGATCTGCATTGCTGCGTTGTCGGCAAGCATGTGAATCAGTTCTACATCGGGGTATTCAATACCAACCTCAGTTGCAACCTCACGCCAGAGTCGTGATGTCTCCATAACGTTCATTTTGTCGAGTGAGTGAACGCGCTTCTTACGGTCTCGAGCCAACTCGAAAGCAATTCGAACAACTCGCTCGATCTCTTTTTCAGAGTAAGCGAGAGTGTCGACAGCTCGGCGACCACGGGAATTCTCCCAACGGCGCTTTGGCTTGCCGAAGTAGAGACCACCAGTAAGTTCACGAACAATGATGAAATCAACATCAACCAGAAGCTCAGGACGCAATGGAGATGAGCCGATTAGCTGCGGATAAACTTTTGCAGGTCGAAGGTTGGCGAAAAGTCCGAGTCCCTTACGAAGAGCGAGAATTCCATCTTCAGGGCGAACCTTAGCCTGCGGGTTGTCCCACTGCGGACCACCAACGGCACCGAACATTACTGCATCCGCCCCAAGAACGATATTCATCGTGTCGGAGGGAAGTGCACTGCCCGTAGCATCGATGGCTGCGCCACCAACCAGTCCAGTCACATAAGTGAAATCATGTCCAAAACGACTACCAATTGCGTCAAAGACTTTTATCGATTCTGCTGTGACTTCTGGGCCAATACCATCTCCGCCAAGTACTGCGATCCGTGCATCCATCTAAAAAGCTCTGCTTTCGGCACCCAAAACTGGGTCTTCTCTTAAAAAACAACATCTGAAGTCTAACATCGCGCAGCTACACTTCGCATAAAATTCTATTCTACCACTGAAAATTGGTGCACAATGACTACCAACGAGCAGTGCGCTTTTCCTCGAATAAGTCGATTTCTTCGCTGAGACCCATCGTAATTCCAACATCATCTAATCCTTCAAGAAGCGAGTTCTTTCGGAATGGATCGACATCGAAACTAGCGTTGAGTCCCTGATCGTCAGTAACTGTCTGCGACTCAAGATCGATGGTCACCTTGTAACCATATCCACGAAGTGAGCGCGCCATGACAGTGTCGACTTCTGACTCGCTCAGGATCACCGGTAGCATACCGTTCTGCATACAGTTGCTACGGAAAATATCGGCAAAGCTAGTTGCGATGATCGACTGGAAGCCCATTTCTCTCAGTGCCCACGGTGCGTGTTCACGTGAAGATCCTGAACCGAAGTTTCGGCCACCAACCAAAATATTGGCACCAACGTATCGCTCTTCGTTAAGAATGAAGTCTGGGTTTGGAACACCATCTTCAAGATATCGCCAGTCGAAGAACGCAAACTCGCCAAATCCGGTTCGCTCAATTCGCTTGAGGAATTGCTTCGGAATTATTTGGTCGGTATCGACGTTGGCTCGATCAAGAGGCGCAACGATGCTTGTGAGCTTCGTGAACTTTTCCAATTTAGTTACCTTTAGTCTTTTCTAACCGGTTCGTCTATTTGCTCGAATCGTTCCGCTTCGAACGATTTCGTCTGTTTTCTAAATCTTTGCGCATGATTCCCTCTTTTAGAGCCTCTTTTAAAGCATCTACCGGGGCTGGGGGCGTAACAGTAACATCGCCAACTTTGGCGTGTCGTGCTTCTTGTCGTTTGTGCAATTCCAGAGCAACAAATATCGCCGCAATTCCTAGAATCGCCATCAATATATCGGCAATGATCAAACGCTGATGCGCAACGATCACATCATCCATAGTTTGCCGTACCGAATACCAGAACCATCCAATTGTTCGAGGGTTGAATAAGAATACTCCCACAAACACCGCTGCCCATACATGAACAATATTTGGTACTCGACCTTTGGCTCTCCAAGCATGTTGATCATAGGTTGTGACATCGGGGTCACTGCCTTTGAACAATTCTCTGAAAACCTGCCATGGTCTCACCATATTTAGAACAGGAACAAAAAACCAAAGAACTGCCTTTTCAGGTGTGAATTTCTGGCCTTCATTATTGAGTGCAAGAACATTCCTGCTTGCCCGATGAGAAAAAGATCCGAATGCAAACATGTTTAAAAACAGCACCGAAATCAACAGGACAAACAGCATCGCACCAGTGTCTTTGACAGAAGTGTATTTCTCTTGAATTTCGATCAAACGAAGACATTCATCGGTACGAGAGACGAAATCAAGTTCGCTAGTACAGGCGACTCCTGCGGATTCGGCATATCTAAACAAGGTGTCTAAATCTCGTGTTGGTTCAGGATCAGCATCGGGCGTGTCAGCCATTCCAGAGCCGGCAAGGTCATACGGATATCGTGCGGCAAACCGCTGTTGCCACGTTAATCCTGAACCTTCTCGCGCAGAAAACTCAGCCAGCTCGAAGATGTACAGAGGTGCTCGTTGCTGAGAAGGAGGAACGGAAACCAATCCCTCGGACTTCAATTCGATCAAATAGTTGGCTGTAGATCGATCCTGCCACGCCAGTATTAGTGAAACCAATATCCAGCCAATTAATACAGCAACAACCCACTTAACTTGTTTATTGTTCGATTCGTAACCGTAAGGTTCGTACCGTTTTACTTTGGCACGATCCATTTCTGATCGTCCCGTAATACGATGCATGATTCCGCCGCCACTTGGTGGAGCGGCCTTAGCGTCACGCGTACGTCGTCCTTTTCTGGACGACTCACCACCCGCGTCTTTTCGATCTTTCGGAGGACGAGGGTCAATGCTATGTGAGTTCTTGTCGCCTAACGACATCGTAATAAACCGTTCACCGGGTGCCAGTTGAAAGACCGAGCTATTCGGTCTCCCAGTCTCTTACGTCTACGAAGTGACCTTCGATAGCAGCTGCTGCTGCCATTTCAGGACTTACAAGGTGTGTACGACCGCCCTTACCCTGCCGGCCTTCAAAGTTCCGATTAGATGTTGATGCACATCGTTCGCCCGGTACGAGAATGTCGGGATTCATTCCCAGACACATCGAACAACCAGACTCGCGCCACTCGAATCCAGCTTCCTTGAAGATTTGGTCGAGTCCTTCTTTTTCAGCAAGCATCTTTGTCAGGGTTGAACCTGGCATGATCTGTGCTCGAACTGAAGAAGCGACCTTACGACCTTTGACAATTAATGAAGCGGATCTTAGATCCTCAATTCGAGCGTTGGTGCAAGAACCTATGAATACTCGATCGATTTCAATATCTTCGACCTGTGTTCCACCAGTGAGTCCCATGTATTCGAGAGCACGCTCGGCGGAAGATACATCTGCAGGGTCTTCAAAATCGGTAGGTGAAGGAACTCTGGTTGTAATTCCAGTAACCTGACCCGGGTTCGTGCCCCAGCTTACGTGCGGCTCAAGTAACTCACAATCGATCTCTAGCAGAGCGTCATACTCTGCGTCTTCATCCGTGGCAAGCTCACGCCACTCAATGACGGCTGCGTCGAATTCATCGCCCTTAGGAACGAAATTACGACCACGCATCCAGTCGAACGTAGTGTCATCAGGAGCGATAAGACCAGCTCGTGCGCCACCCTCAATTGTCATATTGCAGACGGTCATTCGTCCTGCCATATTGAGCTTCTTGATGGCATCGCCAGTGAACTCAACAACATAGCCGGTCCAGCCGGCCGTTCCCAACTCACCGATAGCAGAGAGAATCATGTCTTTCGCAGTCACGCCCTGCTTCAGTTCGCCGTTGAAACGAATTTCCATCGTCTTAGGCTTTGCCTGTCTCAGGGTCTGTGTAGCCAGAACGTGCTCAACCTCAGATGTACCAATACCGAAAGCAAGTGAACCGAACGCACCGTGGGTAGATGTGTGCGAGTCACCACAAACGATCGTCATTCCCGGCTGGGTGTAGCCCTGCTCTGGACCAATGACGTGAACGATTCCCTGAGCCGCTGAATCGATGTCGTACAGAACAACACCGGTGTCTTTACAGTTCTTCCGAAGGGTATCGACCTGAATACGGGCGATAGGATCTTTGATCTCTTCGTTTCGAGTATCGTCTGTCGGCAAATTGTGGTCGACAGTCGAGATAGTCAGATCAGGTCGACGAACCTTACGGTTGGTCAGACGAAGCGCTTCGAAAGCCTGTGGAGAGGTGACTTCGTGCACCAAATGAAGGTCGATATAGATAAGAGCTGGCTGACCCTCTGGCTCGGCAACAATGTGATGTTCCCATATCTTCTCGAACATGGTCTTTGCCATGTGCACGTAACTCCCAGAATTATTATTTTTCGTGAGCCTATTGCCCACAACATTTAATTTCGTTACATCTCCGCAATATGAAGCAGAAATAGTAGCGGAAAACCGCACCCCGAATAATTTCGAGGTGCGGTTTCCTTATGTTTCACTTTATGAGTAGCGAACTACACCGCACCCGCTGTTTCAGATCGATCCTGCACACCAATCGTGATCAATCGGTTTATGGCGTTTACATACGCCTTCGCCGAGGCCACAACGATATCGGAATCCGAACCACGACCTGAGTATATCGACCCGTCTTTGGCAACCCTGATAGTTACTTCGCCAAGAGAATCGATTCCTTCGGTAACCGCCGACACTGAGAACTCAGTGAGTTCGATATCGAGATCAACGACTGAATCGATAGCCTTGCAGACCGCGTCAACCGGGCCTGTGCCCTTCGACTCGACCGTTCGGGACTCGCCATCAGGACAACACAACGTGATCTTCGCTTCAGGTTGGGTGTCATTACCGCACACAACGTGGACTGAATCTATTTTGTAGGTTCGGCCGGTATCGATGTAGCGGTGTTGCTCCGACATGAGAGCTTCAAGATCAACATCAGTAACTTCACGTTTGTTGTCGGCAAGATCCTTGAACGTTACAAACACACTGGTAAGTTCTTGATCTGACAAATCATAACCAAGCTCATGCAAACGTGATCGAAGCCCTGCTCTACCCGACAGCTTGCCAAGCACAATTGCCTGACCACGCCATCCGACAGTATCGGGTTCCATAATCTCGAAGGTTGTTCGTTCTTTCAGGTAGGCGTCTTGGTGAATCCCAGACGAGTGCCTGAAAGCGTTCTGACCAACGATTGCCTTGTTCGCTTGAACAGGGATTCCAAAAATTGAGCTCACCATTCGGCTGGAGTTGCCAATTTCAGCAGTGTTGATGTTGGTGTTAACTTTGTAGTGATCGGGGCGAGTTTCGATCGCCATGATCACTTCTTCGAGAGCGGCATTTCCTGCACGCTCGCCAAGACCGTTGATACAACCTTCAATCTGTCTTGCACCGTTTTCGAGGGCGGCAAGAGAGTTGGCTGCTGACATTCCGAGGTCGTTGTGACAGTGAACACTAATCACAGCTTGATCGATATTCGGAACGTTATCTTTGATGCCCCTGATCAACGCACCAAACTCTTCGGGAGTCGAATACCCGACAGTGTCCGGAATGTTGACGGTCGTGGCACCAGCCTTGATCACGGCTTCAACCATTGCATAGAGATATTCTGGCTCAGTTCGCGAGGCGTCCATAGGCGAGAACTCAACGTCATCGACATAAGTTTTAGCGTGTGCGACTGCGTTCACAGCCATATCCATTATCGCTTCACGGTCTTTTCGCATCTGGTGCATCAGGTGGATGTCGGACGCCGAGATAAACGTATGAATACGTGCGTTCTCAACGCCGTCCAAAGCCTTACCTGCCGCATCGATGTCAGCTTTGACGGCACGCGCAAGTGAAGTAATCACAGGTCCCTTAACCTCGTTGGCGATGCGGCGTACTGCCTCAAAGTCACCGGGTGAACTACCAGCAAAGCCTGCCTCGATCACGTCGACGCCTAGCTTGTTTAGCTGATGAGCGATACGAAGTTTTTCCTCGACTGTTAGACCCGCGCCAGCAGACTGTTCGCCGTCACGTAGAGTCGTGTCAAAAATTATTACTTTGTCTTCAATACCGCTTTGCTGCGCCATGTGAATACCTCCAGCGCTTGACCAATCTTGACAGGTAACACCCGTCGGGTTTGAACACCGACTCAACTAAATCGAGTCGGTGTTCTCTTCAAAAAGAGTGACTACAAATTAAGTAGTCGACTCCAACCAAGGCATCATATCGCGAAGTTCTTTACCGACTTTTTCGACGCCGTGAATTTCGTTGTCAGCACGCATCTGCTTGAACTTGTGCTGGCCTTCATCGTTCTCAGCGATCCATTCTCGTGCGAATTCGCCCGACTGAATCTGCTTGAGAACCTTTTGCATATTCTTCTTAACGTTGGAGTCGATAATGACTGGTCCACGTGTGTAATCGCCATACTCAGCTGTTTCGCTGATCGAGTACCGCATGTGACCGAGACCACCCTGGTACATCAGGTCGACAATGAGCTTCAGTTCGTGAAGAACTTCGAAGTAAGCAGATTCGGGCTCGTAACCAGCTTCAACTAGAACTTCAAATCCGGTCTTCACAAGTTCAGTCACACCACCACAGAGAACAGCCTGCTCACCGAACAAGTCGGTTTCGGTCTCTTCTTTGAAAGTAGTTTCCAAGATACCGGCTCGTCCACCACCGACACCCTTGCCGTAAGCAAGTGCGAGGTCGTGAGCAGTTCCAGATACGTCCTGATGAACAGCGATGAGACATGGAACACCAAGTCCTCGCTCAAATACAGCACGTACTCGGTGGCCAGGGGCCTTAGGAGCGATCATGACCACGTCGACGCCTTCAGGTGCAATGATCTGTTCGTACAGAATTGTGAACCCGTGGGCGAAAAGAATCGTCTTACCTTTAGCCAGATTTGGTAGAACATCTTCTTGGTAAACCTTCTTCTGAACGGTGTCAGGAAGGCAGAATGAAATCAGGTCGGCACGTTTGGTTGCTTCAGCATTAGAAACAACTTCCAAGCCAGCTTCTTCAGCAATCTTCTTGCTTCGGCTGCCTTCGTACAGGCCAACAATTACGTTGAAGCCGCTGTCCTTGAGGTTCAGCGCGTGGGCGTGACCCTGTGATCCGTAACCCAATACCGCGATTGTCTTATCTCGCAGTATCGAATCATCAATATCTTTATCGTAAGTGAGAGTAGCCATTTCGAATTGTCAGCCTTAGGGCTCGTGATTTTGTTTTCTGCCAGCAGTCCTAGCAGCATTTTTTAGAAACGTTATTAGACGCTTCCAGATTCACCAGTAGTAATTGGAAGTACATATGTTGGATTGCTTGCATCGGCTTGGTAAAGACCATCGTCTTCACCCTCGACAAGCGTTCCTCTTAGAGTTGCAACCCTGCCTGTTCGGATCACTTCCAGTAACCCAAACTTCTTAAGCAGTTCGATCAATGAGTCTATCTTCTGTCGTCCGCCAGAGATTTCCAGAGTCAAGCTTTCGACTCCAATGTCGATTACGTTTGCGCGGTAGACGTTAGCAAGCTCCAGCACCTCGCTTCGGGAAGCAGCAGGAGCAGCAATCTTGATCAACGCCAATTCGCGCCAGACGATGTTTTGTTCAGTTATATCGTAAACTTCCACAACATCGATCAATCGATCGAGCTGTGCAGCCACGTGTCGAACTACCGCATCAGGGCCCTCAACGACGAACGTCATTCGAGACATTCCTACTCGTTCTGATCGCCCAACGGCCAAACTGGCAATGTTGAACCCACGTCGTCGAAAAAGACCAGATATGCGAGCGAGTACACCTGGTTTATCTTGAACCAGTGCGGATATTGTTCGTTGAAACGTTCCGTTGACTGGTGCCATTAGTTCGGGTCCTCGATCAGTTCTTTAACGCTTTGGCCAGCAGGAATCATTGGGTAGAGGTCGTCCACCTTTTCGATAACGAAATCGACGATTACTGGACCATCATGGGCGTTTGCTTCAGCAATAGCCGATTCAAGTTCATCCTGGCTCGTTACACGAATACCCTTCATCCCGTAGGCATCCGCAAGCTTCACGAAATCAGGGTTAGCCGTATACGTTTCAGCCTGATAGTCACCGTCGTAGAATAATCCTTGCCACTGGGTAATCATTCCCAAGTGGTTGTTATTCAAAATTGCGTACTTCACTGGCAAGTTGTTCTCAACAGCTGTTGCCAACTCCATGAGAGTCATCTGAAAACCACCGTCTCCACAGATCGACCAAACTAACTTGTCTGGGTTACCAACCTGCGCACCGATAGCCGATGGAACTTCGTATCCCATCGTCCCAGCACCACCCGAAGAAAGCCATGAATTGGCGTTCGTGAACTGGTAATGCTGTGCAGCCCACATTTGGTGCTGACCAACGCCAGTAGTGATGATTGCATCACCCTTAGTGACATCAGACAAAGCTTTCACAACGTGCTGCCCCATCAATCGGTCGGACTCAGGAATTCGCAGTGAAGGGTGTTCAGCTTTGAGATGCTCGATGTGCTGCAACCAATCAACGTGGGTGTTTGGCTTCACTTTTGGAAGCAACTGAGCGAACACGTCTTTGATATTGCCTATAACAGGAGCTTCAACTTGGATGCTCTTATTGATTTCCGCTGGATCGATATCGACGTGGATCTTCTTAGACCCAGTTGAGAATCGCTTGGCGTCACCAACAATACGATCGTCGAAGCGACTGCCAAAGTTGATAATCAGGTCGGCCTGATCAACCGCAAGCGATGCGTATGCCATGCCGTGCATCCCGGGGAAGCCAGTACTGAGCACGTGGTCTTCTGGGAACGATGAAATTCCTAGCAACGTCGTAACTACAGGGATCTGTGCCTTCTCAGCCAGTTGCTTCAGCTCATCCCATGATCGTGAGAGAACAACACCGTGGCCAGCGAGAATTACAGGGCGTTCGGATTCATTTATCAATGCTGCCGCAGCTTCTACTTGCGACTCTTCAGCCTTGCCGGGCGGATTGTATCCGGGTAGGTCGATATGCGCACTAGAATCATAGTCGCCCATCTCGGTGAAGACATCTTTTGGAATGTCTATCAATACTGGACCGGGGCGACCAGTACGTGCGATATGGAACGCCTCGTGAATCGTTGCACCGAGATCTTCGGCTCGCATTACGAGGTAGTTGTGCTTAGTCACTGGCAGTGTTGCACCGGTGATGTCAGTCTCTTGGAAAGCGTCGGTTCCGATTGCAGAGCGGCCAACTTGACCGGTGATAGCAACCATTGGAACTGAATCCATCATGGCTGTTGCTAATCCGGTTACAAGGTTCGTTGCACCGGGGCCCGATGTTGCGAACGCCACACCGACCTTGCCGGTTGAACGTGCGTATCCATCTGCCGAGTGAGCAGCGCCCTGCTCATGGCGAGAAAGAATGTGGCGCAGATCGGGGTACTGCGAAAGTACGCCGTAGAGCGGAAGAATAGCGCCACCGGGAATGCCAAAGACCACGTTGACGCCCTCATTGAGGAGCGCTTCGCAGACTATTTGACTACCACTGAGGTACTTTGACATGACGGTTTCCTGGCTCGATTGCCGAAGTTACTCGGCAATTCCCTTCTACCAACTATTAGTAACTATTTTCCGAACTTTCAAACGCACTCGCACTGCAAACTTACGATGGGCAAAAAAAAATCTCGTCCCTTCACAAAGGACGAGACTTACATCCCGCGGTACCACCTTCGATTGCCAAGCGTTCGAATACCTGACCACTCAAGGAACCGTAACGTGGCCAAACCCGTTTGATCCTAGTCTGTAATTACAGAGTTTAGATCATCCGCTCAAAGGCGAGTTCTCGAATTAGTACGCACCGGATTCACACCAACACCGGCTCTCTCTTGCGTACTGCGTCCGGTACTATTCCCGTTCACAGCGTTTCATTAGAGATAATTATAAGTCTTGCAGCCATCGAGAAGCAATGACTTCAACTTAGATCACGATAATCAAAACTAACTATTGGTGATTTCACGGTCGATCTGAAACCTCCAGGCGAGTCATAGGAATACACTTCACCGGTTATCTAATAGCTAATTGACGAAAAACATTGTCCATCCAAGCCCGTCTACAGATACGAAATTTCAAGTGGTCCGATCTTGACGCATTGCAGCAACTGCTGAACGATGTCGGCCGTCACGGTCATCATGATTGGGCAGACAACGTCGAAGAACTTCGTTCTCAACTTGAATCATCGCGTGTTAATCCAAAGCAAAACATCGCAGTGCTCAAGGAAAACGATGAACTAATCGGCTACGCAATTGTTGAACCGGAAGCAAACATCGGCCGTTCCATTATTGGAATAGGCAGCAATATCTTCGGATTGGATATTCGGAAAAGGCTAATAGACTGGGCAACGAATCGTGCGAAAGCAGAAGCACCAATTGCTCACCTCACAACTCGCGACAACGAGGTAGAACTTGAACAGCTCGTCGAACAATTGGGATGGACGAAGGTACGTAAGTATTTGAAACTCAAACTTGTATCGGAATTGAAGCCGATGGATGCTGTAATACCAAACGGATTTTCGCTCAGAACAATGCTGGGTCTGGACGAAGTTCCCGAAGTTACCTATTTGCAAAACACTGTGTTCAATGAACACTTCGGATACTCGGCTAACACTGAAGAAGAGATCCAAGCACACTTACTCTCGCCGGGAGCGAGTGTGGATGACATCGTTATGATCCACGATTCATATGAGCAGTTAGTCGCCTACTGCTGGACACAAATTCACGACCGAGACGGAAGTTCCGTTGGGCGAATAGGCATGACGGGAGTACTTCCATCAGCCCGCAAAAAAGGGCTAGGCAGAGCTATCGCTGAAGCTGGCTACAACCATTTGTTGAAGCAAAACGTCTCCAGCATGGAACTTGATGTCGACTCCGAAAACGCACCGGCTATTCGAGTGTATTCGTCCATTGGGTTCGTCGAGAACAGCCAAGTCAACTGGTGGGAACGACCGCTCTAGCGGAATCGATTATCCGCCGGCTGCAGGTACTGTGGTTGCCGCCACTTCAGGCAACAGGTCACGATAACAAGCGATAAGCGAATCAGCTGAACGTTCCCAGCCCAGTGTTTCAGCGTGAGTACGAGCTGCCGTTCCCATTCGAGACCGCAGTATGTCATCGTCCAGTAGCTCACAAAGTCGTTCGGCCATTCCAGCGCTCTGCTTAGGCGGAACAAGAAAGCCTGTTGAACCGTTCAGAACGATTGCCGGCAACCCACCCACTTCTGATGCGACCACAGGCCGACCACAAGCGGCGGCCTCTAGTGCAGCCAGTCCAAAACTTTCGTAGTGAGATGGCAATACACATACATCGGCGGCGTTGTAGTGAATCGGTAACTCGTCCTGGCTAACTGATCCGATGAAGCGTATTGAATCGGTAAGTTTCATTCGCTTGGCAATTACCTTTAATCGTTCTTTCTCTTCGGAGTTTGCATCACCACCAACAACGCTGAGCATAATTGACCCTGAATTTTCAAGACTGGCGACTGCACGGAAAAGGTTATCGATTCCTTTGAGCGGTTCTAAGCGACCTACGAATAGGATATTTTTCTGATCGTCGTAACCCAAATATTCGCGCGATTGCTTCTGCGACATAGGTCGGAAGCGGGTAAGATCGACTCCCGGCGGAATGACAGTTACTTTGCCAGGATCGATATCGCAATAGTCGACGATTGCTTCTTTTTCGTGCTCGGTCCAAACCACTACGGATTCTGCTGAGCGAGCAATTTCAGTTTCAGATGAATCGCGTTCTGCTACTTCAGTTTCTTCAGGACGACCACGGCGCTTCATCTCAGCCAGCGTGTGGAAACTTGTAGTGTGCGGTACACCCCATTCAGAAGCCAAACGCATACCTATAAGACCCGAAAGCCAGTAGTGACTGCTGACGATGTCGTATCGCAGTCGATTCTCGACGCAGAACCTTCGCATCTGTGAGGCGAATTGCGGCAGAAGATCGTACACATCGATTTTCTTTACAGAGGGAGCCCCTGCTGGCAAATGGATAAGCCGTGCTCCAGGGGCAAGCATGATTATCTGCGGATCAAGCGGATCGTGATGACGAGTAAATACGTCGACCTGAACACCACGAGCGGCGAGTCGTTTCGCCATCTCGAGGATGTAGATGTTCATGCCACCAGAGTCCTTGCTGCCAGCTTGGCGCACAGGACATCCGTGAACTGTAATTATTGCTAAATGCATGATCGAAAGAGCTACTTTACCTTTGACTTGCCCGAGGTAAGGCGAGTAGCTGTTAGAGCGAAGACCTGACGGTCGATTCCCCCAAGATGGTATTTATATGATTCGTTTCCGCGCATAAAGTCGAAGACTCTGTGTCCTGATTCAATCGAAGATTTAATCGCTAATGCATGATTTAGCAACCCAACCGATAACTTCGAATGGGCGGGGTTGTACCCGCTGTTGTACAAGTAGCGCACGTTGCCAGAAACAAATGACAATGATGTTGCTTCTCGTATGCCGTCGATTTCGAGGAAGACTAATCGGGTTGAATTATCTCGTGCAAGAGCCACAGCGACTTTGCAAAAGAACTGTTCACGTTGAGCGTTCATGAACTCGTTTTTGTCAGGTGTACTCATACGATGTAATCGCATGAAGTCACCCATCGCAGCTTCAATATCTTCTGGACTGCTGAGCTCTACTTGCTTCACTTCACCAGCGGCTTCAAGCCTTCTGAGTTTACGGCGCAGTTCATGACGATCCTTCTTACGAAGGCTCGATACGTACTCATCCCAAGTAGCTGGCAGCTCGATACGTGGAGCAACGTCTTCTTGCTCAAGCTCAACATTCCAGCCAGCCTGTTCTGCTGCTTCACGGAACTGCGTAATCGTTGGCGAGTTGCCCGGCAGTGACTGCAACAGAATTTTGTCGATTTCAGGCATCTCGCTGATAGCCGAAACCACAGCTTGGATACACAGCGGTATCAGTCGATCTTGAGTGATAAAATCGTGATAGTCGACTAAATCGGTACTTCCAAGGAAACTAACTTCTGAGCCATCGACCATTAGAGGTGCGATCATGATCACATCGCCAGAACCGGTGCGAACTGTCAGGAGTTTGAGTTCAGAACCTTCACCAAATTCGGCCCACCAGCTCTGCTGCCATGTTTGTGAATCGAAGAACGTCGATTCGGGGCATCCTTCGATTAGATGCTGCCAGTGATCTACGAGACTTTCAAAAGTCCCCTGCTCAATCCCAATGCTACAACAAGTCAATTTTGCGGCTATTCCTTTAGCAAATCGTTCTGAATACTTGAATTAAGTCGGTTGTCTATTACTTACCGCTGTTCAAGCGTTTCATTACTGAATCTATGTCGGGCTCGACATACTCAAGCTCAACGAGAGCTCGCGTCTCAGCCGTACCCGGATCTTTCAGTCCATTACCAGTTAATATGCAAACAACCGTCTTGCCGGTCAGGTCTACACCTAATTCGGGTAGCTTAATCAACCCAGCTACAGAAGCGGAAGAGGCTGGCTCGCAGAAAATACCCTCTTCTCGCGCCAAACGTAGATAAGCCTCGACAATCTCGGTGTCGTCGACCATATCGATCATGCCTTCAGATTCGTCTCGGGCAGCTTCGGCCTTCGCCCAGCTCGCTGGATTACCGATTCTGATAGCCGTTGCAATAGTTTCAGGCTTCATCACACGTTCACCCCGAACGATAGGTGCGGCACCTGCTGCCTGGAACCCCATCATCTTCGGCGTAGTCTCACATCGACCGAGCGACTGATATTCGTTGAAGCCCTTCCAGTAAGCCGTAATATTTCCAGCGTTTCCTACTGGGATGCAAAGCATGTCTGGGGCTTCGCCTAGTTCATCGACAATCTCGAATGCGCCGGTCTTCTGACCTTCGATTCGATATGGGTTCACCGAGTTCACCAATTCAATGTCCATTATTTCAACGATCTCTCGAACAGTGTTCAATGCATCATCGAAACTACCATTTATAGCGAGAATTCGTGCGCCATACGCCATGGCTTGCGCAATTTTACCGAGAGCGATCTCTCCAGCAGGAATGAGAACTATAGTTTCCATCCCATACCGAGCGCCGTAAGCAGCAGCTGCTGCACTGGTATTACCAGTAGACGCACAAATGATGCGCTTCTTACCGGCTTCGAGCGCCTTAGCGATCGCCATCACCATGCCGCGGTCTTTAAATGAACCGGTCGGGTTACAACCTTCGAGCTTGAAATACAGGTTCTTACAACCGAGTGAATCGCCGATACTTTGAGATCGAACGAGCGGGGTGCTTCCTTCTCCCAAAGAGACCGTCGGGGTGGCATACGTGACAGGTAAGAATTCTCTGTACCTATCTATTAAGCCAGTAGACATGATCGTCAACGAGAAGATCGCTCCTGATCAGGCTGGGTCACTACCCAACCGCTAAACGAACGTTAAGAACGGTCGCCGTAAGTTTCAACACGAATAAGGCTGTCCAATTGGAGCACCGTTTCAAGTTCCCTAATGGAACTTACCGCACTCTGCATATTAGCCTCTCGCGCCGGGTGAGTCATTATCACGAGGTCGGCGTGACCATTCTCAATATCTGTATCTTTTTGTAGAACTGAGTTAATGCTAATGTCCGCTTCGCCCAGAAATCTTGCAACATTGGCAAGTACACCAGGTCGATCAGATGCTGTAAGGCGAATGTAGTACTGACAAACGTGATCGTCCATCGAAGCTATCGGAAATGGCTCTAAAGTAGATGGTGATGAACCGCTGTTCGATGCGCCATTAGCAATTCTCAAAATATCACCCATCACAGCACTACCGGTAGGGTTTGGGCCAGCTCCCGCTCCTTGGAACCACAATGGTCCAACAAGATCGCCTTCGACTTCAACGGAGTTCAATACTCCGTTGACTGAAGCCATCGGAACTTCGAGCGGAATCAGTGCCGGGTGAACACGAGCTAGCAATCCTGATTTGGAATTTACCTGTGCAACCGCAAGTAACTTGATCGTGTAACCAAGTTCGCTGGCATACCGGAAATCCTTCGCATGAACTTCTCGAATGCCTTCACAATAAATAACATCGACCGGAACTTCGGTGTGATACGCCAATCGAGCAAGAACCGAAATCTTGTACAAAGCATCGAATCCATCGACATCGGCTGTCGGATCAGATTCGGCGTAACCGAGTGACTGAGCTTCCGCCAATACGTCACTGAAGTCGGCACCCTCGTGTTCCATTTTCGTAAGAATGAAATTCGTTGTGCCGTTGATAATTCCACGTACACTTTGAATCTTATTCGCAGTGAGATCGTTCATGAGTGGACCGATGATAGGAATACCGCCGGCGACACTGGCTTCGTAGTACAGATGAACGTTGTTTGCGGTTGCTGTAGCCAGAAGTTCACTGCCACGTTTTGCCATTACTTCTTTGTTCGCCGTAACAACGTGTTGACCGGACTTGAGAGCGCTAGTGATGTAATCGAACGCTAGGTCTTCACCACCCATAAGTTCTACGACGATTGCGATATCGGGGTTACCTATCACAGTATCGAGATTGGTCGAAATGGCTGATGTATCGAGATCGACATAGCGCTTACGCGAATCGTCTCGTACTACCGCTGCTACGACGTTAAGACGAGTACTTTGGTCGTTAGGTCCGTGACGTTCAATAATGGCCTTAGCCACTGCCGTCCCAACCACTCCAAGCCCCAACAAACCGATACCGGTCGACCGTTGCTCTAATGCTGACATATACGTACCCATTACTGGCTAAAACTCTGAGAACCGAATGGAACCGGAGTTGGAGTCGGTAACAAGGCAGAGAGTTGTACCTGATCATTCACCCAAGCAAAGATTGCGCTGTCGAGAACCATGTGTAGATCGAAGTTTCTACGTTCTTCATTGAAGAAAATAGTCAAGCCACGCGTAGTCAATGCTTCAAAACTAGCTTCGTCAACTTGTCTGGCGTCTTGTACTTCTTCAACAATCAAATAGCTGTACCAGTTATTCTCTTCGTCAAACCGGGCAGTACTAGGGTATCGAAGAGGGAGAAGCCGATTGCCATTACCGTCAAGCCCAAACAATAACGGATCAACTTCAGGAGAAACTCCGAACGGCGCCCACCCACGGTCACCTGAATCACGCCTTAGGTCAGGATCATCCGAGTGGTTAAAAATAACGTTCTCAATTGGAATACCAGAAACCAGATCTCGCTCAATCGATCGTCGTTCCTCAAAGTCGTTAGTCAATTTGACGATTTCGTACAAGTGAACTTGCGCCTGAATACGCGGAATCGTGTCGGCAACTACGGTACGCAATCTCTCTTTGAACATACTCTTGCGAATGAAATCTCGGAAGACTTCTTCATCCATACCGATCCGGTGAATGAATTGGCGTTTACTCTCTTCGACGCTGTCTTGATATTCCTGCGACTCACGTTCAGCAACAGTCACAGCTACGAAACCTAAGATAGAACTCAGACGTTCATCAACCTCTTCGGAAGATACGGCGATGCCATAACGAGGGGCAAGTTGAAAGGCAAGCTCGTTTTCTTGCAGTGTTTGCAATGCATCGAACAGCGAATTAGCAGTTTCAAATGGCACGCCGAGGCTTTCACTCATCCGCTGGTTAAAGCGAATAAAATCCACAACGTCGCCGCGTGAGTACTCGGTATCTTCAACTCGCAAAGCAAGCTCACGAGGAGGGAACACATACTTTTCGAAATACGCGTAGACAGGAATCGCTAGAAGTCCGACCAAAACGACAAGCGCAACCATCATAAATGGTCGCGCTTTCACCTGAATACGGTTCTTCTCAGCCACCATTTGGCGTCGAGTTTTACCGTCGCGGACAGTAATACTACGCCGGCCAGCTTCGTAATCAGGAATTGGAGTCGTACCTAGGCCAGTTTTCAGGTCTTGGCCTTCGTTACGATCTTCGCTTGTGTCTTCTGTGGACATTTTCGGCGCTTGCTAAAACTGAGGCCGGGATCGCCAAATAGCGAGTTTTCGACCTTCCCAACATTGAATTGTCAGCTCGAAGAGACTACTTGTCTTCTTCGTCGGAGCTGTCGTCCGCTTCTTCTGTGGCTTCTTCAACCTCGTCAGTTGAAACGTCTTCAGTAGCAGATTCGGATTCCTCTGATGACTCAGATTCTTCCGCAACTTCTTCTGCGACAGGAGCGTCTTCAGCCACGGCAGTGGTCTCAGCAGATTCCGTTGCTTCGTCTTTTTCAGATGCGTCGCCGGGTTTAGTCTCTTCTTTTTCGTCAGAAATCTTTGTAGCCGATACGGATCCGGTCACTCGAATGTGATCAGGAGCGTAAGGAAGCAAAGCTAGGTGACGAGCACGCTTGATGGCTATAGTCAGAGTCCGCTGGCACTTGGCGCAGTTACCCTGTTTTTTTCCAGCTTCGATGCGACCACGGTCAGTGATAAATCGGCGGATACCTGAAACATCTTTGTAATCAACGGTGCTTTCTTTACAGAAACACTGTCGTCTTCGGCGGCCACCACGTCGGAATGGTGGTCGTCCACCACCGCCTTCGCGTTCATTTGTTCGGGGGGTTGTCATTTTTTACCTCGCGGAAAGGACAGTAGAACTATCTAGCAATCTGCCAAATTCGTCCCACATGGGAACTGCTACCAAGGCAGTTCCTCCACGTCTTCAGATGGGTTATTTGCAGCAGGAGCCTC
The DNA here is from genome assembly GCA_026421185.1 of Dehalococcoidia bacterium. Taxonomy (GTDB): domain Bacteria; phylum Chloroflexota; class Dehalococcoidia; order Lucifugimonadales; family Lucifugimonadaceae; genus Lucifugimonas. The sequence goes on along the minus strand of JAPKCH010000007.1, from coordinate 33,558 downwards.
TTTGGCCGGAGGGCTTGAAGGACCTGCTGAATATGGACGGGCTTCCGATGGTGCACCGGTTCCCGTTGAATCACCGCCGGGCGAATCAAGCATTACAACTTTGAATGCTCGAACTTCCAACGATGTGCGTGCTTCGCCTGAACTGCTTGTGTACTGACGAGTCGATAATCGACCGTCAACAAACACCCGGCGACCTTTTGCCAAATACTGGTTTACCGATTCAGCTGCCCGTTCCCAAGCCGTAACTCGGAACCATTCAGTTTCTTCGGTCCATTCACCGTTCTGGTCACGCTTGTTGTTGTTTACAGCAAGGCTGAAACTTGTAACAGGAGTGCCACTTGGCGTGTAACGCATCTCAGGATCGTTACCTGCCCGGCCTATGAGGAGTATCTGGTTAAGACTCAATTAAAATTCATCCGTGACTAGCTAAAAGCCAGACTCTACTCGGCGTCGCCTGATTCGACAGCAGCCGGCTTGATCTCATCGCGAACGAGCAGATGACGAATGATCGACTGATCGGCGCCAATTGCCCTGTCGAGCCCAGGAGCCTTCTCACCATCGATTTCGAAGTTTGCCTGAAGGTAGTAACCCTCAGTGTTCTTCTGAATAGGGTAAGCCAACGTACGTTTGCCCCAGACATCAGTACCTGAAACTTCACCACCAGCGCTGCTTACCAGCGAAGTTATATTTTTTACGGACTCGGTACCCTGCTCTTCGCCAGCATCGCTACCAAGAATCCAAACTAATTCGTACTTTCTCAACGATCCACCGTGTTCTTCTAAATTTACTCGAAACCGATTCATTCTATCACGCTATTCCAAGCCGTCAGCCTTTATTTTTACAGCAGATCGACCTAAGTTACAACTCAGTTGTCTCGATTACTAAATTAAGCTCTTAGGAATCGAGACCCGGCACCGGGAATTTCGATGCAAATTTTGCAACCTCGGCAGCAAGATTCGAAAGCTCAGACTCGTTATCGTGAGATTTCAGAGCCTCTAGAATATAACCCGCTACGTTCTTCATATCAGCGACATCAAACTCACGCGATGTGAGTGCTGGCGTTCCAATTCGAATACCTGAAGTAACCATCGGTGATTCAGGATCGAACGGAATCGTGTTCTTGTTCACAACTAATCCAGCAGTAATCAGTGCTGCCTCAGCATCCTTACCAGTGAGCCCGATCGACCGAGTGTCGACGAGCATCATATGGTTTTCTGATCCGCCTGCCACGATACGAAGACCTCCAACTGCAAGAGCACTCGCAAGAGCCTTTGAGTTCAGTACTACCTGATGAGCGTAATTCTTGAACTCGGGCTGCATAGCTTCTTTATAAGCAACTGCCTTACCTGCAATAACATGTTCCATCGGTCCACCCTGCATATTTGGGAACACTGCAGAGTTGTATTTACGTCTCAGTGACTTCTTAGTAAGAGCCATTGCTCCACGTGGACCACGCAGTGTTTTGTGAGTAGTGCTAGTGACAATGTCAGCATACTCAACCGGTGAGGGATGTACTCCACCAGCGATCAGACCAGCGATGTGAGCCATATCGACCAACAAGTAAGCACCAACAGAATCTGCGATATCACGGAACCGCTTGAAGTCGATAATCATTGGATATGCCGTGTAGCCAGCAATGATTATTGCCGGCTTGAACTCTTCCGCCTGCTGCTGCACAACGTCGTAATCCAGAGCCTCGGTGTCAGGATCAACTCCGTAGTGGCCGAATTCGTAGAGCTTGCCTGAAAAGTTGACAGGTGAGCCATGCGTAAGGTGCCCACCGTGATCCAACGACATCGCCATAATCTTGTCGCCAGGGTTCGCTAGCGTGAAAAACGCTGCCATGTTTGCCTGCGAACCAGAGTGCGGCTGAACATTTGCATGCTCGGCACCAAACAGATCTTTTGCTCGATCAATGGCAAGCTGCTCGCTGATGTCTACGTTTTCGCAACCAGCGTAGTAACGTCGACCCGGGTAGCCCTCGGCGTATTTGTTGGTCAACACCGATCCACCGGTTTCGAGAACTGCAGCGCTGGTGTAGTTCTCAGAAGCGATCATCACCAGTTGATCTCGCTGACGTCGCTGCTCGTTCTCTATTACTTTCGCAATTTCAGGATCAAAAGAGGCAATTGCCGACATGGGAGTTCCGATACTGCATCTCATTGTGTTTGAACACATGGACGCCGTTGGTTTGCTATCAAAAAATAAGTGAATCTCTAAAACAGATTCAACCACAGCATTAAAGTTTATATCCACCTTCAAAAATTCGCCGCATTTCCTTCAAAATCGCTGAATCTTCGTCTTCACTCGTTATGATGTGTTGCCTTACACATTACGCAAGAGATATTTGTCGCGAGCTGGAGAATTCATGACGTACCCTTTTTCGACTCCTAATCAGGTGACGAAATACGAAGTAATAGAAGAAATTCCTAAAAGAGCGATGGTTATTTTCGCTCACCCTGACGACGCAGAAATCGGAGCAGGTGCAACTGCTGCTCACTGGGCGGCTCAGGGATGTGATATTACTTACGTTCAATGCACTACTGGCAGCAGCGGTAGCAATGACACGGAGATGACTTCAGAACGAATCGTTGGCATTCGATCTGCCGAACAACGTTCCGCTGCTGATGTGATCGGAATAGGCGACATCGTTATTCTCGATCATCCAGACGGTGAGCTTGAGGCCGATCGTGTATTCCTTGGTGAAGTCGTTCACGCACTCCGTAAGTACCGACCTGAAGTGGTGTTCGCCCATGACCAGCACCGTATTAGCGGATTCCAACATCGCGATCACCGCCACGTTGGCATTACAGTCCAAGATGCTGTGTATCCGTACGCCCGCGATCATCTGCACTTCCCTGAACAGATTGTAGATGGTGTGGAGCCTCACAAAGTGAAGCATTTATTCTTCTGGGGCACCGACCAACCCGACGTGATCGTCGATGTATCTGATGCAGTCGACACGAAAATCAATGCGCTGGCGATGCACGAAAGTCAGTTGCCTGGGTTGTCGTTCGGATCAGACATGGACGTTCGAATGAGATCTCGTCACACCGATGTGGCCAAGGGTTATGGCTTTCAATACGGCGAATCTTTCCGCCGTCTAACTGCTCGAACTTAAAAAGGCGTTCAACGAGTTGCCACGAGTCGATATTCACGCTCACATACTTCCTGGTTTAGACGATGGTCCAGCAACCATTGAAGAAAGCCTTGAGATGGCTCGTATGGCCGCGCGTGATGGAACTGAGGTGATCGTGGCGACGCCTCACTATACCGATATTGAACTGAAGCATAAGCCCAACGGGATCATTAGGGAGTTGGCGGACACGATTAACGCAGCTCTTCGAAGCGAGTACGCCAGAAGAAATACACCTTCGGTACGAATTTTCACAGGTATGGTCCACAGGTTAGATGCATCACTTCCTGATCTTGTCGATTCAGAAAACGTAATAACACTGAACAGAACAAGGTTCTTACTTGTAGAGCCGCCATTCAGCCGCCTACCCAAGTACGTGGAAGAAGTCATTAGCCGACTTCTAACACAGCGACTCGTTCCAGTTCTGGCTCACCCAGAACGCAATATGGAGTTCCAACGAAACCCAAAACGATTGCAGGTACTAGTCAGAGAGGGAGTGATCGTTCAACTTGCAGCGGGAAGCCTTACCGGAGAGAACGGAGCTACTTCACGACGAGCAGCAGAGCAGTTCATTCGACTAGGAATTACCCATGTCGTTTCATCTGAAATGCATAACGAACGTACGCCTAGGTCACCAATCCTGAGCGAAGCATTCGATATCGTTTCTGATCTTGTTGGTGAAGAAGAAGCGATCGATCTATTCGAAACGAATCCCTACATGATTCTCGAAGGACGATTACCGCAGCTACGAGAACCCTCTGCGCGGTCGCGCCGACGACGTCTACGACGAAGTTGGATGCATATGCCCGACGTATCTACCTTTTACTTAATTTCCACCAGGATACGGCGCAAATGGTATCGAAGGCTCCGTCATATTATGCGGCTGATAAACCGCGGATAAGCCGCACGAAGCCAGTAATTATTGGCTCAAGGAATCGTCGTAGGTACGTGGTGCATCCGTAGGTGGCGATACCCACAATCGCGCCGCCAATAATGTCGGTCGGATAAAAGACTCCTGCATACAAGCGTGAAAATCCGAATACCGCAGCAGCGCCGTACATCCACCATCCGAACTTTCTGTTTATCGTCCACGCAGCAGTAGCCGCAGCAAAACCGACTGCCACAGGGTTAGCAGGGAACGATGGATCGGTAGGTGGGTAGAACAACAAGTTCAATTGATCGCCATACTCAACGAACGGTCGGGGTCTTTCAATTACCAGATTGAAGATCCACACAACAATGTTGGCTATCGATAGCGCGCTGATGCCCATAAGCATCGTCAGTTGATATTTCACTCTCTGAGCTGGCGACGTGCCCGAAAACCAAAGACCAAGCATTCCCAATGAGAACACCAATGGCATCAAGTAATCGCTGGCAATGATCCTAATTAGATCGTCAAACGCCCTAACTGTGCCAACAAATCCGTTTAGCCAGATCACAATGTTTGCGTCGATGGAGCTCATTTAGACGAACTACTAAAGACCAACCTGATCAAACTCCACTTGTCTGAATTACGAATACCAGACCGCCACACCTCAACAATTTCAGATTTGAAATTACGAAACGAAATGAGAAGGTTTGACAAATACGACCGGTGTACTAATCCCTCAAGTCCACCTGATTCATCTAGTGACGATGTTTTGCCTGCTTGCTCTTCAGTAAAAGCGATGACATTCATGGTCACGGTTCCCGCAATTGCTGATACTAGAAACGCTGAAATCGCAGCAATAGAGAACCAAAATGCCTGCTTTACGCCGTCGAGACCGCCGTGAATATCATTCACGTTTCGGGCTCCAGCGATTTCGTCCCAGCTAGCAGTGCCCCAGTCACGTAAAAGTGAATCAGCCTCGACACTACCAGCAGCCCACGGGCCGCCGACCCAGAGAGGTTGAAGAAAGAACACTGCGATTGCAGTTATAACCAGAGCGATCCCCAGCAATCGAGTCATACCCGCGTGCGGAGTCATCCACAGTCCGCGGGTTCCAGCGTTAGCTACCGCAATCTGCAACGTGCCGAGACTCGAGAGAAACGCTAATAAAAAGTAGTGACTCGCAAACAGAGCCCGCACCACGTCAGGATCGGTGTTCACCTATTAGGTCCTTACTTAACTCAATCCCGTGGGCACAACGTTCGAAATATAAACGAAAAAAACTAACTCCAGTAACATCGGAATTACTGGATCAGAGGAGTAACCATCGTGCTCCAGCCTGAATACCGTTCGATGTCGCCTACGACAGTCGAGAAATACAGTTCCTGAAGCTTTTGAGTGATGGGTCCTTTATCGCCAGTGCCGATGTTTCGATTATCCAACTCCCCAACCGCAGTTAGGTGAGCAGCAGTACCCGTTAAGAATACTTCATCAGCAAGGTAAAGCTCGGATCGATGAATGTGTCGTTGAACAACATCAAGCCCAAGTTCGTCTTTCGCTATTTGAATAACTGAATCTCGGGTAATACCAAGCAAGCAGTTATCAGTTTCCGAAGGAGTGTTGATAACGCCATCTCGGATCATGAACAGGTTTTCCCCTGATCCTTCAGATACCGTTCCATCTTGGTTCAACAAAATCGCTTCGTCAAAACCGGCTGCGAGAGCTTCGGTCTTGGCCAGAATGCTTGTTGTGTACAAACCAGAAATCTTGACACCTGTTGGCATCGAAGAGTCCATAGGTCGGCGCCACGAAGATGTCTGGCACTTCAACGGGCGACTGTTATCGATGTAGTTTCCGAAGGGCTGGATAACCAGCATGAACTCGTCTGCAACGGTGTTCAGGTTGAGATTCGCAACCAACTGTTCGCCCTTGAAGGCAAGAGGTCGGATGTAAACGTCTTCAGCGAATCCGTTCTTCTCTAGAAGATCCGTTGTGATCTTGCATAGATCATCAACCGAGTAAGGCAGGTTGATTCGAAGAATCTGGCAACCACGCAGAAGGCGTTCGTAGTGTTCCTTCAATCGGAAGATCGCGACCTTACCGAGTCGTTCATTCCAGTTACCGCGTATGCCTTCGAATACAGCGGTTCCGTAGTGGAGAGCGTGAGTCTTGACGCCTACCGTAGCGTTCTCTTCGGGAACTTGCTTCCCACCGAGGAATGCCCAGGTTTGTTGCGTCATGATTTCTTCTCCCAAATATGCAACAACGCCCGCAACTTCTACTCTTTGCTCTTGGCAAATCGCAGTTAGCGCGGGCGTGTCAACTCAAATAAGTAGCTGCACTCTAATTCTGACCAATCAATATGACCAGTGGACAATTATACGAACGTCAGGGCAAGCGACAAGACCCATTAGTGCATTGAGGCACAAATAAACCGTGTTGAATGCCCATTCACAAGTTAATTAGTGTGTGGCTATCGTTCGCTCGGCGATGTAATCAAAATTGATATCTTCGCCCAACCCCGGCAGAGTCGGCATCTGAATGTAACCGTCTTCATCCATCGGATCGACAATGGTGTTCAAGTGCTTAGGAACTTCATCATGGTCGACGAACGGGTGAAGTAGCCCACGTTCGTACCACGTGGTGTTCATGATTCCACCAATAACAGCTAGGTTTCCTGCACCGCCACCGTGAATTTCGCAATCCATGTTGAACGACTCAGCGAGGTGAGCACACTTCATACTTGGTCCTATACCACCAACATCAGCGACACCAACACGAACGATGTCGCAGGCTTTGCTAGCGATCCACTCTGCACGTGTGTGGTGCTTGCCATAAGCGTACTCAGGACCGATCACTGGAATTTCCAACTGATCAGCGAGCCATCGGTATGACTCGGTTGAATGCTCGTCCATTGGCTCTTCATACCAGTGATAACCAAGATTTTGAATACCCTTACCGAGCTTTAGGGCATCCATGCGTGAGTACCAGTGGTTCGCATCGAGCATCAATGGGAAGTCGGGGCCAACGGCTTCACGAACCGCAGCACAAGCCTTGATATCCATCTCGACACTAGGAGCCCAAGTTACAGGAGGCATCCATGTATGGAGCTTGATTGCTTTGTAACCACGGTTGACCATCCACTCAGCGAAATTAGCGTAGTCGTCTGGAGTAGCGAGTCCGCCTTCCATCTCGTCACCACACATGGTCGATCCATAAGCGAGAACCTTGTCACGGTATCCACCAAGCATCTTCCAAACAGGTGTGTCTGATGCTCGGCCTGCGAGATCCCACAGAGACATTTCGGCGACTGCCATCGATCGATCGGTCAGGTTGGCACCGCTACCGCGCTGCCATTTGGCGAGGTTAATCCAGAGCTTTTCACGATCCCGTGGATCTTCACCCATGAAGACCTTTTTGAAGAAGTTCTCAACGATGTAAGGACGAAGCGCTTCTGGTGAACCAATCGAATAGCCAGAGTTACCTTCGTCATCTGTGATCGTGAGCAGAGCTTCGGTCGTGTCGTGCTCGGCACCTGGGTGCTGGTGGCCGTCAGTATCATGAACCGTTTTAGAGGTCGACTTGAACGTGGTTACTTCAATTTTCTCGATCTTCATATTACGAAGTAGCTTCCTATATTGATGTTGGTGGTCAAAGGGGAGGTGAACGCCTAATGTTGAATCGAAACACAATTGTATGTAGTGCTGAAACGTTCACGCTAATTGGCAAGCATTTTAGGCTTATGGACACTCGCTTGGTTGCATTTCCTAAGCAAAGCCAATCAATCGTTAGAATTTCCGGCTTTCGATATCCTTGATTGCTCAACCTGTGCCATACTCACGCCTCATTACACTGTCGGATTTGCAGAGAGCCCGCACTGCAAAACGATCCGAGAGCCTATCGATCACGAAAAGTAGTAAAAGTTGAAGGTACAAACAAATACCCATCGAAGGCAGCTGTTCTCGTTAGCGTGGTCGCTATCACTGCGATCGTGACACTTTGTATTAGTCGTGATTCAGATCGCACCGCTATAAAAATACTGATCCCGACTCCGTCACCAATTACGTTTCAGGTTTCAGGCGAGGTCCTAAGACTCGGTGTGTACTCACGCGATGGCGAGCCACAAATGAATGACGCTGTAGGTCCCTAGGTCCAAGCCACCGTCACGGGATCAGGAATGCCGTCCCAGCGACTCGCACCTTGCGCTCGCATTACGGCTATCCTCTTCACAACCTCGGGATTACCGAGTCCGTGAAGCGGCTTGCCAGTGAGTATGTTCACTGCGTTCTCTCCCCAACGAGTTGCTGCGGCGATTCCGCTGACATCCGAATTACCTGCAACGTGTGGACTTATCGTTAGGTTAGGAATCTTCAGGAGTGGACTTTCAGCGTCCAATGGCTCTACTTCAGTTACATCGATTCCAGCCGCAATAATCTCGCCGGTATGAAGTGCTTGCTGTAATCCACCTTCATCGACGATCGGACCTCGTGCGCAGTTGATGAACACTGCACTTGGTTTCATCTTCCTAAACGCATCGATATTGAATATATGATTTGTCTCGGTCGTAGCTGGCGAATGAACCGTCAAGTAGTCCGATTCCGACAATAGTGTGTCGAAATCGACCATCTGAACCCCAACTAGATCTGCAGCGGTCTGAGGAACATATGGATCGTAAGCAATAATCTTACCGGGACCAAATCCACGCACCCGGTTCGCAAATCCTTTCCCGATGCTTCCAAGCCCGAAAATTCCAACCGTGTTGCCAGCAATTCGCCGTAGCTTATTTCGTATTACATCAAGCTCAGAGGGGCGGTCCGACCACGCACCAGTTTTCAAAGCAGCGTCTTGTTCGACTATTTGGCGAGTGATCGAAAGCAGCATCGCCATAGCGTGATCAGCGACTTCAGAAGTATTGATACCAGGAGTGTTCGTCACACAGATTCCTAGCTCGGTCGCAGCGTTTAGATCGATCGAGTCGACACCAACTCCTGATCGTCCCACCATCTTCAGTTTCGGCAATGCTTCAAGCACTTTACGAGTCGTGTGAGGCACGGTTCCGACCAGCAGTACGTCGGCATCCTTAGCAGCCGTAATCACCTCGTTCTCGGTTCTCGCTGGATTGTACTCAACTTCGATACCAGCATCGCGAATCACGTTTGTCGTGATCTCGTTCGGTTGCCGGTTGTACATGGTGATGACGACCTTGAATACCATTCTTATTCTCCAAATTATCCTGATGAAGCTAACGAATCATACGAAGCGGTAGGTTACCTCAATTACTCAACCGATGCGGTATTGAACAATCACTGAAGCTGGCACACAATACGGCGGGCTCCATCCCTTCAACAGCAGCATAGGCAAGCTGAACATGGCTTCTGATTCATTACCTCTAATCGAACCCGGCCGACTCAAGCTCAATATTCCGGTTCCAATGCGTGATGCGGTCAACCTCTCTGCCGATATATGGCACCCACCTACGTCACAAGGCAACGGACCGTGGCCGGTGCTTCTACTACGAACGATCTACGACAATCAGGAAGCTCGATATATCGATTGGGCTCGTGAATTCACGGCACGCGGATACGCAGTTGTGATGCAGGACTGCCGTGGTCGTGGCGATTCAGATGGGGAGTGGGAGCCGTACGTATGCGAGCTTTACGACGGATACGACACCCACGAATGGATCGGCCAACAGGACTGGTGTGACGGCAATATAGGCACGTTCGGTCTTTCATACCCGGGCTTCACGCAGACACTTCCGGCAACTCTCCGTTCCAAGTACCTAAAAGCTGTCGCTCCGATCGCATCGCAACAGGACAACTACGGTCACCATCGAGTAAACGGCGTGATTCACCACAACGTGAGCTTCGCATTCCTAAACATGCTTGGTCGCTCAATGCAGTACGAATCCTTAAAGCATTTTGATCAGGACACGTTCTTTTTCGCCCTGCCGCTCGACACTGCAATGGAAGAAGTTTCAACAACCCACCCTTACTACTCTGGAGTTGTTGCGCACGAGCAGTATGACGAGTGGTGGTCGGGCTACAGCCTGCGAGACAAGTACGACCAGGTCGATATTCCCTCGTACTTCATCACCGGCTGGTTTGATTCACTTTCGAACGAAAACTTCAAGTTGTTCAATGGTTGGAGCAAGAATGCCCGAAACGAAGACGCTCGTAAAAAGACGAAACTACTTGTTGGCCCGTGGAGTCACCAGATCGCGCCGTGGGGTCGAGTTCCAATGGGCAAAAACGGTGAATATGCCGATCGTACGTTCGGCAAAAAGGCACTTTGTGATGTGATCGAAATGCACCTACATTGGTACGACCAGCAGCTAAAAGGAATCGATACCGGAATCGATGACGAAGCTCCAATTCGCCTTTTCATTATGGGAGAAAACACTTGGCACAACGAGTATGAATGGCCGTTGGCTCGCACGGAGTGGACAAGGTTCTACATGAGCAGCGACGGCGATGCGGCAGGTACTGGTGGGTCGCTTTCGACCAAGGCACCGACTGATTCAAACACCCCAGATAACTTCACATACGATCCTGCGAATCCTGTCCGCTCCCTTGGATCTCAGTACCAAACATTCGATTTCTGCGGACCCCATGATCGGTCGTCGCTTCAACAGCGTTCGGATATTCTCACATTCACCACTGAACCACTAACCGAAGACACCGAAGTAACAGGCCCTATTAGAGCAACTATCTGGGCATCGTCGGATGCAATCGACACCGACTTCACAGCAGCTCTCACCGACCTCGAACCTGACGGCAAAGCGATTGCTTTGTGTGAAGGCATCGTTCGGGCACGATTCCGCAATGGAACCGACAATCCCGAAATGATGAGACCGGGCGAGATTTACGAATTCGAAATCGACATGTGGAACACATCAAACATGTTCAAGAAAGGGCACAGCATCCGCATCGAAATATCAAGCTCGAACTTTCCTCGCTACAACCGCAATCTCAACAGCGGCAATCCAATAGCCACCGACACTGAAATCACGGTGGCCAATCAAAAGATCTACCATGACGCACAAAATCCGTCACATGTGACACTGCCGGTTATACCTCGCTGAAGTGACAAATTACAGGAACAACAACTCCGCCAAAACGCCCTGACCAAAATTCACCTCATTCCTTTTACGCAGAGAAATTACGGAACGCCAAATGGTTAATTGAGCAGTGGTTCCGACGGTCAAGGCATTGGCGAAGCGCCAAATTCTCGTCTTAACAAGTTCAGTACTTGGCTAGTTATATTTCTGATCGTACTGTTCACATGGCAGGCCAATGCAACAACGACACTGTAGATCCTGATCGAGCAAAATGAGGCTGGATCGCGAACCTAGTAACCATCGTCGTCGGTTTCGGCGTGGCGATTTACAATTCGGTATTCAGATAAATCTTCGCAAACACAAGTGACGCACAGCCGCCAAGCGAATAAACTCGCTGGATAATGACATCTTCTTCGAAAACATCATCCCAACCCCAGTACGGCGTTCACGCCTTTCGTGACGTGATGATGTCGATGCGTGATGGCATCCGCCTCGCCACCGACATTTTCCTTCCCTGTCACGGCGACGGTCGCGTAGTCGACTCCAGCGAGCAAGTACCAGCCCTCCTCGTTCGTACTTCATACGACAAGACCGCTCCCGAATGGGACGATGTTATTCCCTACTACGTACGGCGTGGCTACGCATTTGTGATCCAAGACCTGCGATCGCGCTTCCGCTCCGAAGGCGATGGTCACTACTACCACACGGTGAATCCGTGGGAAGGCGACGACGGCTACGACACCATAGAGTGGCTAGCTGAACAAGACTGGTGCTCCGGCAAGATCGGAACTCTCGGTTCTTCTCACAGGGCAATAACTCAGACTCAGCTAGCCCTAAGGAAGCCACCGCACCTATCTGCAATGTGGGTCGAGGCTGGGCCTACGAACATCTACCGACACGAAGCCCGTGAAGGCGGAGCGATGTCTCTGCAAATGTTCGGAGCTGCACATCTTCACGCTCTCGATAGCCACGAAGTTGGCGATGACCCCGAGAAAGCCAAGATTATTTTCGATGCCATGCGTGACATGGGAGATTGGCTACAACGATTTCCATTGAAGCCCGGCGAAACCGCTCTCAGGGTCGCTCCCGATCTTGAGAAAACCGTGTTCGACTACTACTACCGTGGTGAGTACGACGAATGGTGGGATCAAGAATCTGCAAACCAAGAACCGTACTTCGATCAACACGCTGATGTTCCAATGACCGTTTCCTGTGGTTGGTACGACAACTTCGCCGGCGCTACCGCTAACTACTTCACCCAAATGAATCAGCAGAACGAATCGGCAACACGGCTTGTTCTGGGCGCCTGGTGACACGGTGGTACAAGATCCACTGGTCAGTGGCATGGAGATACAGACACCGGGAAAGAAAGTGTCTGGGGCAACGAGATTTATAACGTCGAACGTCTAAAGTTTTTCGATCAGCATTTGAAAGGTTTCGCAGCGCCCGACAAAGATCCATCAGTGCGCATTTACGTTATGGGAACGGGCCACGGTGAAAAAACGCCTGAGGGTCACTTGAACCACGGCGGTTTCTGGCGTGACGAAAACGAATGGCCTCTTGAACGGGCGCAATTTCAAACTCTTTACTTACACGAAGATGGCTCACTAGATTCGTTCGAGGCGATGGAAGACGATAACTCGCTGACGTACACATATGATCCTGAGCACCCTGTACCTACCATTGGTGGTCAGCTCGTAGGTATGTTCAAGATTCTTGCGCCTGAAGACGACGGTCCCGATCCTGACAATGTCCCAGAATTTCTCGATCAGTGGACGCTCGCTCGCAACAATCTCGGCGAGGTAATCGCTGCAGGTGGTTTCCATCAAAAGGAAAGCTCTGAGTGGATCGGAGCCGAGGAACCGTACCAACTGCTGAAAGATCGTTCCGACGTATTAGCGTTCGAGACTGACCCGCTACAAGACAACATAGAAGTGACTGGTGAAGTGATGATCAAGCTATGGGTTTCTTCAACAGCGCTTGATACCGACTTCACCGTCAAGCTAATCGACGTTTACCCGCACAGTGACGATTACCCAGAGGGTTATCACCTTAATTTGGTCGATACGATTCAGCGTGTCCGATATCGTGATTCATGGACCGAACCCAAGATGATGACTCCCGGTGAAGCCGTCGAAGTTTCTATCACGCTGTGGCCTACATCAAACGTGTTCAAGAAGGGGAATCGAATACGTCTCGACGTATCGAGCTCGAACTTCCCACGATTCGACATTAATCCAAACACGGGCGAACCCGTTGGACGTCACACAAAAATGATCAAAGCCGACAACACGATTCACACCGGTGCCAATCACCCATCAAGAATCGTACTGCCGGTAATTCCTACTACGTAGTACGTAGCTGAAATAGCCACTTACATGATGCAGAAAAAGCCGATCGCATCACTTACTCGTCCTCGTGAGATATCTATATAACCACTAATGTGTAAGCCTCCAATAAGACGTTTGTAGGATCTGTGTGGGATTTCTCGCATCTTACTTTTAGAACAGCTACTAATCGATGGGTCATTCTAAATCCGCAAAAGATAATTGCGCATACACACCATTTGGGGTTACGTTAAGCTCTAAATGGTGTGTCTTCCCGTACACCTAACCGACAGTCTTTGTTGCAGTACCACCTCTGAAGAGATGGCATTGTAGGTCAGGGCACGAGCATGCACTGGAACGCCCCCCTGGCTAATTGAAAGCAGGGGGGATTATTTGACGATTACTAATTCACAAAAATACATCAATCAATGACAACTGACTCTCAGGGCAAGCCCTCATTCTTTAGCTTCCCGCACCCAATCAACGCCAGCGTCGCAAGAGTGGTCGCCGGTGGGGTCGTGCTCATGGCAATCGCAACTATCGTGTTCGATCAGCCGTGGATCACGCTGGTGCTTGCATACGGCTTCATTGCACGTGTAGCTGCCGGAGCTCGTCTCAGTCCTCTTGCATACATCGTCACGAAGATCATCGTTCCAAAATTCAACCTACCTTACCGACCAGTTGCAGGACCACCAAAGCGATTTGCTGCTTCGATTGGTATTGTATTTAGCGTTAGTGCGGCAGTCCTATCATTAGGGTTCGGATTGAACGGAGCTGCATATACCGTTCTCGGCTGTCTCATCTTAGCCGCAGGCTTGGAGAGCGTATTCGGATACTGCCTCGGTTGCAAAATCTTCGGATTTCTGATCGGCTGGGGCATCATTCCAGAAAGCGTTTGTGAAGATTGCGCTAACTTCGAAAAGCGAGCTCAACGAATGGCAGCACGCGGATTACGTCCTGATGGAACTCCGTTAGTCGACTAACGGCAATCGCCTACAAAAAGATTCGAGAGCTACCGATTACGCTTCGCCGCGTTCTTTGTACTCTTCGAACAGTTTCCACGTATTGTCGTTGAACGGATAGTACTTACCCGGTGATCCAGGATTCTTGCGAAGTTCCTTCTTGATAACCACTTCAACCTTTTCACGTTCAGCTGCTATTTCAAGCACTCGTTCAGCCATCGCTGCTGGAACAACCACGACTCCATCGTCATCGCCGATGATCGCGTCACCAGGTCGAACTACAACGCCTCCACATTCGATGACATCATTCACGCCCCACGGCTGCATTACTGCAGGCCCTTGCTTGGCGGTAGACGAATGAGCGAAAACAGGGAATCCGTAATCCTTCAATTCAGCAGTGTCGCGAACTGAACCGTCAGTAACCAATCCGCCAATCTTTAGTTGGGCGAGTCGGTAGAACTTGATATCTCCACCAACCGACTCCCACGGACCAACGGAAGAAGCAACAAGCACTTCATTTGGTCCGCACATCTCGAAAGCTACGTACTCAGGTGAGTCTTCGGCTTTTGGCTTGTCCTTAAGGACATCAGGGCGATGCGGTACGAATCGTAGCGTCACAGCCCTACCTACCATCTTCTGTCTAGGGAAGATAGCTCGAGAACCGTGAATCATCGCCTGTGGCCAGCCGTCCACCCAAAGTCCATCAATCAGTGTCTGAGTCGGAAGCTCACCTAATTTAGCGAGTATCTCATCTGAAATTGCAGGTTCGGTTGTCACGAGTTTCTCCAATTGGATTCAGTAATTACGCAATAACTAAATTTATTACGAGCCCTGTTTAAACTTATCGAGAACTGTAACTAGCGCAGCACTTGCAGGAACCGGAATGCCGGCATCTCGGCCAATTTTCACAACTGCGCCAAGAATATCGTCGAGTTCTAAAGGCCTACCATTATCGAGATCGTACTGGAGTGATGCCTGAGTTTCTTCCGCCTCACCAATCGCATCTTTCATCTTCGATTCAACATAACGTGGTGGGAACGTAACGCCCTGCGACTGCCCAACGGCGACGATTTCTTCCATCACTGTGCGGACAGTATGTTCGCCGTGCGGGCTTGCGAGAATTTCTACGAAAGTAGCTCGAGACGCTGCCATTACAGACCCGATCGAACCTACAGCTACCATCTTGGCCCACAGCGTGTCGACGATATTACTGCTGACAACGACCTGCATGCCTTCACGTGAAAACAGTTTTTTGATAACTGCAGTTCGTTCGGTTTGCGAACCATCATCTTCACCGAATTCGATCATCGCAGTCAAACCGCTCTGGTGTATGTGCCCCGGTCCAGCGATGCCAGTTTCGATGTAAGTAGCACCCTGAAGCACGTGCTTATCACCGAATTCAGCGCCGAGAATATGTCCCGCAGTAGCACCGTTCTGAATTGTCAGGATATTTGTGTTTTCGCCAATCATGCTCTTCATTGAAGGGAACGCATCGGCGTTAGAGTAGAGCTTGATGCAGTGAAGAATCAAGTCGACCTCGCCAACTGTCGAAGGATCGTCCGTCACTGCGACCTTCACGTTAAATTTGCCCCAGTGGCTATCGACCTGCAATCCGTTTTTGGCGATGGCATCGCCGTGTGCACCACGCGCTATCAATACAACGTCTTCACCTTGATTGGCGAGTAAGCCACCAAAATAACCGCCGACAGCTCCTGCACCCATTACCGCTATACGCATTGCCAGTACCTAATCCATTTCATGTTCTACAAACACTAGTCTAATTTTCGTGGTCAACATTATCGGAATGTACAGCCCGATGGTTCACCAAAGCATCGAATTGAAACGCAATGCCAAAACAATTGTTAAAGAAAACTGAGAATTCACTGGTAAAATTGTTGGTCGATTCACTAAAGGAACCATAGATTTGTCAGAAAATACTCTTGTCCGATCGGATAACCGCTCAAATTCAACGCAGCGCCAGGTCAAAATCACACCCGGTTACGTTCCAGATGCTGAAGGCTCAGCCCTCATCGAAACAGGAAACACCATCGTGATGTGTGCTGCGACTGTAGAAACCCGAGTTCCACCCTGGTTGCGAGGTAAAGGCACAGGCTGGGTAACTGCTGAATATTCAATGCTTCCACGTTCGACACGCGAACGCGTACGACGTGAACGAAGCAAAGTTGGCGGGCGAACTCAGGAAATCCAGCGGCTTATTGGTCGGGCGCTCCGATCAGTAACCGATCTGTCAGCATTGGGCGAAATTTCTATCCTTCTAGACTGCGACGTTATTCGAGCCGATGGCGGAACACGTACAGCCTCGATCACCGGAGCATACGTCGCCCTACATCAAGCACTCACGGGATTGCTCGAAGCAGGCACTATTGAATCGATCCCGCTCAGGGACTCCATTGCCGCAATCAGCGTTGGTATTGTAGACGGAGTAGCAGTACTCGACCTCGACTACAACGAAGACTCATCAGCGGACGTCGACATGAACGTAGTAATGACCGGCGCTGGCGAGTTCGTCGAACTTCAGGGGACTGGTGAAGAAGCCACGTTCTCTCGTTCACAGCTCGATAAAATGCTAGGACTCGCTGAAACTGGAATCGAAAACCTACTAGCAATACAAAGCACTGCACTTGCACTATAACGGGTGACGGTAGCGAGAACTATTTGAACGCAGCAGCCTAATAAGGCAGCACGATCAGTCAAAAATAGAGAAAAAAGCAAACACATGGCCAAAATCACATCGGTAATCGGACACGAAATCCTCGACTCACGAGGCAACCCAACCGTAGGCGCAACCGTCATTCTTGACGATGGCACTACGGCTTCAGCTGCTGTGCCATCTGGAGCCAGCACGGGTAGCCGAGAAGCAGTGGAACTTCGAGACGCCGATAACAACCGATTTGACGGCAAGGGTGTTTTGAAGGCTGTTGGGGCGGTAAATGGCGAGCTAGGTAAGGCAGTAACCGGACTTCAAGCTACCGATCAACGAGCGATCGACAAAGTGATGATCGATCTCGACGGCACAGCCAACAAGGGCAGAGTCGGTGCAAACGCTATTCTCGCTATTTCACTCGCAGCTCTCCGAGCATCCGCAGTAAGTTCTGGCAAAGAAGTGTTCGAGCACATCGCCGAACTCTCAGGCAACGATTCGCCTACTGAACTGCCTGTTCCAATGTTCAACGTCCTCAACGGCGGCGCTCACGCAATGGGCTCGACCGATTTTCAAGAATTTATGGTCGTGCCTGCAGGTATCGAAACATTCTCAGAGGCTCTTCGTTGTGGCGCAGAGATGTACCAATGGCTCCAGAAGAAGCTTCACACAGATGGACACGCAACCACTGTAGGTGACGAAGGAGGATTTGCTCCACAGGGGCTCACGAACAGACAAGCTCTCGAGTACGCCACGGCCGCAATCGAAGGAGCTGGCTACAAGCCCGGCGAAGAAGTATTCATCGCACTCGACCCTGCTTCATCCGAGTTCTATGTCGATGGCATCTACAACCTCGCACGAGAAAGCCGGAAGCTGTCCAGTGCAGAGATGGTCGAGGAATACGCCACTCTCGCAAACGACTTCCCTATCTACTCAGTAGAAGACGGGCTTGCAGAAGACGACTGGTCAGGATGGGAAGTTCAAACCGCTAAGACCGGTGATCGCATACAACTCGTAGGTGATGACCTGTACGTTACTCAGGCACGTTACCTTCAGCAGGGGATCGATACCAAAGCTGGCAATGCGGTTCTAGTGAAATTAAATCAGGTCGGAAGTGTTTCTGAAACTCTCGACACAGTAACCCTCGCACAAAACTCAGACTTCGGCGTTGTTATTAGTCACCGTTCAGGCGAAACAGAAGATACGTCAATCGCCGATCTGGCAGTAGGAACATCCGCTGGCCAGATCAAAACAGGTGCGCCAGCTCGAAGTGAGCGCATCGCAAAATACAATAGACTTCTTCGTATTGAAGAACTACTCGGAAGCAAGGCTCAATTCGCAGGCAAGCGAGTTCTCCCTAAATAGCAGACAATCATTTCATCAAAATCAAGTAAGTACGAGCAGTCAAGTAAGGGGGGCGAAATGGCAAAGACGAAAGTTGGAATAAACGGATTCGGGCGAATCGGCCGACAGGTATTCCGAACGATTTCGGAACGACACAGCGATACTCTCGAAGTAGTTGCAATTAATGATCTGGGTAACGCTGTAACAAATGCCCACCTGTTCAAATTCGATTCCACATACGGTCGATACTCAGGCACCGTCGAAGAAAAAAACGGCGCACTGATCATCGATAGGCAAAGTATCACATCATTCTCCGAGCGAGATCCTTCCAAGATAAAATGGGGAGACGTTGGCGTTGAAATCGTAATCGAATCAACCGGATTCTTCACCGATGCCACAAAGGCTGCTGGGCACCTCAAGGGCGGAGCCAAGAAAGTCATCATCTCGGCACCTGCCAAGAATGAAGACATCACAGTTGTACTCGGTGTAAATGATGGTATGTACGACCCAGCCGTTCACAACGTTGTATCGAACGCATCTTGCACAACAAACTGTGTAGCTCCGATGGCTAAAGTCTTACATGACAGCTTCGGCATCGAGAGTGCGTTGATGTCGACCATCCACGCCTACACCAATGACCAGAAAATCCTCGACCAAGTCCACAGCGATCTACGTCGATCACGTGCTGCCGCCAACAGCATCATCCCAACAACAACCGGTGCAGCAAAAGCCGTAACGCTTGTTATTCCAGAACTCGTAGGCAAGATCGACGGCATGGCTTACCGTGTTCCAGTTATAACGGGATCGGTTACCGACCTCACTGTAAAGCTCGAGAGCAAGGCATCGCTTGTTGATGTGAACGAAGCCTACCGACAGGCATCGATGAAGGGCTCCCTTCATCACATCCTCGGCTACTCCGAAGAACCGCTGGTATCTGTCGACTACATCGGCAACCCTAACTCCTGCACAATCGACTCCCTCGCAACCTCTGCGGTTGGTGATAACTTCGTGAAAGTTGTGGGCTGGTACGACAACGAATGGGGTTACTCTTCACGAACTGCCGATCTCGCTAACTTCATGGTCGAAAAAGGCATTTAGTCTCCGACCTTGATTTGCTGGCGAGCTAGAATAACGAAAATTTAAAAGACCGTGGCACTCATTGCTACGGTCTTTTTTTTTAATCCTTCACCGAAGTACGGATAGCAGATAAGAGCGAATTGTTCACCCTTCTGAACTAACTTCTCGCGAAGTCGATGTCGTTCGGTTGATAGCGGATGGAAAGAGCAATCGACAAATTCGATAAGAGCTGTTCATTAACCTCAATACCGTTCTCAAACATGTAAGTAACTTTCGGTAAACTCGGAGTTTTGAACCGCACCTAAGCCGGCATATAAGACATCCAACTTGGTGTGGCTGAACAAGCCTAATAGTAGGAATATAGTCGAAACTGTTAGTAAGCGACCCGCAGACATCGACCGTACCAAATATCCGATGCCCGCTCCGGCTAGCCCTTGACTAGGTTCTCAGTAATTGATCAGGTGTGATTTTGGTTAACTAATACGCCTGCACCATCGCCCGGAAAATCAGGCACACCATCCCACTCTCAAAAAACTGTCTTCACGCTTATGCGGGCGTATAATTGTGTGTAATGCGTCACGATGTCGCAAAGGTGTGGCGCGGGTTCGGTGTCGCGATCACATTTCACCTCGATTTGAAGCAAAGCTTCAGTCTAAATGTAAAAGCCGGAAGGACCACAAAAATGGCAACATCAACGAATGGCGCGGCAGGCGCACAGCGTTGGAAAGAAATGTCTAAGCCTGAAGTAGGCGACTGGCGAGTAAAGGGCGGATTAGCCCAGATGCTCAAGGGCGGCGTTATCATGGACGTCGTAACTCCAGACCAGGCAAAAGTAGCTGAAGACGCCGGTGCCGTATCAGTTATGGCTCTCGAACGCGTACCTTCAGACATCCGCCGAGACGGTGGAGTCGCACGAATGTCCGATCCTGACCTTATCTCAGGCATCATAGACGCTGTATCCATTCCAGTAATGGCTAAGGCTCGAATCGGTCATTTTGTAGAAGCCCAGATCCTCGAAGCACTGGGTGTCGACTACTGTGACGAATCTGAAGTTCTAACTCCAGCCGACAACGCTTACCACATCGACAAATGGCAGTACAAAATGCCTTACGTCTGTGGTGCACGAAACATCGGTGAGGCACTTCGCCGAATCGGCGAAGGCGCAGCTATGATTCGCACCAAGGGTGAAGCTGGTACAGGTGACATCGTTCACGCTGTAACGCACGCTCGCCAGATTCAGGCCGACATACGCACGATTGAGAACGCTCCTAGCGAAGAACTCATGACACTCGCACGTGACTACGGCGCTCCTTACGAGCTCGTTGTTGAAGTTGCCCGCACCGGAAAGCTTCCGGTTGTGAACTTCGCTGCTGGTGGTATAGCAACTCCAGCTGACGCTGCTTTGCTTATGCAGATAGGTGTAGAAGGCGTGTTCGTTGGTTCAGGAATCTTCAAGAGCGACAACCCGGCTAAGATGGCGGACGCTATTGTTCGAGCAACGACCCACTTCAATGATCCTGACATGCTTGCCGAAATCTCTCGTGGACTCGGTGACGCTATGCCTGGTATCGAAGCTAGCAAGATTCCTGAAGATCAGCAACTTCAGACCCGAGGTTGGTAAACAACTTGAACGTAAACCCTACACCGGTGCAGGGGCAGCCTCGCATCGGTGTACTTGCGCTGCAGGGCGATTTCGCCGAGCACATACACATGCTCGATCTGATCGGGATTAATGCCATTGAGATTCGTAAAGTTCAACAACTTAACGAAATCGATGGGTTAATCATTCCCGGTGGTGAAAGCACGACTATTGTAAAACTGCTTCACATGTTCGATTTTGTTGATGATCTCCGTTCGCACGTCGAGTCCGGAATGGCGCTTTGGGGCACGTGCGCCGGCATGATCGTGATCGCTCGCAAACTAGCAAACCCCTACCCAACTCCCCTAAATTTCATCGATATTGGAGTAGAGCGAAACTTCTTCGGTCGTCAGGTCGATAGCTTCGAAGCTGAGCTTGATATCAAAGGAATCGAAGGCGATCCTATGCGTGCAGTGTTCATCCGAGCACCGATCGTTCAAGACACCGGCGATGACGTCGAAACTCTGGCTATCATTCCCGCTAAGACCGATGGCACACCGGAACAGGCTGTCGCAGTAAAAAGCGGTCGAGTGCTTGCGAGTTCGTTCCATCCGGAACTTACTAAAGACACCCGATTACACTCGCTGTTCGTAACACTGGCTGAAGAGGCTCAAATCGATTCAACCCGTCGAAATCACGTCAGCCACACCACGGAGGAAACCCCAGCCACGGTATGATCCGCCACCTTCACCCAACAGATTCTCCTGGACTGCTGCAATTCAGACAGTCGTCGGATCAGGGTGAAACATGTACTTTAGTAGATGCACTTCGAGGCGGACCCAGTGGGTTTCCAACAGTTAAATATGCAAGCATTGCCCTGTCACCCCGCGCGTGGAAAAGCTACTGGGTAGAGGCGCACCGAGGGCGGATCGACGGTGTACTTCGAGCAGGTCCACGCTCAGGAGCACATACATGGGAAGTTGGCGAACTCTATCTTCGTAATTCAAAACCTGAGTTAGCACTTGATCTTCTAGAACAGGTCGCTGTTCCTGCTGCCAGAGCCGGCGCACACCGAATTTTCATTCGTATACCAACGAACAGTGCCCTATTTGATGACGCAAGAAGAGCCGGATATTCTGTGGTACAGCGCGAAACGGTCTTTCGATTGGAATCCGCCAGTACGTCCGTAAACAACATCGCTATACCTGATAGTTCGATCGAACTTCGCCCTCGAACATCAGTTGACGATCATGCTTTGTTCAATCTACATAACGCCACTACACCTATAGAAGTTCGAATGAAGCAGGGTCAAACCACACAGGATTGGCTCGCTAGCTCTGAACATTTGGGGCGAAAAACATCGGAATGGGTGTTCGATATAGGCAATGGCGACATCGGCGCCCTCGTTCAGAGAAACTCCACACGTTCGGGCCACATGTTCAACATTAATTGGGCTGCAGAAACAGAATCTAACATTCCTGAACTGCTAGCGGCAGCATTGGAAGAAAGTGAGGATGTTCCAGCGACTTCAATCGTCCCAGAATATCGACCTGCCCTTTCGTATCTACTAGTTTCACTTGGCTTCACTGAGCAGGCCCAATATGAAGTGATGGTAAAACCGATTGCACAGACCGTTACTGAGGCAAAAAAAGCATTTGCAACGATCAATTAGTCCGTAAAATCTGCTAACTATCAAGTAACCACGAAATTAGGAGAAATTCGAACTGGCAGAATCCACCGCACAGATCGTCGACGATCTCGAAGCATTCATCGACATATTCCCTTCTGAAATCGCCGAAAACCTCAGAGCACGAGAAGATATTGGCGATCTAGTTGAAGTAGTACTAGATCTTGGTAGAAACCCGGAAGCACGGTTTTCGGTTGTGCAAGCTGAGATTAGTGATGTCGAAGTTACACGTCAGCAGATAGCCCACGTCGTTGAGCACGTCGGTCACTTCGGTGACGACAACCGAGCCGGAATCGAACGCACCCTTCACCGAATATCTGTTATGCGCAATCGCGCAGGCGAACCCGTCGGACTGACATGCCGTGTCGGTCGAGCCGTTTTCGGATCAGTCCGTCTGATTGAAGACTTTATACGCTCAGGAAAAAGTGTCCTCATTCTTGGCCGTCCCGGTGTCGGTAAAACCACCATCCTTCGGGAGACCGCACGCGTACTAGCTGATGAGGCTCAGAAACGAGTCGTCGTAGTTGATACCTCCAACGAAATTGCTGGCGATGGCGACGTTCCTCATCCAGCAATCGGGCACGCTCGCCGTATGCAGGTTGCGAACACAAGCCTTCAGCACAAAGTGATGATAGAAGGCGTCGAAAATCACATGCCCGAAGTCATCGTGATCGACGAAATGAGCACCGAGTTAGAAGCTCTCGCCGCACGAACTATCGCAGAACGTGGCGTGCAACTCGTAGCAACCGCTCACGGAAACACGCTCGGCAACGTTATGTCGAACCCAACACTTTCCGACCTCGTCGGAGGGCAGCAAACTGTCACGCTCGGTGACATCGAAGCGCGCCGACGTCGTACTCAGAAAACAGTTCTAGAACGCAAGCATGAACCCACGTTCGATATCGTCGTAGAAATACGTGAACGAAACGCTGTCGCCATTCACCCTGAAGTAGGCACAGCTGTCGACCGTATGCTACGCGGAATTTCTATTCCTCAGGAAGTGCGTCGGCTCCAGTCCGATGGGCGAGTTGAAACCGAAGTCGAAGAACTCGCTGGCTCAGAATCTGAATTCGCTCCAGCACCGTTCGATATCAACGACGTAGGGCGACGACGTTCGTCACGCGATCGTGACGAAGGGCAGGATCGCCGCGAGCGAGCGCCACGAATCAGGAATCGACCTTCTGAGTTAGACCTCAGTCAATACGATGAGGCGTCCGGGTCACCAGAGCTTCCGAAGCAAGTCGTAACCAAAGTCTTTCCTTTCGGAATTACAAAGACTGCAATTACTGAAATCATTAAAGAAACTGGCGCTCCAATTGAGGTAGTTGATTTTGCCGATGACGGAGAGATTTTCGTGACTACGAAATCTCACTACGGCCGACGTCCAACTGCCGTTCGTAGAGCCGAAAGAGATGGCATAATGGTCCACGTTCTTCGACGTGGAACAAAGGAACAAATCAGGCAGTTCCTGAAACGTTTTAGCCAAGAAAAAGTTAAGGTTAACACCGTCGACACTAGCAATTTCGAAGAGCACAACCAGAGCGGACGATCACGCGAAGCTTTGAACGAAACCGAAGCTGCAATCAGTCGAGTGGTATCTGGAGAACAGCGTGTCGAGCTAATGTCGCAGCCACCGTACGTTCGGCGGCTTCAACACGGTCTTGCCTCTCGCAGCAATCTTGGCTCCGCTAGCATGGGCAGAGAGCCCTCTCGGCGCGTTGTAATTCGCCGTCGCAAACGATAGGCTTCTGACTATTAACCTTGGGCGAGGCACTGCCTAATTCACTGCAAGTACGAGGATTGAAACTTGACTGCTAAACAGCAGGAAGAAATGGACTTTGGAGCCGAAGCTGAGCGCATGAAAAAGCGCACGGTGAAAAACGGGATTCTGATTACTTTCGAGGGTGGCGAAGGAGTCGGTAAATCGACTCAGGCAGAACGTCTATTCCACAAGCTTCAGGGCTTCGGAATCGACACTATCCACTGCCAAGAACCCGGCAGTTCCGATCTAGGAAACAACGTGCGACGCTGGATCAAACGAGCCAATACATCTTCACCGCTTGCCGAAACCCTACTTTTCGAAGCAGCGCGTGCTCAACTCATGTTTGAAACCGTCCGCCCTGCCCTCGATAAAGGCAAGATAGTTGTTCTCGATCGATACATAGATTCAACCCTCGCATATCAGGGATACGCACGTGGTGGAGATCTGAAAACGATCAAGCAGCTCAACGATATCGCTACTGCTGGATTCGAACCACACCTAACAGTGCTTCTCGATCTCGACCCGAAAGTTAGCTTGTCGAGAGTCTCAAACGAGCCTGACCTGTTCAGCGCTCCCGACGACAAATCGCCTACACGAGTCGACGACGAAGGCCAGCGACGTTTTGAGGAACAGCCGTTGAAGTTCCACCAGAACATTCGCAAAGGCTACTTGGAGTTGTCGAAGACCGATCCTCGATGGTGTGTGATCAAAGCCGATCAGGCGGGTCACCGAATCGCAGACGCAATCCTCAAACGAGTACGTCGATTGCTTATAAACCGAGACATTCCCGACACCGTCTTCAAAGGATAGTACGGGTCATGTCCTTTCTCCCTAAGTTGAGGGGATTCACAACGCTAGACCCACTCCGATCCTAAATATAGCCAAGGATGAAAAATCCCGAAGCTATCGCAAACTAATCTGCGTGTAACAATACCGCAGCCACTGATGGAAGAACGTATTCCGGTGCATCCGCCATCGGTTCACCGGATTCGATGGATCAAAATTCTGAACTAGTGACACTGAATCATCACCAGCATCTCTAAGCACTTCGTACGCAAGTCTCCCCGAGCTATATTCCGGGTGTCCCTGATGCATCAGTACCTTTTGATCTTTGGTCTCGAAAATCGTGTAACCCGATTCCTTACCATGCGCCAAAAGATTGATATCACCTCGATCTCGCGCTAGCAAAAGTTCGGTGTCAGACATTCCTGCCATCCGACTTTGAGGTGAAAGAAATGCGTCGTCCATCGCACCCATAATAAAGTGCTCAGTATCGAGGTTATTCAGCTCATAAACCCCAAACAATTTCTGTTCAAAATCTACTTTGCTAATGCCTTCCAAGTAAGCAAGTGCAAACGCTCCCCAGCAAATACCCAGCGTATTCGGAGTATGTGCTCGGGCGTGCTTCGCTATCTCAGTGAACTCGTTCCAATACGCAACTTCTTCGAACTTGAGATGCTCAACAGGAGCACCAGTAATGATTAACCCGTCGAGCATCGAGTCTTTTATCGCCTCTGCGTAACTAACGTAGTGATCGTCGATATGACCCGGCTCCCACGTTTTGTACTGATGGGATTCCAATCGAATCCAAACTGGTTCGATCTGCAAAACCGACAATCCTAAAGGCAACAGCAGATTGAATTCGTACTGTTCACCGATCGGCATTATGTTCATTATGCCGATCCTAAGAGGACGAATATCTTGCTTCTTAGCCTGTGGAACCGGAACCCACTTCACGCGATTCTGTTCGATCTGTGGAAGAGCGTGATAGTTGGTTGGAAGAATTAAAGTCATAGGAGTAGTCGCCGATCACGAGGGATTTCACTGGCTCGTGACCGGCACTGTTGTTTGCTATCGAACTAGCTATTACGCTCCGAACGCTTGTTCGAAGTCGTCCTTGATATCGTCGATGTGCTCAAGTCCTACTGAAACTCGAACCATCGTCGGCGTCACACCCGAAGCAATTTGGTCTTCTTCTGAAAGTTGTTCATGTGTGGTCGAAGATGGGTGGATCACAAGAGTCTTGGCATCACCCACGTTTGCCAAATGGCTTGCGAGTTTCACGCTGTTGATAAAGCTAACAGCCTTGTCGTAGCCGCCCTTGAGCTCGAAGTTCAACATCGCACCTGCACCACGCAATGTGTATTTCTTTGCGAGATCGTAGTAAGGGCTGGACTTCAGACCTGGGTAGCTAACGGAACTGACCGCTGAGTGAGATTCCAACCACGTTGCGAGTTCCAAAGCATTAGCGGTGTGTCGTTCAACTCGCAAGCTGAGAGTTTCGATCCCCTGCAGTAGCAAGAACGAGTTGAAAGGAGACTGCGATGCGCCGTAATCCCGCAAAACTTCGAGACGTGCCCGCATTGCGAAGGCAATATTTCTGCTTTCTGGCAATCCGAGCATGTTGCAAATATCGCTTCCAAACCCGAACGCATCCCAGTGAACGAGTCCATGGTAAGCATCACTAGGTTCGGTGAACAATGGGTATTTTCCGTTGCCCCAATTGAACGTACCGGCGTCGACGATAACGCCACCAATCGTGGTGCCATGACCACCGATCCACTTGGTTGCGCTCTCGACTACTACATCAGCTCCGTGTTCGATCGGACGAATCAGTGCGCCTGCGGCACCAAGCGTGTTATCAACGACTAGAGGAATGTCGTGTTTCTTGGCAACTGCCGAAATCTTGTCGAGGTCAGGCACATTGAATCGCGGGTTACCCATAGATTCCAGATAGAGCGCCTTCGTGTCAGCAGTGATAGCCGCTTCAAACGCTTCCGCAGTATCGTCGGCTGCAAACGTGGTGTTGATTCCAATTCGAGGGAATTGAGCCTTGAACTGGTTGTAAGTTCCACCATAAAGGTACGGCGAGGATACGAGATGATCACCAGCCTGCAACATGTTCGTGATGGCAATGAACTGCGCCGACTGCCCTGAAGAAGTTGCGAGTGCTGCAACTCCACCTTCAAGCGCAGCAATACGCTTTTCGAAGACGTCGGTAGTTGGGTTCATGATTCGGGTGTAAATGTTCCCGAACTCTTTTAGCCCAAATAAATTTGCGCCATGTTCAGCACTGTCGAAAACGTACGAGGTTGTCTGATAAATCGGTACAGCTCGAGCGTTTGTGGTTGGATCAGGCACTTGGCCCGCATGAAGCTGTTGGGTTTCAAATCTATAGTCGTTCATATCTATCTTTACTTAATTTAGGCGTTTTTTATTCTAACAAGAACTCATTCTTTCCAAACACAAAATCTCAACCGGACCAGCAAGCATTACGTGAAAAAAACATTTGGTCGAATTTAGCTGAAACTTTAGCATGGTTCATTAGATGTATTTTTATGAATTAGTAATTGCCAAAAAAAAACCCCGCATTCGATTAGCGAGGGTTGGCGTTACGGTGCGTGCTTGTGCGCGATCCTAGGGTGCCATCTCCTCAGAGGTGGTACAGCAACAGAGGCAGTCGGTCAGATGTATGTTACGAAAAATCATTTCCCAATCAGACTAACTCCATATGACGTGTATGCGCAATTTTTTTTTCGGATTCCGATTAATAACCGTAGTAGTAGGCTTAAGCTTTGATCTAAAGCAATCGTTATACCCCAAGTTTTGGCGCTTCAGTCAGATTACGACACTGACAAAGAAAACGATGAATGTCATCTTTTACTCAACGGCCTCAACCGCTTCGTAAACCGCCGACAATACTCGTTTCAATCGACGATCATGCTTTGGTTCGCCTGGCATTCCGTTGAACACCAACGATACTGCAAGTCCCTTTTCAGGATCAGCAAAACCTAAAGACGATTCTTTACCGCCATGCCCAAAAGCCACGGATGATGCAGAAGTGCCGTAGCCGTATGGAGCAGCTGGACTATGTCGCTGACTGTCGACAAAGAATCCCAATCCGCGATCCATAACAACGCCAAACGTTTCATCCAGCAAACCTTCATGCTGGCGTGTAGTCAACGTACTTAGCGTGTCTTCGGAAATAAGTTGCTCACCATCCAACGTAACGCCGTCATTGAGCAACATCGAGTAGAACTTGACCATGTCATGTGCAGGGCCGTGAAAGCTGCTTCCGGGACATATAAACCTACCTAGCTGCTCAGGCGTGCATGCAGCACTCACAGTCATCGGTTGCTGACGGGAGTCATGCATTACGCCGAAGGCATCCCCAAGTTCGCCAGCTAGCGCGGGGGCAACATTCGGAAATGTGCTGTTCATTCCGACCGGATTCAAAATGAAATCCTGAACAAACGATTCGAACGAACTTTCGCCTGCCCGTTCGATAATCTCACCAAGAATGTGCCAGCCTGCGGTCGGAATATAAGCCGAACGTTCGCCGGGTATCCAGTCGTCGATAGTGCCTGAACCACTTAATCGAGCAATCACTTCAGCTCGATTACGTCCTCCATCGGCAAGAGCATCATACGCCAAACCAGAAGTGTGGTTCATAATGTGCTTGATCTGAATTGCTGATTTACCGTTGGTAGCGAACTCAGGAATATGAGTAGCGACAGGATCATCAAAGTTCAGACGTTTAGAATCTGCCAAAACCCCAAGGGCTACTGCAGTAATCGGTTTCGCCGATGAAAATAACGGCATCACTGAATTGTTCGTCAGTGCGACACCGGAATTGACAATTCTCTCACCAACTGCAAAGTCGGCAATTAGTTCACCATCGATAGCAATGCTCAACTGTGCGCCGGGATGAAGTCCATCTTGAATATCTTGTTCAAGTAGATCTTTCACGGGTTCAAACTCAGGCGACAAAACGTAGTCGGATATTTGGTCTAAAGTGTTCACACCAACATGGTATTGACCCAAACCCGTCCTAGTCCAACGCAATCGCCGTTCCATTCCAGCAAAATTACATCAGGCCCAAGGCTCCGCCACGGCGCACTATCCGTACCAAGCCAGACTTTCACGATGCTCCACATGCGAGTATTCTCGTTCTGCCAGACAATCATAATTTTGATCCGGAGCGATACGAGTGAATAAGAACGCACTGAAGCAGAAGCTAAACGAAGGCAAATCCACGGTAGGACCATTCGTCGGACTGCCATCACCCGGAATGACGGAAACGATGGGTTGGATGGGCTTCGATTTCGTGGTCATCGACTGTGAACACGGGCCAATGGACTACGAAACCGCCGAACACATGATTCGTGCCGCAGAGCTTTCAGGCACAACCGCCATCATGCGCATTGGTCTGAACGAACAACAGCACATCCAGCGGTACATGGACGCCGGTGCCGCAGGTGTGATGATTCCACTCATCAACAACGCTGCCGACGGCAAGAAAGTCGTCGACGCCGTGAAGTACCCACCAATGGGTAAACGTGGGGCTTTCGCAGGTCGAAACGCACGCTTTGGTCTTCAAGACCTCGCTACCTACATCAAGGAATCGAATGAAGAAACGTTCGTTTCTCTCCAAATCGAGACCCTAGAAGGTATTGAAAATTCCGACGAAATTATTGCCACAGAAAACGCCGATGCTATCTTTCTTGGGCCTGGCGATCTTTCCGTGAACTTCGGAATTCCAGGGCAGACCATGAGCGACAAAGTAGTCGACTCAATTCAGGATATGCACGAACGAATCAACGCAGCCGACAAGTACACCGGAACGCTTGGCGTAACCGTTGATCAGACACTGTTCTGGCACGAACGTGGGATCAAGTGGATCGTTAGCTCGGCCTCTAAATTTATGCAGGCCGGAGCCGCCGATTACCTCGCTGGCGTCAAAGGCCCCTTGGGACTCTAAGGCTTTCATGTCACACCCACGTTTTACACCGCATCAGGCCGTAGGAAATCGTCTAAAGGCCCGAGGCGAATCGTTCGACGATATGCGCGTCGGTAAGAAAGTCCTGCTCACTTGGACCGAGAAGTGGGCTGAAGAACTTTCCAATGCGCTTGGAGCCACTCCGGCTCCTCGTACGATGTTCATCGACACGTTCTGGCTTCGTACTGTAGACAACAATCAAGGTGGAATCACAGTGGCGTTCGCTCCAATCGGGGCACCTGGGACGATCATGCTGATGGAAGATTTAATTGCATGCGGAGCTGAATCATTTGTTGGAGTTGGTGCGTCAGGGGGGATCGATACTAGCCATCCCGTTGGCGACGTGCTGATTCCGAACGCTGTGAAAATTCTCGACGAGGGAACTTCCTCGCACTACCCGGACAAAGGCGACCCAACTGCCGATCAGGCAATGCTCGCTAAGCTTTCTTCGCTAATCGAAAAGCATGGTGGGCGCACGGCAAGCGGTGATTGGTGGACGACTGACGGTTTCTACCGAGAGATGACCGACGATATCGCTAGCCACATGGAATCCGGCATTCTCGGTATAGATATGGAGACTTCGGCGATGTATCGAGTCGCTGAACATCGTGATGTAACGTGCTGCAACATTCTTGTCGTAAGCGACGAGCTATGGACCGACTGGAACTACGGCATCGATTTTTCCGAGTTCAAAACCGGCGTAAACGCCATGCAATCCGCCGCCATAGAGTGGGCTACGAATTAAATTAACTCTCACTCAAAATGAGATGGCTAGGCTGTGGGCTGATTACGTATTGGATGCCGAGGTCAGAGGAACTTTGACTGAAGTCATTTCACCTAAAAAACCACTACTCCGCCAATATCTTTACGCGAACAGCCTCAAGCACTTCGCCAGCGATTTCTATCGAATGACTTGAATCGTTAGCGTCGTAAAGTTGCGCAGGCACAGCCCCACCGACTGCATCAGGATTACGCGCGCCAGTAGCATGCTTATCCAATAACGCACCAACTGATTTTACAAAATCAAACGATGGATCGAACGCCATAGCGTCTTCGCACAGATCGGAAAGATGATCACCCCACACCATCTCCGCCCCCTTCTTGTACAAAAATCCCTTCACTGCTTTCACCGCAGTCTCGTAGGACAAAAAACACGCTAGCGCATGACGATCTTGATCTGCGTTCGCTCGTGCGGCTTCCAAATCAGCATCGGCCTGAGCCAGCCAACTTACAGATGAATCTCGATTAGCCATTGCGTCTATCCGTAGACCTTTTCACCGTTGTTGGCGGCATCATGAAGCACGGGATCATGACTCTGAGGGTTTTCAAACTCGTCCAGCGTGTAAACGTAAAAATTCATCCCGATTCGTGGTCGCAAATGAGTCGTCCAAAAGTCAGCGCGGCGATGAACGGGTTCGTCTGTCTCCTGAACCACGACAAGATCCAACGCTGTACCCGGTCCAACTTCGCCTCTTGCGAACGGCCCAACCAAAAACATAGATTCCATCCCAAGCTGAGGCATTTCGTCGATCAGTCGTTTCAGTTCAGCGTCGAGCATCTGCCGACGTTGAGCCCCGAAGCCATACATTATAGGCATTGAGCAATACCCATCATCCAACCACTACCAACACAGCCAAAATCTAAAGAATTAAAAACCATCAAACGGTGTAGAGGGTTGGTGCTTTTGGACGTGGGTAGATCTCAGATTCGGTTAGTTCATATGCCTCTTTGCGATACACCTGAATCCGGTGGCAACCAAAATCGGGTATGTACATCAGATCGCCATAGACCCGTACCGACATAACGCCACGTAGTCGCTTGACGTCGACGTGATCGATATCTTCCCGTGACCTCAGTACCTTCGGGTTTGCCATTATGTATGTTCGACCAATCTTCGATAAAACAGCGTCACCGAGGAATATGTCGACGAATTCGCCAGCAGGATTGAACAGTTGAACCCGATGATTTCCACGGTCGGCAACATAGATGTCACTATGCCCATCGATGGTCACACCAGCAGGTCGATTTAGCTGACCGCGTTCAGATCCCGAAGTGCCGAACTGCAGCAAATACTCACCTTCCGATGAGAATTTCTGTACTCGATCATTTCGCCAATCGCCAATTACAATCGAGCCATCGTTCGGGTCGATTCCAATGCCCCACGGCATGTTGAACTGTCCATCGCCATCGCCGAACGATCCAAATGAAGATATGAACTTGCCATCGACGGTGAACTTCTGAACACGGTGGTTCAGAGTGTCTACAACGTACATGTCGCCGTTCGCATCAAAAGTAATCCCTGAAGGGCGATCAAGTTCTCCATCTTCGGAGCCATGAGTACCCCAAGAATTGAGCTTCGCTCCGTCTTTCGACCAGAAACTTATCGTGTGATTTCCTTCATCAGAAACAACCAGCGAATCGTCGGGGTCGGAGATCATCTGCACGGGCCAAATGAACCCGCTTCCGATATCACCTAAATCCTCGTCATCCCAATTTGTACGCCTGATCTCACCGCCTTCACCGGCAAAACGGTTCAGCGTGTAAACATCGCGCTCGGTTCCAACTACAACATCGGCCGGAGCAGTCGTAACGCGGCGCATTCCGAGTGTGGAATAAAACGGGTAGCCCGCTCTGAGCAAAGCATGTGGTTTAGTCATTAAATTGTCCCTTGGGATTAAACCATCGTCTTTGTGTACGGATTGAACTGTTCGAACTGCCCGCCAACGATGTCGACAGGATCGAGACCCATCCACTGATTCAGGATAGTGCTGTAGACGCTTCGGAAATCGATGGTGAAGTCCATATCTTCACCGAACTTCCAGTCGGCAACCGCAAGCGACGGATACTCAGAATAGAGCCCACCCTTTACGTTTTCGCCGATCATGAACGCACCTCCACCGGTGCCGTGATCAGTGCCTGAACCGTTGTCCTTGATACGTCGACCGAATTCGGTGAACACAAGAATGTTCACTTCCTCAGCCGCATCGTGATCACGCAAGTCCTGCATGAAATCTTCGATTGCGGTGGTCATTTCTTGGAGCAACCGTGCGTGCGCTGGTACTTCCTGAGCATGGTGGTCATAGCCACCGTGGGTCGTGTAGAAAATTCGTGTGCCAAGCCCTGCCGTGTGAACACGAGCAACGTCCCTAAGCGACTTCGCAATCGGGTTGTCCGCGTACTCGACCTTCGACTTGTACTGCCGGGGCGCCTCAGCGAGCATGTCGGCTCCACTGAGAACGTTGTTACCGGTTTGGCTCAGGTAGTTCATCACCTGTCCCGACCCGATAGCCGGTGTATACATACGCTGGAAAATCT